>JAWLBS010000194.1:0-9741 GCA_041687575.1 Phycisphaerae bacterium | reverse complement strand
GGGGCTTCAGGCAACTGCACTGATATGGAGTCTTTGGCCGCCCACCTGCCTGACAGCGTGCGGTACGCCGCGTGGTGTGGATCGGCTGGTCGAAAGAGGGTGTTATGATGAACAGATGGCGAATACCGGTGGTCTTGCTGGCGATGGCGGCGTGCGCGGCGGGAGGCTGCAACGGGCTGATCGCCGGCCGGTGGCGATCGATCGAGCCGACGGCGATGGCGCCGGACGTGGTTCGGCTGCGCGACGTGACGTTCACGAAGGACGGCCGGTTCGACGGGACCATCACACGGCGTCACCGCAACGTTCCCGTCGACGGGACGTACACCTTCGACGGCAGCATCCTGGTCCTGACGCTGACCGACCCGCTGGCCGGCGTCGATCGCGTCCGGTATCACGTCTCGCGCATCGGCGAGGTGCTGACCCTCACGCAGAACCAGGTGTCGTATCGATTGGCGCTGGAGCCCGAGGCCGCGCCGGGGCCGGTATCGCCGATCCTGCTGGAGGAGCTGACCGCCCCCGCCAGCCAGGCCCCCGACTGAGCTGTCAGTCGACGATCAGTTCCCCGCGCATCGACGTGACGCACTGGCCGCCGACCTTGACGGCCAGGTTGTTGTTGCGATCCTGGTGGATGCGGACGCGGACCACGCCCACCCGCGCCGTCGCGGGCGTCTGCAGGCACTCGATCAGGGCCTCGCCATCGGTCAGAGTCACCATATTATGTAACACTGCATACGCCGCCAGCGGGCCGTGGACGCTGCCGGTGGCCGGGTCCTCGTCGATGCCGACAGCCGGGGCGAAAAACCGCGACTGCAACGTGACCGCGGCGCTGACGGCCTCGCGGGTCGTCAGGCACACGCCGCGCACACCGTTGAGCCGGCAGAACTCGCCGAGCTCGCCGAAGCGCGGCCGGGCGCCCTGCAGGACCTGGAAGTCCTGAACCGGCACGATCACGTCCTGGTCCTGGGTCTGCACGATCGGCAGGGCGCGGACGATCTGCTTGAAGTCGAGCCCGCACAGCTCCGCGAGGCGCGTCGGGTCGATCGCCTTGCGGACGAGCTTCGGGGTGGGCATGTGCAGCCAGAGGACCTGCTGCTCGCCGATCCGCTCGGCCTCGACCGCCAGCACGCCCGATAACGTCTCGATGCGCAACAGCGCGCGGGCGGACCACTCCCCGGCCTCAGCCAGTGCGTGCGCGGTCGCAAGCGTCGCGTGGCCACACATCTTCACCTCGACCTGCGGCGTAAACCAGCGGATGCGGATCTCCGCGTCCGGACCCGTCGGCTGCAGGACGAAGGCGGTCTCGCTCAGGTTGATCTCCGCGGCGATCGCCCTCAGGGTCTTGTCAGGCAGGTCCTCGGCGTCGCGGACGACACCGGCGGCATTGCCGAGAAAACGTATCGGGGTAAAGGCATCGACAATTGTATAGTGGTATCTCATTGGCTCACTCATGGCTGGCACACACCCATTCGGCCGGCCCTCCGGGTACACAATCGGGTATAGCCAAAGCGACTCTTCAGTTTATAGTGGGTCGGCGGACGAATCGATTCCTGTTCAGGCATGTGCGTGGCGACGGGAGGAGGATGACGATGTATAGCAGGTCCTATAACACTGGCCTCGCCGTGGCTGGCATGTGGCTTCTTGTCTCGCTCGTGCTCGTGGCAGCTGGATGTGCACCGTCGGGGCGGACGATCTACCCCGAGCCGGACCCGGGCCGGTCCGCGCGGGGGCAACTTGAGGCACCTTACTTTTATCCTATTGTCGCACAAAAGGTTACGTCTGAGTCCCTGGGCGCACTGCTCGATCACTATCGAGGCAAGGCGCTGGTACTGTGTGTCTGGAGCGTGTATGACCCGGTTGCGGTCCCTGCCCTGCACCACGTCCGGCAGGTCCAGGCCCGCTACGGCGGCAGCCGGATCCTTGCGATCAACCTCGACCCGCCGGCATCGTGGCGTGACAAGGCGGTGCCGGCCCTGAAGGCCGCCCGCACCCGGTTCCCCTGCGTGGTGGTCCCGGAGTCTGAGCAACCCGATGTCCTGCAGCGGCTGGGCCTGAATGGGAGGCCGCGGTCGGTAACGTACGTCGTGCTGGATGCCGCCGGCCAGCAGCAGCGCGTCTGGTCGGCGTTTGAGCCCGGCGACGGCAGCCCCATCGCCACGGTGACCGATCGGCCGAGCGAGGCGAAACCAAGCGGGGACAGCCGGGTCGCCGGTGAACCGCCGGGCGGTGACCAGCCATCGCCAGAGGCTCCGCCGACCTCCCCGGCTGAGAGGCAGCTCGCCGTAGGCGGGCCTGCGGGGGACGGAGCAGCGGACCCGGACAAGCTGCCGCACGTCCGGTCTGCAGCAGAAGCCGGGCCGGCAGCCGAAGGGGGCATTGTTTCAGCCGGGACGCAGCCGCTGAGGGACGCAAGGCTGCTTTACCGGTTGCGGGTGGTTCAGATGTCGGACGGATCGGTGGTCAACGAGGCCACGGGCATGGGCTGGCTGAAGGATGTCACGGGTCCGGCAGATTCGGGCGATACCCCTGCCTGGTTGAAGCAACTGGCCCTCAATCTCGATCTGACCGGGGGGCGTGGGGGCCAGGCCCTGGCGGTGGCCGTTCCAGGCTGGACGCCATCCGGGGAGGGCGGCCCGCCCCATGCGAGCGCATTTGCCCAGGCGGTGTCAGCGGCGTTGCGTGAAGCGGGGATCAGCGTAATGGGTCCGGAGGCGGTGGCGAAGGCCCTGCAGTCGCGGGGGATGGCGCCGAGGGTGCTGCAGATGCGGCCCGGCGCGCTGCATGGCGCGATTGATGCGGACCGGATCCTCGTGGGTGAGGTGACGGTCCTGGCCGAGCCGTGACAGGCAGGCACGCAGGGCATCTGGCCGGGGCAACCAGATCTCAGCCGGGCACCCGGACTCGGGCCGTTCTACGCAACGGGTCCCGGGCCGTTCTCGTCCTCGTCATCGGTATGTTTCCAGGAGTCGGCGTCGTCGGCATCGTCGATCTCCCGCTCCATGTGGCGGAACATCTTCTCTTGCAGCGGGGCGAGCCGCTGATACATCTGGACGGTCGCCTGGTAGGCCTGGACCATGGTATCGATCTTGAGCAGCTGCCACTTGAGCAGGCAGGCCTCCTCCTTGATGTTCATAAACGGGTTGCACCGCATGACGATCTTGCCCGGCTGGACCTGCTCCGCATATTCGCACTGTTCGCACTGCAGCATGGAAAAGGGCTCCTGTTCGGTAGACCTGTGTTCGTCTGACGGGATCATAGCATATATGGGGGCGGGATTGAAGGTTTTGCGGCCGTTCCACGTGGAACGGCCTCGCCTGTGACGCGGCGGCTGCCTGCAGGGACAGTCGGCATCAGATGCGAGCAGGGGACGTTCCACGTGGAACGATGTGGAACGCCACCCCCGCCACGACATTGCATTACCGAACCCGCCTCCTACAATGGCGCCCGATCCGTACGGTCCGGTCCGCACACTCGGCAGGAGATCCAGAGATGGCCAAACGCACGCAACGACTTGGACGCGGGCTCAACGCCCTCATCGGCACGGGCGATGCCCCGCCCGCCCATCCACCGGTATCGGTGCAAGCTGCGCCGCCGCCGGCCACGCCGCCGGCCGAACGCGAGCCCGCCCCGCCCGACAGACCGGCCGTCGATACCGTGCCAATCGACCGGATCGAGCCCAACCCGTTCCAGCCACGCCAGCAGTTCGACGACACCGGCCTGGCGGAACTCGCCCAGTCGATCAAGAGCGACGGCGTCCTCCAGCCGATCACCCTCCGCCAGAGCGGCGGCAAGTACCAGATCATCGCCGGCGAACGCCGCTGGCGGGCCTCCCGGATCGCCGGGCTCAAGGATATTCCCGCCCTCGTCCGCCAGGCCAGCGACGACGATATGCTCGTGCTCGCCCTCATTGAGAACATCCAGCGAGAGGACCTCAATGCAATCGAAAAGGCCCAGGGCTATGAGACCCTCCGCCGCAAACTCGACCTGCCGATCGAGCAGCTCGCCCGGCGCGTCGGCCAGGACCGCTCGACCGTCTCGAACTACCTGCGGCTGCTCGAACTCGATGGGGCGGTCCAGTCGCTGATCCGCGCGGGGCAACTCTCGATGGGTCACGCCCGGGCGATCCTCGGCGCACCGGAAGAGCACCGCATCCGGCTCGCCCGCCAGGTCGTCGAGCAGGACCTGTCCGTCCGGGCCGTCGAACATCAGGTCCAGTTCCTGCGGCAGGCCAGAGCCGCGCCGGGCCCGGCCAGGGAGCCCCGCCCGCACATCAAGCAGATGGAGCAGCGGTTCACCCAGGCCCTCGGCGTCCGCACGAAGATCAAGGAAGGCCCCAAGGGCAAGAGCGGAAGGCTCGTCATCTATTATCGGACCCTGGACGACTTCGACCGCATCTGCGACCGGCTCGAGGTCGATACCGAAGACGTGTAGGCGGCCGCACTATTATGCTATGCTATTATACTATACTCGCGGCCGGACAGGACTCGGGCGCCCCGCCCGCCGCAACGGCCGTGCCGGAGCGACCATGAGCGCAAACCCCTTTTCCAACGAGTTTCCGATCGGGAGGTTCTCCGGGCAGTGTGCCCGCTGCGAGCAGCCACTCAGGCCCGGCCAGGCCTACTACGCCGTGATCTGGCAGGAGGACGACCAGTACGTCCGCAAAGACTATGATCAGGCATGCTGGACCGAACCCCCGCAGGGGGCCATCGGCGTGTGGCGGGCAACGGTGCCCCTGCCGCGCGAACGGCGCAAGGCCCGGCACGTCCCGGCCGAGCTGCTCATGCGGGTCTTCGAACGGCTCGGCGAGACCGAGGGCGAGCCGGCGACAAGGCTCCGCTTCGTGCTGGCGCTGCTGCTGCTGCGCCGCAAGAGCCTCCGCGACGGCGGCCTGACCGTACAGGCCGGCGTGCAGACCTGGCGGATGCGGCGCCCGGCCGACGACACCGAGTTCGACGTGATCTGCCCGACGCTGTCCGCCGAGGACACCGAGGCGCTCTCCCAGCAGCTCGCGGATCTGCTGGCAGGACTGGAGGAAGAGGCTCATGACACACTTGTGTAATACATCGGACCGGGCACGGCGGCATCGCACGTTCATCTGGTTCCTGCCGGTCGCGCTGGCCGGCGTGTGCGGCTGCCCGCCGCGCCGCGAGCCGGCCCCGCCGGCCCCGCCGCCGCTGCTGTCCGCCCCCGCCGCCGTCGCCGCCGTCAACGACAACGTCGCCGGCATCACCGAGGCGCTGTCCGGCGGCAGCCTGCGGGTCACCGCGCGGATCCACCAGGACGACCGCCTGCGCCGCTACGACCTGACCGGCAAGCTCCGCTTCCTGCCGCCGCGCCACCTGTATCTCGACCTCGGCCACACGCTCGAGCCGTCGGCCATGCGCATCGGCAGCAACGACGAGATCTTCTGGGTCTGGGTCAAGCCCGAGCGCAACGAGCTGTGGTGGGGACGCTGGGCGGACGTCACGCCGGCGGCGACGCGGCAGATGCCGCTGGCGCCCGACACGATCCTGCCGGCGATGGGCCTGGCGCCGCTGCCCGGGCCGCAAACCGGCCTGATCGGCCCGATCCCCCAGTTCGAGGGCAGTGAATATCTCAGATTATTGTATACGGCAACAACAGAGGCCGGGGGCACGTGGATCCAGCGCGAGTACTGGCTCGACCGCTACCCGCCGCATCAGCCCCGGGTGGTCATCTTCCGCGAGCCCGACGGGCGGGTCCGCATGCGCTCCACGCTGGACGACTACGAGCAGGTCGGCGACTCGCCCGTCTACGTCGCCCGGCAAATCGAGATCGCCTGGCCGCAGACCGACGACCGGCTATCGATCCGGATGGGACGGCTGACGTTCAAGGACATTGCCCGCGACTCGCGGGCCTTCCAGCTCGAGCCCGAGCGGGTGCCCATCCCGCGGGACCGCTGGATCCAGGTCGGCAACGAGCGGAGGTGACCGATGACATCGCGACCCCGGCGGTCCGCCCCGTGCGCACGCATCCGTGGCGGCCGATGCACGGCACTACATCTTGTTGTACTTCTGACGATGCAGGCGTCGGTGCCGATGGCCCTGTCGGCCGCAGCCCCGCCCGCGACCGCCCCGGCGACCCGGCCCGCCGATTCACAACCCGCCAGCCGACCGACCGCCTCGACGCGCCCGGCCGGACCGATCCAGTTCCAGCCCGGCGTGCACATCGACTGGTCTTCGCGCGACGTTCTTCTCGATGGCAAGGTTGTCCTGCGCGAAGGGCTGCTGGAGCTGTTCGCCTGCTCGCCGGGGACCAAGGAGCACGAGAGCATCGTCCAGGTCCAGGCCCAGCCGATGCACGTGTTCCAGGCGCTTGGCCTTATCGGACTGGAGCCGGGCCACCCGCCGCACTACGACAGCCAGCGCAAGGTCATGCTGCCCGCAACCGGCTCGCCGGTCGAGGTGCTCGTCCGCTGGCGCCAGGACGGCCAGGAGCAGACGGTTCCGGCGTGGGAGTGGATGTACAACCAGAAGCGGGACGCCCCGGCCGGACCGATCGACTGGGTCTTCGCCGGCTCGATGCGAACCGACGACAACCGGCTGCTGGCCGATTACGACGGCACGGTCATCTGCGTGGTCGACTTCGCCGGGGCGATCGTCTCGGTCCGGCAGCAGCACTCGGCCGACAACGCCGACCTGTGGCTCAGCGCCCGCACCGAGCAGATCCCGCCGGTCGACACGCCGGTGACGCTGATTCTTCGCGGGGCCCGGCCGCCGGTGACGATCGGGATGGACCGGTTCGGTCGCCTGGCGCTCGACGGGAGGCCCGCCGCGTTTCGCGAGGTGGTTGATGCCGCTCGCAATACAGCCGGGGCGGTGGGCATCCTGCGACCCGATCCCACCTTATCGGACGTTGCCGTCGAGCAGCTCCGCCGGGCTCTGCTGCGGGCAGGGCTGGCGGCCGTCATTATCGAGCCGTCTGCAGCCGATGAGACCGCCGCCTCACGCCCCCACGCCGCATCGGGCCAGCAGGCCCTGGCGGTCCTGGCAGCGCTGACCGAGGTGGGCCAGCAATTGTCCGGGACGATCGATCAGGCCGCGCGGTCCATCCAGGATCAGTATCGGACCGTGGTCGAGCGGGTCCGCGCCGCCGGCCACGCCGCCGAAGGCACCGTCCGCGGCCTGGGCACGATGCAGGGCGCCGGTGCAGCGAAATAGGGCCGCAGCCGCCGCGGTTGCCGGGCAAGCCCTCGGCGACCTGCGGAGCTGTCGACCGGCAAACCTTTGCGATCTCCGTGGTTGCCAACCGCCCGATCCGTATACAATCGATAGCGATATTCCAAGCCGACCTCGCCGGCGGCCGCGGAGGCCATGACAGGGCGGCTCGAACAAAAAACTTCGCAGCGCCTCGGGGTCCGGCGGGCAGTGCGGCCCAGCACGTTGCGAACAGAAGAATCAGATGATGATATCCACAACACATACGTCCCCCCACACTGGCCCACAGGACAACGGCGACATCCGCTTTGCCTGCGACGCGATGTGCGGCGGGCTGGCCCGGTGGCTGCGGGCGATGGGGTATGACGCAACCTGGTCGCCGGACATCGAGGATGGCGAACTGGTTCGGCAGGCGGAACGGGAAGACCGGATCCTCCTGAGCGGTGACGGCGGCGTCTTTGAGCGGCGGCAGATCACCCGGGGGCACGTACGGGCCCTGCAGATCCCTCGCGGTCTGCGGCGGCTCGAACAGTTGGAGTACGTCGCTCAGCACCTGAATCTGCCCGTCCGGCCGCCCCGGTGCATGGCTTGCGGCGGGCGGCTTCTGCTGGTGCCGCAAGAGTCGGTGGCCAATGAGGTTCCGGAGCGGAGCCTGCTGTGGGCCAAGAAGTTCTACCGCTGCCAGCAGTGCGGCAAGGTCTTCTGGGAGGGCAGCCACTGGCGGCGGATCCACAAGGTCCGCGAGGCGATGGCCGGGTTCGGCGAGGCCCGCCCGGAATCTGCCTGAACGGCTCGGGATTGTTGTCAGGCGGCATTGATGTCGCTACTATAACCCGCACTGAATTCAACAGGTACGTTGATGGCGGGCATTGCAGGTTGTCCAGGACAATGACAAAACGTGACGATACCCCCAGCCGGACCGATGGGTCCAATCCGGCCCTGATCGGTCTGGCCGCATGGGTCCTGCCGGGCCTGGGGCACTGGCTGCTGGGGCATCGAGCCCGCGGGCTCGTCCTGTTCGTCGCGATCATGCTGACCTACTGGACGGGCATCGCGGTGGCCGGTCCGCGGTTTACCGTCGATCCGAAGGACAACACGCTCTGGTTCGCCGCGCAGATGGGCATGGGTCCGCAGGTCGTGGTCCTGTACGTGGCGACGGCTGGCAGCGATGTGCCGCCGGTGCCCTGGCCGGACAGTGATATCGCCCTGATCTATGCCGGCGTGGCGGGCCTGCTGGCCATGCTGGTGATCCTGGACGCGATCGGCCGGGCGGCCGGGGACGAACCGGTCGCGACGGAAGAGCAACGCGGCGCCCCCTAGGCGCCGGCCAAGTGTGGCAGTAAACGGGAACTTCCTGACGTGTTGAGTCTTACACACATATTTCTGACGCTGGCGGCGATGCCGCTGTTCGGTGACCGGAGCCGGCTGCTGATGCTCCTGCCGCTGGTCTTGTCGATCAGTCTTGTCCACAAGGCGATCCGCCAGCCGCGGATGGCGGACCTGCCGCTGGCGGTGCTGGCGCTGTGGGCGACGATCGTGGTCGGCATGATCGGCCTGGGGGTGGCGCTGCTGCTGCTGTACATGGTTTTCAGCTGAGCCAGCCGACGGCGTGAGCCGCCCGCACCATCTACATCGAACATGGCGACACCTCGTATCGGATTCGTGATTGCGGGGCGCCATGATGTTCCGTTTTTATTCCGCGAAAGAAAAGATTGAATCCGACCCTGCCGTTTGATACACTACGTGTAGTACGGGAGGTGGGGCTCCCGTTGCCACGTACCTTTGCGTTGCTTTCTCGCCGAAGCGGCGCCGTGGCACGCTAACTGCAAAACATGAAATGCCTGAGGAGGCGGAACATGAAGCGCTATGCGCTCGTGCTTGCGTTGGTCGGTGTATTTGCATTGCCGGCCTTGGGGGCGGTGACACTCGTTTCAGCCGAGCGTACCGTATCGATCGAAGGAGCCGTCCAGAACGGCGGCATCGTCGCCTCATTCAGCAACGATGCGACGCAGACCGACTTTGCCCCGATGGCCGAATCGCTGCAGGACTTCCGCGTCGGCTCGTACGGCACCGTCAGCGCGATGGCGTCCCAGTCGTCCAGCGTATTCCAGGATGCATCGGGCCTGCTGGGTGGTGAGGTTGCCAGCACGGCGGCCATCACGGCGGCCACGTTCGGCCAGAACACATCGAGCGCTTCGGCGGCCAGTCTTTTGTCGATCACCTTCGAGGTGACGGACGCGGTGCCGTTCTCGCTGACGGGTAGTTTCAGCCCGACGGGCGGGACCATGGGGCCGTGGGTGGCCCTGCGGGATGCGAATACGAACATCGTCCTTGCGGCAGCCGATGCGACCGCCGTCGCGACGCCGGACTTCCTCTTCAATCTTGCGCTGGACCCCGGCACGTACAAGCTGGAATCCTGGGTGGACCTCGACGTAGCACTGGCGTCGAACAACATCTCGCAGGCCGGCAGCGTGGTCTACTCTTTTGTCGTGCCCGAGCCGGCGACGCTGGCGCTGCTGGCGCTGGGCGGCGTGGCGATGCTGCGGCGGCGCGGGCGGTAGGCGATCGG
>JAWLBS010000193.1:2324-9747 GCA_041687575.1 Phycisphaerae bacterium | reverse complement strand
CGGATCGCGGCGCTGCCAGCCCTTGCGGACCTCGCCGAGGCCGTAGACGCAGAACTCGAAGTTCTCGCTCAGGCGGCGGAGGACCTCGCCGGGGGGCTGATCGTCCCGGCCGTAGAGCTGCCCGGCGATCGCGTAGGACCGCTTGCCTTGCTCGAGGTAGTCGACCATGTGGTCCTTGCGGAGCGGGTGGCGGAGCTGCCGCAACCCCTCCGGGTAGACCCCGGTCCAAAAGAGCGTGAAGTCGCCGATGTGCCGGTGCACGCACCGCTGGCGCTCGATCGGCGAGACCCGTGGGCCCAGGTCGGCCTCGGTGATCATCTCGGCGACGTCCTCGATCCGCCGGCCGGCTGCGTCGTGCAGGGCGAAGATCCGGTCGACGTGAACGAACGCCATGAGCAGGTCGGCCAGGTACTCGGTGGTCCGCGGGTCGGACAGGCCGATCTCGGTGAAGAAGACGCTTTCGATCAGGCCGGAGAACAACCGCCTCAAGGGATGATCCGGCGAGGTTTTCTCCATCATCACAACACCTCCGATGCCTCTGCATCCATCCGCGTGCAGCGCTGGATCCGGCGGCCGCACGCCCCCTGCGGTTAATTGTATAAATCAGGTCCGGCGGGTAAACGGAAAAGTTCGGGGACGCCGCACGCGATCGACGGGTGGTGTCCGCGGTGGCCGATCTGTTTACGTTGCGCATCGGCATCCCTACCATAGGGGTGCGGACACGATGGTTCCATCTTCTCCCTTGGCGAGGTCACTTGCATGCATTCGGGGTTCTGCTTCGTTACGGTTCTTTGTGCCGCTCTCATGGGTACTGCGCAGCCGGCGGGGACGGTTTCCCAGACGCTGGAGCTGCCGGCGCCGGGCACCATTGAGATTGCCTCGGGGGGGATTCCGTGCCCGAGGGGGACGATTCAGCCGAGCGCGGTGATGGTGGCCGTTGCGGCGGACGGCGGAAAGCTGCCCACCCAGTGCGAGCCCGTCGCCTTCTGGCCGGACGGGTCGGTCAAGTGGATGTTCGTCACGGCCCTGGTGCCAGCCGATGTGGAGGATGTGTACCTGCAGCCGGCCGGGGGAGGGGCGCAGACGCAGGAGGCGCGCCGCGGGACTGATGGGGCGGCCCGGGTGCGCAGTGGGACCGATGGCGCCGCGTCGCAGGTGTCGCCTGCACAGTCGGCGGCGTCGCTCGCGGACGGGGACGCGCAGGCGCGCGAGAAGTCTTCGTCGGCGCCGTCCGGCAACGACGGGCCGGTGGTGACGGTGCGGCAGGTGGATGGGGGATACGAGGTCGACACGGGCCGGCTGCGGTTCCGCGTCGGGCGGGATACGCGGGGGTTCATCGACGATGCGTACCTGTGGACGGCGGATGGCGAGGTAAGGTTGTTGCGGTTTGAGGGGGCGGGCGAAGGGGAGGGCTTGCCGCGTTCGGACGGATCTGCTGCCCCTGGCGGGACTGAAGATGGCAGCCGTACTTCGGTGGGTCCCGCCAGTGGTGGTCCTGCTTCGCAGCGGGGCAAGCGTGCGCACCAACAGGTCGAGCGTCTGTGGCAGGTGGACTACTTTGTCGCCGACGAGCCGGGCCGCTCGCCGACGGACGCGATTCTGCCGGCTGGGACGCTGGATTCGTCCCAGCTGGTCATCGACTCGGTCGAGGTCGAGCGGGCCGGGCCGGTCCAGGCGACGATCCTGCTGCGGGGGCATTACCTCTACGACAAGGTCGGCCGGTCTTTCCCCGGCCGGGGCAGCGTGCCGAGCCAGGCGACCATCCGCATCCACGCATGGGCGGGGCTGGGCTATGTCGTGGCCGATCACACCTTCGTCTACGAGGGTAACCCCCAGACCGACTTTCTCGCCCGGTGCGGCATCCGTCTGCCGCTGAACCTGACGGGCGACAAGGGCGACAGGATCACCGCCGCGGCTGGCCAGGACCGCGTCGAGCGGTGGATGTACGCCAACCCGCTGATGGCGACCGACCCGCCCGACAGGCCCAACCCCGGAGGCGCCTCGCCCCGCTGGCGGGCCGGCGGCATCGTCCAGGACGCCTACGACCACTACCGCACGTACAAACTCGCCGATGCGACCGGCCGGCCGGTGACGGTGGACCAGGCCAGCCGTTGCGGGGGCTGGCTGGATCTGAGCGACGCCAACTGGGGCTGCGCGGTGGGCATCGTCGATATGGCTGAAAACGTGCCGACCGGACTGGAAGCTTCCAACGCCGACGCGACGATCACGGCGTGGCTCTACCCGCCGCAGGTGGCCCCGGCCGATCTGCGCCGCTACAGCCCCATCTTCGGCACGGGCGAGGCCGAGCCGCATCCCGGCAAGGCGACGGGCCTGGCGCGGACGCACCGGCTGTGGTTCTACTTTCATGAAGGACGCGACGAGATCGCGCGAGTCGCCGAGGTGGCGGACAACCTCAGCGGCATTCGCCTGCTCAAGGCCGATCCTGCATTGGTCGCCAGCAGCGGTGTGCTCGGGCCGTTCCGTGAATCGCAGCCGCAGCGGTTCCCGAAGCTCGAGGGCCTCGCCCGCGACGTGACCGAGTTCATGCTGACGCATCAGCGATACTACCGCTGGTTCGGCATCTTCGACTACGGCGACTTCCAGAGCGTCTACCGCTACTCGGCTGGCAACGGGGTCGACAATTGCCGTTGGATGAACGACTGGGGCCGCTGGGGCTGGGTCAACGACGAGGGGCTGATCACGTACTGGCTGCTGTGGCAGTACCTGCGGACCGGCGATGCCGATGCCTTCAAGGCCGGCTCGGCGATGGCCGCTCACGTTCGCGACGTGGACGTCAAGCACACCCGGGCCTACCCGCTGGGGTCCGATCCGGACCACTACGAGTACGTGGACCTGCGTGGGTTCGGCCACCGACACAACGTCAACCACTGGGGCGACGCCTACATCGGCCCGCGGGTCGCCAACCCGATCGCCTGGCGGCTGCACTACTACCTGACCGGCGACGGCCGGACCCGCGATGCCATCGACGAGGTCTACCAGGCCAACGTCGCCCGAGGCGGTGTCTGGGGCGGCTCGGACAGCATGCCGACCGCCCTGTATGCCCTTTACGCAAAGTACGAGATGACCGGCGACATGCGGTACCGCGCCAAGATCGAGGCGTTCCTCGACGCGTACTGCGACTACGCGATCAAGCACCGGCAGTTTCCCAACGACACGCCCTGGGACTTCGTTGGCGACAAGCCGGCCGGCCCGTTCAAGGGCGACAGTGCCGGCTCGTTCTTCTGGCACTCGTTCGGCATGGCCAACTTCCTGGTCGAGTGGTACGCCCTGACTGACGATGCAAAGCTCCGCGAGGCCCTGACCTGGCAGGCCTATGCGACGCTGGCGCAGAAAGGCTGGTCGAGCGCCTACTGCCATTTCCAGATGCTGTCGACCGGGTACCGGCTGACCGGGGATTCGGCATTTCGCAAGCGGATGGCCGAACTGCTGGCGCCGCTGGTGAGCGACGAGCGTCCCGTCCCCGCCGACCGTGACGACTGGCTCGGGCCGAATGCCTACGTCCGCCCGAAGACGGTCAGCATGATCGGCTTTTTCATGTCGGGTCTGCCGTACGTGGAAGGGGCCGTGCCGAACGAGAAGGCGCTGTGGCCGGAAGGCTCGCCTGCCCCGTCGGCTGATCGGCAATAGCCTTCGTCCCGCCGCGGAGGAAGCGGGTTACGGTCTCGTTGAAGGCGGCGGGGATGTTGTCCGCGACGGTTTTTTCGATAGACTGGCTGCCCGAAGACGATTGACCGAAAACCTGCGCGTCGAGGGCGTCAAGATGAATCGATATCTTGCAATGGGTCTGATCCTGGCTGTTTCGGTCGCCGGCTGCGGGCAGGGCGGGGCGGGGCTGCCCGTTATCGTGGGGCCCGAAGGCTACCAGCCGATCCGTCCCCAGTCCGCCGGTAAGGTCCTGATCGAACTGCCGGATGACGGCCGGTTCGCCATCCACGACAAGAGATCCAGCCAGAACCCCGGCCCCAACGGCACCGCCGCAAGCAGCGCCGACGCCAGGGCCGACGGCACCGCCTCCTGCAAGGCCTCCGCAAGCCAGGGAGGCACCGCCAGCAGCGCGTTCATCGTCGGGGCGGCCCTGCACAACGACTCGGACCAGCCGCTGCAGGTCTCGGTCACCTGCGAGGTCGAGTACGAGTACGCTGTGCAGACCACCGCGCTGTCGGGCGGCCGAGAGACCACCGGCCAGGTCTCCTTCGTCCTCGAGGCCCGGGAGCAGACGACCGGCAAGCTCCTGTGTCAGCACCCGGTCGCCACCTTGAGCGGCTACGAGAACGACTTCAGCCGGACGGATCAGCAGCGGATGCAGTTCGTTGCCGAGGTCTCGCCGAATGCCCGGTGGCAGGTCGTCCTGCAGGGCAGCGCGGATGTCAAGACCTCCCAGACCGGCCAGGCCGACGTGTGGCTTCAGGTCGATCGGTGCCGCATGATCGTCAAACCGCTGGCGGCGCCCGCCAGTCAGCCGCGAGTGGAGCGCTGACGCGACCCGGCCGGGGACCAGTGCCGGCCTGTGCTGAATCACCCGCTCCAGCGGGGCTGGGGCGCAGCAGATCCCGTCCCTTGAAACGCGAGGTATTTCGGCAGTGCTTATCGGACTGTTCGGCGGCTCCTTCAACCCGGTTCACCATGGCCACCTGATCGTCGCGCGGAGCGTCGCCGAGCAGTTGGGTCTCAGCCGGATGATCCTGATCCCGGCTGCCGTCCCGCCGCACAAACCCGTCGCCAACCTGGCGCCGGCCGCCGATCGCCTGGAGATGCTGCGGCTGGCGGTGCGGGGCGAGGGGCTGTTTGAGTTATCGGACGCCGAATTGCGCCGTCCCGGTCCAAGCTACACCGTCACGACAGTCGAGCAGTTCGGCCGCGACCTGGGACCGGCTGCGGAGCTGCACTGGCTGATCGGGGCCGACAGCCTCGGCGAACTGGTCAACTGGTACCAGGCCCGGCGGCTGATCGGTCTGTGCCGGATTGTGACGGCGGCCCGGCCGGGGTGGGAGCAGCCGGACCTTGGCGAACTCCGCGAGCGCTTCGGCCCCGAGCAGGTCGAGCGCCTCGCAGCCGGCATCCTGCCCACGCCCCGGATCGACATCAGCGCGAGCGAGATCCGGCGGCGGATCCGGCAGGGGCAGTCGATCCGGTATCTCGCGCCCGAACCCGTGGTCGATTACATCGAGTCGCGGAGGCTGTACCGGGCCGAGTAGTTATCGGGCGTACGGATGTTTTCCAGGGGTCTGACCCCGAGTCGCACGCTTCCTGACAGAATCGATGCCGTGATCTCGTGGCGGCCTGGATACTTGTGCACGCATATGGGGTCTGACCCCGTGGCGTTCGAGGGGGCCGCGGGGTTCACCGCTCCCTCACGGTCGCGGCTCGTTGACGCAGGACCGCGATACCACTGCCACCCGCCCGAGCGTTCTCCCCAGGGGGGTCAGACCCCGTTGGATCGCTTCAGGTATTGGTGCCCCCGCGGGAATCGGATGCAGGGATTCGGGTGCGAGCGTGCTGCCAGGGGTCAGACCCCGGAGGCACGGTGAGTACTCCCGGTACACTTCCCATGGCATTCCAATAAAACCTGAAAAAGAAAACGCCGCGCAGCTGCGCGGCGTCTTCTGTGTTTTGTTCGGCTAAATGTCTAGCGGATCAGGCCTTGCGCACATTCACGGCCTTGGGGCCTTTGGGGCCCTGAGCAAGTTCGAACTCTACCGCCTCGCCTTCAGCCAGCGACTTGAACCCATCTCCCTGAATGTCACCGTAGTGCACGAACGCATCGGTGCCACTCTCTGTCGTGATGAAACCGTAACCCTTGGCGTCATTGAACCATTTTACCGTACCGGTAGCCACGCTTTCGGCTCCTCCAATTCAAACAACAACTCACTAGAATTGCAGCAGTACCAGCTTGGATGCCCGCGCCTGTTGGGTTTCAGCGAAATGCAAGAAACTCGCACGATCACATGGCACAATCTGGGTGTTGCCTGCAACTTGAGCCCCGGCATCGAACCCGGGCTCACCGGCGGTTGAGGACCGATTCCTCGATACCCCCGCCAGTCCCAATGCGACGCATTGTATTCAGGAACCTGTAGCTGTCAATACAACCCGATGGGCTTCATAAAGATTCAGCAACAGACAAATTTGGGGTTCACACTGTGCCAACGCGAGGTGAACGTATGGACCCCCTGCCTGTGATGCGATCTGCAAAGGGGCGGCAAGTATCTGTGAAAACAATGGTTAGCGACCGGTTGATCAATACGAGGCCGCCCCGTGAAGGGCATTGGTTGGCCTACATATCGGAAATACGGACCGCGTCGGCGCTCTTGTCGTCGACCTCTGCAAGTCCGATTTTCGCCACGATCGGCCGGTGATCCGAGCCGATTCCCTCGCCGGTCCGGCTGTGGGCGCACGTCAGGCTGTCGCTCAGGTAGATGTGGTCGAGCCGCAGGCCGGGCAGGTATCGCAGGATGCCATTGACCGGCCAGGTGCTGCCGCGGCCCCAGCCGGCGGTTCGGTGCGTGTCGGTCAGCCCGGCCGCGCGAAGCAGGGCAGCGTTTTCACTGCGGTCCGTGAAGTTGAAGTCGCCGCTGAGGATCATCGGCAACGGTTCGGCGTCCAGGTGCTCGATGAGGTCGGCGAGCTGGTGCCTCGTCGTGGCGGTCAGTTCCAGGCCGTACGGCGGAACGAGGTGAATGTTATATAATGCTACCCGCCTGCCGCCGATGCGCACGACCGCCCGCATCTGCGGCGTTTCGACCCCTGCCAGATGCAGGTCCGTCCGCACGTCGTCCTCGAACGGCAGACGCGAATATATGGCCGCGCCGAAGGGATCTGGGCGGACCACCCATTTGGCGTAGGGATATCTCGCGCCGATCGCTTCGCGGATCGCCTCGTGCCAGTGCGGGCTGTACTCCTGCAGCAGCAGGATGTCGGGGTCGGCGGCCCGGATCTCGCCGATGATCGCTTCGGGGGTGGGGTTCGTGCACAGCAAATTGACGCTCATCACGGTAACCGCCTCGCCCTGGATCGGCGGGGGCGATTGGGGCAGACAATGGTACACCTCGGGCCCCAGCGTCACCAGTAGCAGCGGCACGGTTGCGGCCGCCAGCCGCCAGGCGCGCCGCCATGCCGCCAGCAGCGCGATCAGCAGGATGACAAGCCCGATGTGCCAGACGAAGGTCTCGGCGAGAAACAGCACGTAGCACGCCAGGTTGTAAGCTGGTGAGGTCGCGCGGAAGTCCTGCGGCCAGAGGTAGGCCGCTGCGAGCAGGACATACGAGGCGATGACGACGAGCCACGCGTCGCGGCGGAGCATGCGAAGCCGTTGGCTCGGGCTCGGCAGCAGCAGCCGGCGCCAAAGCGGGAGGGGCGTGTCCTGGTCACGGGATGCTTCGGCGGCGGACGAATCGGTCTGCATGGC
>JAWLBS010000193.1:0-2224 GCA_041687575.1 Phycisphaerae bacterium | reverse complement strand
TCGACTACGTCCTCTTCGGGGCCGCGGTCGTGCGGTCGGCGTTGGGCGGGCCTCCGGCGGGTGCCGGCGCCCAGCAGCAGCACCACCCCCAGGAAGATCAGCGCGCTGCCGATCAGGTACCGCAGCAGTTCCGGGATCACGATGATCAGGATGCCGAAGCTGATCAGCACCAGCCCTACGAACCACAACAGTGCGCGCAGCATCCTGCTCGCTCCGTAGATGTCAAAGTAGATGTTCTGCCAAGCCATCGTTTGCGTCCTCGCACATTTCAGGATCATACGCGGGCCAGTCGGGTAAGTCCGGTTGCCGGTCGATCGAACTCTGCCGTTGGCGTCCCCCGGCCGCACGGGCGGCGTCGAAAGGACCAGTGGTGTGTTGCGGCCGGCGAAGGAAGTTATACTGAAACCCTGTCGTAACGCCAGACCATCGAGCCGGAAGGCCCGCGCAAGCGCGGGCAGGAGGAGATCATCGTGAAACGATCCGAGATCAACCAGGCGATCCGCGACGCGCGGGCCCTTTTCGCCAGCCACCGGTTCCTGCTGCCGCCGTTTGCCGACTGGACCCCCGAGCGGTGGCGGACCATCGGCCCCGAGGCCGGCGAGATCCGCCGGGCCGGGCTTGGCTGGGATGTGACCGACTTTGCGGCCGGCGATTTCGCCGCCACGGGGTTGACCCTCTTTACCGTCCGCAACGGCGTGCCGGGCGATCCCGCCTCCAAGACCTACTGCGAAAAGATCATGATGGTCGGTGAGCGGCAGGTCACGCCGCTGCACTTTCATTACCAGAAGATGGAAGACATCATCAACCGCGGCGGCGGCCGACTGGCGCTGCGGTTCTTCCGGGCGGACGACGACGAAGGGCTCGACAAGCAGACGCCGGTGGATCTGAGTGTCGACGGCGTTGTCCGCACGTTGGCGCCGGGGGAGACGCTCGTGCTCGAGCCGGGCCAGAGCGTGTCGATCCCGCAGCGGGTCTACCACGACTTCTGGGCGGTCCAGGGGCACGGGCCGGTGATGGCAGGCGAGGTCAGCGCCGTCAACGACGATCAGAAGGACAACCGGTTCTTCGAGCCGCTGGGGCGGTTTCCCGAGATCGAGGAGGACGAGGCGGCGGAGGTTCGGCTGGTCAGCGAGTACGCGTAGGGAGGCAACGGGAGATCGGGCGGCCGCCCCAGTCCACCTCGTAGCCTGTGCGCCTGCGGGGCAGGGGAATGAACAATCGTCTGGACAGCCTGCTTGAACCAGGCCGGAAGTTCGCCGCAGGCCGGCCCGTCCGTCGTCCGATAAGATATGTTATGTTGCGCTCGATGCGGGGCGGGGCCTCCGGGCCGTCTTCAGGGGGCAAATCGCCCGGATCGGCTTGCCTGAGCCCTGAGAGTCGACAGGTTGTGTCCGGGCGACCTTTTTCTCTCACCATCTTTTTCCCTCCCGGCCGATGCCTGTGTACATGATCAACCGTCTGACCATCGTCATGTACCATTACGTGCGGGATGTCCGCCGCACGCGGTTTGCCGGCATCAAGGCCCGCAGCGTCAGCGAGTTCCGCGGGCAGATCGATTACATCGCCCGGCATTACCACGTGATCTGCCAAGAGGATCTGTTCGAGGTCATCAAGGATCCCGAAGCGACTCTGCCAGCCAATGCCGCGTTGTTGACCTTCGATGACGGCTACATTGATCACTACCAGACCGTCGCGCCAATCCTCGCCGGCCGCGGCATGACAGGCGTGTTCGCGCCGGTCGGCAAGGCCGTCATGGAAGGCCGCGTGCTGGACGTGAACAAGATCCATTTCGTCCTGGCGGCCATGGAGGACCGCATCGGCGAGGTCGTCGAGGCGCTGTTCGCCATGCTGGACGAGTACCGCAGCCGGTTCGATCTCGAGCCGAACCAGGCGTACTGGGACCGGCTGGCCCACCCCAGCCGGTTCGACCCGGCCGGGATCATCTTCCTCAAGCGGATGCTCCAGCGGGACCTGCCGGAACAGCTCCGGACCTCAATATCCGATAATCTTTTTCGTCGATATGTGACTGCCGACGAGGCCGGTTTCGCCGGCGAGCTCTACATGGGGCTCGACCACCTGCGGGAGATGCACAACGCCGGCCACGCCATTGCCTGTCATGGCTACGACCATGACTGGCTGGGGACGCTGCACGGCAAGGATCTGGCCGACCAGATGGACAGGTCGATGGCGTTCCTGTCGCGGATCGTCGAGCCGGCTGGCGGCT
>JAWLBS010000192.1:0-9796 GCA_041687575.1 Phycisphaerae bacterium | reverse complement strand
TGCTCAAGATGACAACGAGAGGCTCCGCAGAAAGCCCCCCTCTTGCGTCACGCGCCCCGACCGTCTCCACCACGTACATCGATCCAGCCAGGCTCTCCATCCCCCGACTCCGGCGCCGCCTGTCCCTCGGGCCCCGGCTCAACCGTCTCTTCAGCTGCCCCTGGCTCCTCTGCCGGCTCATCCCCCTGCGGCGCCGGCCTGACCTCGATCACCGGCCCCTGCTCCGGGGTCGCCACCTCCCCTTGCTCCGGCTCAACCGTCGGCCCCTGCCCCGGCATCGCCGGCGCTTCCACCTCGTCCTGCGGCGCCACCGGCGCTGGCGCCTCGTCTATCACGCCCGGCTCGTCTACCTCCTGTTCGACCTCCTCGACAGCCGCCGCCCCCGACCGAAACGCCAGCAGCGGTCCCTCGTGCCCGTCAAAGACCATCATCACGCCCAGGTAGATCTGCCCCGCCAGCAGCAGCAGCACAACCGCGCCGAAAATGCCTGCCATCACCCGCCACCGCCGCGCAAACCGCACCAGCCCCGCCAGGATCAGCGCCCCCACGATCAGCGACACCCCGAAAATCACGTGCAGAAGAAGTCGCACGTGCTCGGCCTCCCACAGCGCGATATACCCACTCTGCAGCGCCTGCGTCGCAAACGAACCCAGCACCGACCATATACCCGCCAGCGCCGCGCAGAGCCCCAGCAGGAATGCCCCCAGCCAGAACCAGCCCGGATACACCTTCGGCTCGCCGACCACCACCCGCTCAGCGCCGTACGGGCCGGCCGAGCGAAGCTCCACCCGCTCCTCCCGCGTCATCTCCTCCCGCGGTTCCCCCACGCCGAGGGTGACCGGCTCGCCCCGCCGCAGCGGGATCAGCCCAGCCGAATCCAGCTGCCACCGGCGAATCATCAGCGCAAAAGCCCCGACGACAAACGCGCCGACCAACCCCGCCAGCAGCAGGTGCAACTGCAGCGGCGGGATGTAATACTCGATATCCCCCTCATCCGGCACTTCGGCCACCGCCGCAGCCCCCGGCGCCGCACCCGCCACCGTCTGCTGCGCATCCACACCCGTGCCGTACCGGTACACCAGCTCCCCGCCGTGCCAGGCCCCCACCACCAGCAGTCCCGCACCGATCAGCACCACGAGCAGCAGCGGAATATACGCGCCGCGGCGGAACTCGTCCGAGCCTGCCAGCCAGAAGATCACCGCCACCAGCAGCAGCAGCACGGCAAAGGCGTTGAACCAGATGTGATTCGAGATGAACTCCCACTGCGCGGGGATCCAGTCGCTCGCCGCCGCGACCTGCACCCAGGAGGCCCCGATCGCCATCGGCCCGGCCGTCACCACATCGCGAAAGGCGTAGACGCCCAGCGTCGCCGTCGGGATCGCCAGCAGCGCGCCGATCCCCATCATCCACCGCCCGGCCGCCCGAAAGCCGCCCCTTGGCGAGATGAAACTCAGCAGTTCGATCAGCACTCCCACAATGACCAGTCCCAGCGGGGCGTGCAGCAGGACGACGTGCCAGTTGGGCGAGATGAACTCGTTGCCCATGTGAAGACCTCCCGAGACAGCACAGGTTCCGACGCGTGCAAGGGCCCGCCCTCGACGCGTGTAACATTCGACCAGAACAGCACGAACAGACGAAAAAGATAAGCTTCTGACACCGGCCGCCCTCATCCGCCCCCGCCGCGCCACGCCTTCATCCCGAGGCTGCGGATGGACCTGATTCCGTTGGCGGCCTAAGCTTATAGTAAACCACCTGCGCCCTGCTTTCCAGGCGCGGCGCGAAACAGCCGCCCACCGGGAGCTGTCGGCAGGCCCCGGCTTCAGCCGCTGTAGGGCGGGCTATGCCCGGCAAAGTTGCCAGTGGCCAGTTGCCAGGGAACGGCAGGGATCAGGGACCAGGGATCAGTTAGGAGTCCCGGCTTCAGCCGGCGCTTGGAGTCCCGCCTTCAGGCGGTCCGCCCGAGCGAGCGCAGCGATGCGAGTGGCCGAGCCTCCGCGCCGGCAACGCCCCGAAGGGAGCAAGCGACTCATTCCGAGCCAGTGCAAGCGGAGCGAACACCACTCATCCGGGGACGACGATGGCCGACGAAAAGAACGAGCAGGACCGCCCGCAAGACCACCAGCAGGGCAACCACGGCGACATGGCCGAACGCGGCGTCACCCGCCCCGGCGCGATGAAGAGCGTCGGCGGCAAGATGCACGAACACCACGAGCAGATGCGGCAGCAACAGCACGAGGGGCATGAGAAGAAGGAGGGCCACGAAGAGCACGGCGACATGATGAACGACCAGCAGCGCCTTCACATGCTCGCCACGCACCACAACAAAACCCTCTGGATCTACTGGCTGCTGATCATCCTGGGCATCTGGGTCATCGCCTTCGCCCTCTCGTTCAGCTACGACACCGCCTGGGACCCGTTCTTCGGCGACGGCTCGCGACTGGTGCTCACCAGCAAGGTCTCCGAGATGATGCCGATCTCCGACGGCGGCCTGGGCATCTGGATGATGTTCGTTCCCACCGCCCTGGGCAACGAGGGCGTCGTCGCCGACATCGACCACCTCGCCGGCGCGCTCGTCGTCACCGTCTCGGTCATCGCCATGGGCGAAGTCGTACGGGCCTTCCGCTACCTCAACATCGTACTCGGCCTGCTGATCGCCGCCATCAGCCTGCCCCGCGGCCGCAAGACCGAAACCTACGGCACCTGGGACCGCCTGATCGTCTGATAAGCGACTGCGTCACCGGCCGCGCAAAGCATCGAAGTCACATTTTGCCTGCCCGCTTGCGGGCAGTGTCCCTCGATGCCCGTGGTCCCCTCCGTCTGGAGCACTGCCACCCGAACGACCAGCGCAACCCCCCGTCATTCCCCTCATCCCCAACCCATCGCCCCCCTTCCTGTTGCGCAATCCCCTACCCAACCACGTGGCCGAACCGCAACACCGGGCATACACTTATTGCGTCGCAAACGCCCGGTCCGGCAACGGTAGACCAGAGCCGGCAGGGATCGATGGCTTGTCCCATTCGAACCCGAAGCGTGCCACTTCCGTGATACAGGTCGCGGCCGGGCCCGGGCCCCTGCTCGTCAACAACGAGCATCTGACCTGCCGCAGCGGCCGCCGCGTGCGGCCCGGACGGGAGAAAGGAAGTACCATGGACCGGATCAAACATTTGCAGCAGCTGGGCCAGAGTGTATGGCTCGATTTCATCTCGCGCAGCATGGTCCGAAGCGGCCACCTGCAGCACCTTGTTCGCGACATCGGCGTCCGCGGCCTGACCAGCAACCCGAGCATCTTCGAAAAGGCCATCGCCGACAGCCCCGACTACAACGAATCCCTGCTCAACCTCCTCGACGCCAGCCCCGAATCCGATGCCAAGGGCGTCTACGAGGCCCTCGCCGTCGAGGACATACAGGTGGCCGCACACCTGCTGCGAGACATTTATGAAGAATCCGGCCGCGTCGACGGCATGGTCAGCCTCGAAGTCTCCCCCGATGCCGCCTACGACACCCGTGCGACCATCCACGAGGCCAGGCACCTGTGGAAGGGCGTGCATCGGCCCAACGCAATGATCAAGATTCCGGCGACACCGGCGGGCATCCCCGCGATCGAAACCTGCACCGCCGAAGGCATCAATATCAACGCGACACTGATCTTCTCCGTCGAGCAGTACGAGCAGGTGGCACGGGCGTACATCCGCGGCCTGACCAAGGCGACGCTGCCCTCGCACGTGACCTCGGTCGCCTCCTTCTTCGTCAGCCGCATCGATACCGCCGTCGACAAGCAGCTCGATGCCATGGACGACCCCCGCGCCAGGGAGCTACTCGGCCGGACCGCCGTGGCCAACTGCAAAATCGCTTACCGGAAGTTCCGCGAGATCTTCACCGGCGACGAGTTCGCAGAGGCACGCAAGCACGGCGGGCGGGTCCAGCGGCTGCTGTTTGGCAGCACGAGCACCAAGAACCCCGCCTACAGCGACACAAAGTATGTGGACGAACTGATCGGCCGCGACACGGTCAACACGATGCCGCCGCAGACGCTCGAGGCCTTCAACGACCACGGCACGGTCCGCGCGACACTGGAGGAAGACATCAACGCAGCCGCGGAGCACCTGCAGCAGCTTGCCGCCCTCGGCGTGGACCTGTCCGCCGTCACCGAACAGCTCCAGCGCGCCGGCGTCGAGGCCTTCGCCAACTCCTACAACAAGCTGCTCCGGGTCATCGACCAGAAGCACAGAATGCTCCAAAGCGGCGAAGTGCTGCGGTAGCGGAATGTCACTCGGCCTAAACGAGCCGCGACCGTGAGGGCTCGGGCGAGCATTACGCCCGGCCCCCGTTTGACACCGCCCGCCCCGCCTATACCATGAAACAAACGACAATCACGCGCGCCGACACGCGCAAAACCAGGCAGCGGGAATATTTGGAGACACCAGAATGAGCGACCCGAACAAGCCCGGCGACGAGAAGCCCAAAATCATCATCGATTCGGACTGGAAGGAAGAAGCCCGCCGCGAAAAGGAACGCCTCGCCAGCGAAGCCGAATCCGCCGCTCCCGGCGCCGCGGGCGCAGGCCCCGCCGGCCTGCCCGAGGCCGATTTCGCCGGCCTGATCAACGTCCTGGCGATGCAGGCCCTTGTCAGCCTCGGCGGCATGCGCGGTCCGGGCGGCCAGGCACTCCCTCCCAACCCCGAGATCGCCAAGTACCACATCGACCTGCTCGAGGTCCTCGCCGAAAAGACCAAAGACAGCATGACTCCCGACGAAAAGCGAACGCTGGACCTGACCCTCTACGAGCTGCGGATGCGCTTCGTCCAGGTCGTCGGCGCCGCCAGCGGCCTCGGCGGTGCCCCGGGCGAAGAAGAACCGCAGTCCTGACGATCGCAGCTGAGGATGAGAAGAACGACGAGGGCCACGGTCACGCGCCAACGAGCCGCGACCGTGAAAGAGCGGTAACCCCCGGGTGCCGGGTGCCATGGTCCTTCGAAGCAGGGCCGTGTCTCTACGGATGCGCGATACTTCCAGGGCGCATGGGAAGGAGCCCGAAGCGTGAGCGAGGGTGTTGTTCGGACACGCAGCGGTCGCGCATCCTGCGGGAAGGAGCCGCGACCGTGAGATCGCGGCTGATCTGCGGATGAGCGATGCGTTCCGTCTCCAGACACCACGCGAAAATGTCATTCTGATCGCAGCGAAGAATCTCTATTGGGCAGCGTGCCCAATACTGGAACCACCGCGAGGTAGAGATCCTTCACTCCGTTCAGGATGACAACGGGACAGCGTGCCCATGGCATGGCGCCCCGCGAGGCAGAGATCCTTCACTTCGTTCAGGATGACAACATCACCCCGCCCGCCACCCCGTCAACAGACAAACATCATACTCCCGCCCGTTCTTGGCAACCGTCTGCACAACCCGCCAACCCGTCTCCATCCCCGGCGCCGCCGCCCTCAACATCCCCGCCAGCGCCTCCGGCTCGAACCCGTTGTGCGGAACCACGATGTCCTCACTCGCTCTCATCTCCGCGACCACTCCCCGATCCGCCGCACCATCTCGTCCGCCTCGGCTGGCGTGCCGCACCCGTGAACCTCCACCAGCAGCCCCCGCGGGTCCAGCTCCTCCACCACGCGCTGCACGTCCGCCTTGGCCATCCCCTGCAACACCAGCCGCTTGCCGCGGGCCTGGATCTTGCGGTACAGGTCGAACCACTTCGGTGACCCCGTCCCCGGGTTGCCCGCCCCCGGCACCCACTGGATCCCCGTCAGCTCGTCGATGTCCAGCAGCAGGTCCAGGTGCGGGATCTGCCCGGGCCCGTCCCAGTGGTAGATCGACCAGTCCAGCCGCTGACACTCCGACACCAGGTCGGGCACGATGAACTCTTCGAACATGGCCGGCGAGATCATAGCCGAGAAATCGCACTGCACGTCGGCGAACCGCCCGGGGCCCCAGATGTTCATCCAGTTGCTGATTCCCTTCTGGTATCCCTGAACGATCCCGAAGATCCGCTCGTAGCACTCCAGCCAGACGCAGTTGACGTGCTCGGCCGCCCGGCGAACCGCCTCGGGCTGCTCGATCAGGTCCATCAGCAGCTGCTGCGTCCCCCTTAGCGACCCGACGATGTTCATCGCCGCGTTGATGTCCGTCAGGCCGACCAGGTACTTGCCCCGCGCGTGCTCACCAGCCATCCGGTATACGTCCAGCGTGTACTTCCACCACTTCTCGTGCTCGTCGAGGCGCGTCGTGGCGACCTGCTCGAGGCTCATCCCCGCATCCTCGAACCAGACCGTCTCCTCCTGCACGTCCACGGGACAGCCCAGATACGCCGCCGGAATCCCCGGTCCCAGGTTCACGAACAGGTTCGGCAGCGAATCGCCGGCAAAGTGCGTCTGCCGGCAGAACGCCTCGTACTGCTCGAAGGCCCGCTCGGGGTGCTCCATCTCGTGCACAAAGTTCCAGCCGGTGTACCCGTGCGTCTGCGCGCCCTTGGGCGCCTTGATCTGCACCAGCGGGGTCTCGTTCTCCCCTGCAAGCCACATAGCGTACCGCTGCTGCACCACGTCCCAGTCCGGCTTATAGAGCATCGTATGTATCCCGTATGGTCGCCTCGCGAAACTGCTTGCGTGCCCAGCTACCGCGCCGGGCTCGACGGGCGATGCCTCGAACATCCGCCCGCCCCAGCAAACGCGCCACAAGATGACGCCCCACGCCGCCCCCGTCAACACCCTTTCGCCCCGCAGCCCAACCCGTAGGGCGCCGCTGCGCCCGCCACAGGTTGTCATCCTGAGCAACGCGAAGGATCTCTACCAAACGGGCCGTTGTCCGCTTACGTTCCGTGCCCTCCCCCTCGACATCCCCCAAAAAACGAGGGCCACGCCCCCGCTTCGCAGGACCATGACCCTCGCAGTCTCGCTGCCGGCACCTCTATCTCTCGATCGGCGTCTCAACCGCCTCCCAGCGTCGCCTGCCACAACCCGTGCCGGCTGCAGCACGCCCGCACAACCACCTCCCCAGCCGGCAACTCAAACTCCACCTCCGGCGCCTCCCCCGCCGCAAGGTGCCGCCGCGCCTGCACCCCGCCGCACGCCGCGTCGATCCACTCGATAGCGTGGCTCGGCTCCATCGGGTGCACCTCCTCCCCCACGCGCACCCGCACACACGCGCCGCTCCGCTCGATCCGCGGCAGATGCTTCTCCCGCCCGGCACCGGCCGTCTTTTCCGCCAGCAGCACCATCTTTGCACCGCAGCAGACCAGCTCCCCGCCGCCCGCCGTGAGGACCTCCACCACGTTCCCGCACACGTAACAGCGATAAACCTGCTTCTGCTGCGTCATGGCACTGCCTGCTTACACGCCGAGATCCTCGGCGATCGTCGTAAACGTGTCGTGGTGGTCTTCCTCGTTATCAAGGATCTCCCGGAAGATGTGCGCCGTCGTGTGGTCGCCCTCGCTCTCGGCCACCCGGATGATATCCTTGTACAGCGCGATCGCCTCTTCCTCGTCCTTGATGTCCTGCTCGATCATCTCCTTCAGGTCCCCGCCGACCGTGATCGCCGGAATCTTCGTCGTCGGATAATCGTCGGTCAGGTAGTGCAGCCGCTCGGCGATCTTCTCGGCGTGCTTCATCTCGGCGATCGCGATCTCCTCGAACGCGTCCTTGACCGCATAGCCCTTCACGCCCTTCCACACCACGTGCTGCCACATGTACTGGATCGACACCTTCACCTCGCGGGCAATCGCATCCTGCAGCATCTTCGCCAGGTTGTCCGAAATCTTCGTCACCGCCATGCCTGTAGCCTCCTCATCTTTAGGGAATAGAACCATACGCAGTGAATTCTAGACCGCTCCGACGAGACTTCTACCCCTTGGCCGCGAACTTGTTGCCTCAGTACACCTCGTCCCCATCCACCGCCAGATACGGCCCCACATCCACCCGCTCCGCCGGCGCCTTCCAGTTCAGCGCCGACCAGTACGGCAACGCCTCCCCCGCCACCAGCCGGCTGTAAAACGCCGACCCGTACCCCGTGCTCCGCTGGTGGATCCGGTCCTTCGCCACCCCGTAGTTGTTCTGCCCGTACAACCCGCCGTACACCCGCACGTTCTTGTCATCCAGCTCCTGCTGGCTCAGCCCGAAATCCGCCCCCTTCAGCAGCGACACCCGCATCGCCTCCATGTCCAGCAGCCCGTCCAGCTCGTCCCGCACCTGCCAGGCGTCCAGCATCTCCAGCCCCGTCATGTATGGCCCCGCCATCCCGTGATACGACCCGTCCTCGTGCTGCCGGCTCATCAGCAGCCTGATGTTCGCCGCGAACCGCTCGAGGTACCGCCGATCGCCGTACTGCTTGTATGCTGCCAGCATCAGCAGCGACGCGAAATCGTCGTTGCCCCGCATCCCGTGGTGACTCGCCGCTCCGGTCGACTCCGTCTCGCCGGCGTTCAGCAACTCCACCGTCCGGTCCGCGACCGGCCGCAGCGCCTCCAGCCACTTCTTCTCGCCCGTCAGCTCGTACAGGTAGTGATACGTCAGCGCCCCGCCGGCCTGCCAGATCCCCTTGGCCGCCTCGTCCTGGGTCTTGCCCGTCTCGAAAAAGAACGTCACGTGCGGCCAGCCGCTCTCGTCCGACCCGTACGTCCGGTACCAGTCGCCGAACATCACCGCCCGGTCGAGATACTCCTGGTGCCCCGTCAGTCGGTACAGCGCCAACAGCCCGAACGACCCGGTCGCCGCGTCCCGCGGGTACGAGAACCCCGTCGTCGGCGAGTGCTCCCGAAAACCGCCCAGCGCGTGCGGCTTGCGGCCGTCCAGCACCTGCAGGCTCATCAAATACCGCCCCGCCCGCACCGCGCTGAGATAGCAGTGGTTCTTCAGCCCCTTGTTCTCGATCGACGGACCCGGCACCGCCGCCGCGCACGCCAGGCACGCCAGGATCCCGTTCGCCTGCCCCCACACCCCCATCGCCCGCGACCAGCCGGTCGAGACGAAGTACTCGTAGATGTACCTGCCGTTATCCGCCGAATCGCGGATGCCCCCCCACGGCTCGTCCGGCTTGCACTGGTTCTGGACAAACCAGAACGCACTCAACCTCGCCGCCACCTCGTACCGCATCGCCTGCTTGGGATCGTCGATCGGGAACATTGGGGATCTCATTCCTTTGTCATATTTAAGGCCATCTGCGCGAGGGGGGACTCGAACCCCCACGGGGATTGCCCACTGGAACCTAAATCCAGCGCGTCTGCCAATTCCGCCACTCGCGCCCCCGGCGACCGGACCAGACCCGCCGCCAGCACACGCCAGTTTAGACGCCCCGCCCCCCATCCGTCCAGAACCACCCCGCCGCAACCCGCCCCCGCGGAAGATGAATCCGCCAGCCATCGCCCCCATTTAGCCTGCCCGCTTGCGGGCAGTGCCGGGTGCCATGGCCACGCTGTATGTGGCCATGAAACCCCTCAGATGAGTAGCGATCTGAGAAGCTGCGGGACGGAGCCCCAAGCATAAGCGCCCTCCCCGCCGTCGCCGTTGCCGTTGCTGTTACTGACCCCTTCCCCCTGCCGTTGTCGTGGCTTGGTCCCCTGTAACCTGTCCCCCGCCGTTGCCGTCACTGGCATCTGGCAACCAACCCGCTACCATACTGAAAACAATACCCCGACATACAAGGACCAACGAGCAAGCGAGAGACAAACAATGCCCTTCCCCCAAACCCGAATGCGCCGCCTCCGCCGAACCCCCACCCTCCGCCGCATGGTCCGCCAGACGCGCCTGGCCGTCGACGACCTCGTCTGGCCCCTCTTCGTCCGCCCTGGCCGCAACATCCGAAAAC
>JAWLBS010000191.1:0-9797 GCA_041687575.1 Phycisphaerae bacterium | reverse complement strand
GGGCTGGCGGGCACGATCGACTGGTACCGGCGCAACGAGCAGTGGTGGCGCCGGATCAAGAGCGGGGAATACCGTGAGTACTACGACGCGCAGTACGCCAGGCGTTGAAACCGTATGCGTGATCGGCTCGGCCGGGCAGCTGGGGCACGACCTGCTGCGGCTGGCGGACCAGCGGGGGGTCTCTGCGCGGGGCGCGGACCTGCCGGAGGTGGACATCACCTGCCGGGACAACATCAACGCGCTGCTGGAGCGGGTGCAGCCGGCGGCGGTGATCAACGCGGCGGCCTATACCGACGTCGACGGCTGCGAGAGCGAGCGCGACCTGGCGTGGGCGGTCAACGCGACCGGGGCGGGCAACCTGGCGGCGGTCTGTGCGGCGCGGGGTTGCCGGCTGGTACACGTCAGCACGGACTACGTCTTTGACGGCAGCGACATCGGGCGCCCCTGGCGGCCGGACGACGCAATCGACCCGCAGAGCGTGTACGGACACAGCAAGGCCGAGGGCGAGCGGCAGGTCCGTCAGCATCTGAACGATCACGTGATCGTGCGGACGAGCTGGCTGTTCGGCACGGCCGGCAAGAACTTTGTCAAGACGATCCTGCGGGCGGCGTGCGAGCGGCCGGAGCTGCGGGTGGTGGACGACCAGGTGGGATGCCCGACGTATGCGGCGGACCTGGCTGGCGTGCTGCTGACGCTGGCAGCCGGTGCGCAGCGAGGGACGTACCACTTCTGCAATGCGGGGGCGTGCAGCTGGAACGAATTCGCCCGCGAGATCGTGCGGCTGGCCGGCCTGACGACGCCGGTGCTGCCGATGACGACGGCGGAGCTGAACCGGCCGGCGGCGCGGCCGGCCTACAGTGTGCTGGATACGTCGAGCCTGACGCAGGAGACGGGAATTGTACCGCGGCCGTGGCAGGAGGCGCTGGCGGAGTGTGTGGGGGCGCTGAGGCAGGACCGTGGCAGCCGATGGCGGCTTGAGTGAAAGCGGCGTCGTTGCCGCCGCTCCATATTGCCGCTGGACGGTCTATTTGGGATCGAAAGCAACGAACCGATGGCGGCTTGAGTGAAAGCGGCGTCTGCGGCGCCGCAGTCCATAGTCGCCGCGGAACGTTCGGCTTGGAGTTCGGGGCGTTGGCACCGATGGTGGCCTGAGTAAAAGCGGTGTCGTTGCCACCGCAGTCCATAGTCGCGCGGCGGCGTTCAACGCGGGATTCGGGGCTCGCCCGGCAGCCAAGCTTGAGTGAAAGCGGCGTCGCGGCCGCCGCAGTCCATAGTCGCCGCCGATGGTCCCTTTGGGTTCGTGGGCGGGAAGCCGATGACGGCTTGAGTGAAAGCGGCGTCTTCGGCGCCGCAGTCCATAGTACGCAGCAGCGGCGGACACTGTGATCTGTGATGGCGGTACGAGTCATGGCCTTATGCGCGGAACAACGTGAGGCGCCGGCAGCGGACGCCGGGGCGGTTGGACTGGTCCGGCTGCGGCGGGCGGACGCCGGGCCGTGGCGGGTGTCGCCGCAGTGGCTGGCGGTCGGGGCGCTGCTGGCGGCGGCGCTGGTCTGGAGCTACTGGCCGGTGCTGACCGGGCTGTGGCAGATCTGGCAGAGCGACCCGGACTACTCGGCCGGACAGATCGTGCCGCTGATCGCGGTGTATGCCGTCTGGACGCATCGCGGGGCATTGTCACGGCTGCCGGTGCGGGCGAACTGGTGGGGCCTGGTGGTGCTGGCGGGCTCGCAAGCGATGCGCGTCGCGGGCGTGCTGCTGAACTTCGGCAGCCTGCAGCACTACTCGCTGGTGGTGGCGGTCGTGGGGGTGGTGCTGCTGGTATTCGGCAGCCGGGTGACGCGGCAGCTGGGGTGGGTACTGGCGCTGCTGCTGTTGATGGCGCCGTTGCCCAACCGCATCAGCCAGGGGCTGCTCGTACCGCTGCAAAACTTTGCGACGACCTCGGCAGTGGAGGGCTTGGCGACGTTGGGTCACCTGGTCAACCACCGCGGAACGGTGCTGTATCTGGGCGACGGCAACATCCTGTGGATCGCCGAGGCGTGCAGCGGGCTGCGGATGCTGACCGCGTTCGTGATCGTCGGGGCGGGGATGGCTTTCATGTTTCACCGCCGGCCGCGGTGGCACAAGGCGGTGCTGATGGCGGCGACGGTGCCGGTGGCGATCCTGGCGAACTCCGTGCGGCTGGTGGCAACGGTACTGCTGTTCGAGTACGCCGGCAGCGAGGTGAGCGAGACGTTTTTCCACGACTTTGCGGGGCTGGTGATGATGCCGCTGGCGGTGGGGGTTCTGCTGGTGCTGCTGTGGGCGATGCAGCGGGTGAGCGAGTTCGTGGGTGAGCCGGAGCGGTAACGGTGAACGGCAAATCGAATCATGAAAATGTGCGTGTCAGTGCCGCGGGGTCAGACCCCGGGATATCTTGCGGCGCTGAGCGGGCCGCCGGGGAATTGAGCGCCGGGCTCGTGTCTGAAAGCTCCGCGCCGGGGTCAGACCCCGGGGAGTCGCCCCGCGGGTCGCAGGCACGGCCCTGCAAACAGCGCAGGACCGTGGCCCCCGGGGAATCAGCCCCCGGCGGGGATGCCGGACCGCAAGCGTCACGAGGCACGCGATCGATACCGCGGGCGGCGCTGATCGCCGCGTGCGCAGCGATACTGGCGGGGGGCGCGGCGCAGCGATGGCTCGATTCGATGGTCAGCGCCTATGCCGCCACGCAGCGGGCCGAGGTGCAACCGCTGGCGACGCTGCCGATGCGGATCGGGGAGTGGACCGGGCGCGACGTGCCGCTTCGTGACGACCTGGTCCGGGTGGCCGGGGCCGACGACTCGATCCACCGCCGCTACGTGCGGGCCGGCACGACCGACGCGGTGGACGTGTACCTGGCGCATACGTCCAACCCGGCGCGGATGCTGGGGCACGAGCCGGACGCGTGCTATCTCGCGGCGGGCTGGGGACCCATGGGCAGTGAGCCAGAGCGGCTCGCCCTGGTGGACGGGACCGAATTGCCATGTCAGCTCTACCGGTTCCGGCGGGGCCACCCGGTGCCGGGGCAGCTGATCGTATTGAGCTACTACATCGACTCGGGGCGGCCGGTGGCGCGCCTGCAAGATGACCTTCGCAGCCGCTGGCGGCTGCCGGACCCGTGGGACGACTCGCCGCGGTACGTCGCCCAGGTGCAGATCAGCGGTACTGCGCACGGATCGTGGCACGTGGAGCGAGCCGAAAAGGCCGTACGGCGGTTTGCGGCAGTAGCCGGCGGACCGATCCAGGCCCTGCTTTCCGGAGGGGAAGCATCGGGGCCGCAAGGCGTGTCACAAATCAGGGGCGAACCGGCGCGGCCGGTGTCGCCCCGCGGCCAAGGATGAGTGCACATGGCTATCGACGTGTCGATCGTGATCGTCAACTGGAACACGCGCGATCTGCTTGGCGAGTGCCTCCGCTCGATCCAGCAGCACGGGCAGGGGGTCGCGTGCGAAGTGATCGTCGTCGATAACGATTCGGCGGACGGTTCGGCGGAGATGGTCCGGCGGGACTTCCCCGACACGCGGGTCATCGCCAACGCGGAGAACCGGGGCTTTGCCGCGGCGAACAACCAGGGCATCGCCGCTGCCAGAGGGCGGTATGTACTGCTGCTCAACTCGGACACGCGGGTGCTGCCCGGCACGCTGGCTGGAACGGTCGCCTTCGCCGACGCGCACCCGGAGGCGGGGCTGGTCGGATGCCGGACGGAGTTCCCGGACGGGGAATTGCAGGTCAACTGTTTCGAGCTGCCGAACCTGCTGAACCTGGCGCTGTCGATCAGCCAGCTGAGCCAGATCTTCCCGCGGAGCCGGTTCTTCGGGCGGCGGAGGCTGACCTGGTGGGACTACGACGAGCCGCGCGAGGTGGAGGGGATCGCCGGCTGCTTCATGCTGGCGCGGGCCCAGGCGATCCGGCAGGTGGGTCCGATGGCCGAAGACTACTTCATGTACTCCGAGGATACCGACTGGTGCTGGCGGTTCCGCCGGGCCGGCTGGCGGATCCTGTACACGCCGCAGCCCCGGCTGATCCACATCCGGGCGGCCAGTTCGGACCAGTGCGCCACGGACATGCACCTGATGGAGCGGCGGGCGTTGCTGATGTTCATGGAGAGGCGGAGCGGCCGGTTCGTGCGGACCGCCGCCAACGCGATGTTCGTGGCGGGGGCGATGGGGCGGTTGCCGCTGCTGGCCGTGCAGTACATGCGGGGCAGGCAGCACCGCGCCGCGGCGGCCAGCAAATGGCAACTGACGCGGGCGGCGCTGAAGTTCCACCTGCTCGGGCGGTTGCCGGAGGACTTGCGGCAACGGGTGGACGCGATCCGGTCGGCCACAGGCGGGTCGAAAGGTACGGCGGCGGTTGCACAGTCCGGCTGATGATTGAGAGTTGCGCGGTCAAACAAGGGACCGCCTGTCGCCCGCTATCGCAGACACTGCCCGCTCGCGGGCAGGCTAAATGGGGGCGCGACTCGCTTCGTTTTCTGCGCCGGGATCAATAAGAAAGGGGCCTGGCCGCCCCCTGGAGCGGCTCGATCCAGTCGTATCGCAGTGTCACATTCCCTGTGGAGACCACGATGCACGAGGCAACCTGCAGCGCCACAGGCGCGGCGTCCGACTTGCGACAGCGTGTCCATCACACGTTCGGTGATGCGTTGGCGTTTAAGTGTGAATGGGACGTACTCGCCCGGACGTACGGCGACCTGTACAGTTCGTTCGACTGGTGCGAGGTCTGGTGGCAACACTATGGACAGGGCCGGCGGCTCGAGATCCACACGCTCTGGCACGAGGATGAACTCGTGGGCGTCCTGCCGCTGTACCGCGAGACGCTGCGGCCAGCCGGCGTCGGGCTGCGGGCAGTGCGGATCGTCGGCTCCGACCACCTCGTCGATTCGGTCGGCCTGGCGCTGCGGCCCGAACACGCAACGACACTGCTCCAAATGGTCCTGGACGACCTGCCCCGCCGCGGCCCGTGGGACGTCCTGCAGATCGGGCCGCTGCGCGGCTACGTCGATCTGGCCGAGCAGATGGTCGACGCCTGCCTGAGGCATCCGGACATCCAGCACGTGGTTGCCGGCCGCCACGACGAGTGGCTGACCCACTTCGAGTTGCCCGAGGATCTCGACGAGTACCTGCAGCTGCTGCCGCGCAACGAGCGGCGCGATACGTTTCGCCGGCTGCGGCGGCTGGAGGCCGAGCACGAGGTGGAGGTCGTGCGGGCCGAGAGAAGCGATGCGGTGGAATCAGTGATGGACGCGATGATCGATCTGCACCAGGACCTCTGGGCGCACAGAGGGCAGAGAGGACACTTCGAGTGCTGGCCGGGCTATCGGCAGTTCCATCACGATCTGGCCAGGCGATCCAGTGCAACCGGACGGTTGCTGCTGATCGGGCTGAAGATCAACGGACAGATTCGCGGGGCGCTGTACGGGTACCGGTTCGGCGGGCGGGTCCACGCACTGATCAGCGGGCACGACCCGGGCGAGCAGTGGCGGCCGTACGCCCTCGGGCGGCAGATGCACATGCGGCTGGTGGAGGATGCGCTTGCGCATCGGATCGGGTCCATCGATGACGGCCGGGGCATTTTCGAATACAAGCTGCGGCTGGGGGGACGCCTGGCGGGGGAGCGATCGGTCACGGCGGTGCGGCGTGGCTGGGCGAGCCGCCTGCGGTTCTGGGCAGCTATGCAGGGCGCCTACCTCCTGCATATCATCTATCGACGGGTCTGGTTCAGACTGTCTGCTCGCCTGGGTCGGGCGCGTCCGATGTGGCAAGTCTACTTGCGAAGCAGTTTTCTGATTGCGCTGTATCGGCGGATCCGGTTCCGTCCGTGGGGCGCTGCTCGCCTTCAGGAGGCGACATGCGTGCAGCCGCTTGGGCCGGACCTGAAACCGGCGGCCCCGGCCGATGCACCGGTGCAGGAGGTGTCGAAGGAGAGAGCCTGGTCGGCGAACCGCCTCCGGCAGCTCTGGAGCACCGGAGGCAAGTTGTCCGCCGCGATGCCGTTGCATACCTGCGCCGGGGATTGGCTGGCCTGCCTTCAGGTTTGATCGGTGCGGCCCGGGTTGTTCCAGTCACAAGGAGCATCACATGCATCTGCCGGAAACGGTAACCAAGACCGCAGCAAGCGGCGCGGAGAGCGGACCGATTCCCGTTCATCTGACGCATGAAACATACCGCACGTTCAACGATGCATGCCACTTGAGACAACAGTGGAACGCACTGGCCGAGCGCATCGCCGACGTATCCGGCTCGCATGACTGGTGCAGGATCTGGTGGCGTCACTTCGGTACGGGGCGGCGACTGGAGATCCACAGTTTCCGCCAGGGGGATCGCCTGGTCGCGGTGCTGCCGCTGTTTCACGAGACCATGCGGCCGGCAGGGGTGTGGCTGCGTACGGTCCGGTTGGTCGGTTGCGATTACGATGGCGGTGCCGCGAGCCTGGTCGTCGAGCCGCAGCACGCCCGACAGGTGGCCCGAGCGCTGCTGGACAGCCTTTCCGCCAGGGACGAATGGGACGTGTTGCAGTGCGGCCCGCTGCGAAACTACATCGACGTCGCCGAGCCGCTTGCCCGGGCCTGGGAGAACCATCACGACGTACAGGCGGTGATCAACGGCCGCGACGATCAATGGTTGACCATGTTCGACCTGCCCGAGACATACGAGGCGTACCTGGAGGGCTTGGGGGGCCGCGAACGACGAGACACCCGGCGGCTGGAGCGCAATCTATGCCAGGGCCGGGAGGTGTCAGTCGAAACGATTACCCGACCTGAGCAGGTCCAATCCGCGATGGATTCGCTGGTCCACCTGCACCAGCAGCTCTGGCGCGGACGCGGCCAGCGGGGGCACTTCGGCAGCATAGCCGCGGTAGAGGACTTTTACCGGGAGGCGGCCCAGTGTTTCGTCGGCAGCGGCAAGCTGGCCCTGATCACGATCCGGGTGGACGGGCAGATCGTGGGCGCCGACCTGGGCTTCCGCTTCGGGCCGCGAACGCACGGGGTGTGCCGGGGCTATCTCAACGACGAGCACTGGCGGAAGTTCGGTCTGGGCCGGCTGCTTCACTGCGCTGTGGTCCGGCAAGCCATCCAGTGCGGTTCGACGCAGGTGGAGGCCGGGCGCGGGGTGTTCGACCACAAGCTGCGGCTGGGCGGGCGTCTGGTCGGCGAACGATCGCTCGCGGTCGTGCGGCAGGGCAGCGGGCGGCGGCTTCGCTTCTGGTTGGCCCTTCGAGCGGCGTACCTGATCCATGTTGCGTACAATCGTGTGTGGGCAGATGTGATCGCGCCGCCGCTGGGGATCCGCACGCCCGAGCGTCATTTCTATGTGCGGTATCGGATGCTGGCGCAACTGTTCCGGCGGACGCGATTCCGCCTGTTCGGCGGCCCGCGCTTCGTGCAAGCCGCGCCAGCCGCGGTACCGCGCCAGTAGTCGGCGCCCTGTTCGCTGCAACGGGGGTTCCCATCGCGTCGTCATTGCCGACCACGGCAAGGATCGATGCTGCGGGGCACTCCATGCACAGGTACCGTACTTCTGGCAGATGGATGGTGCACGGGCGAAGCAGGCGTGCCCGGCGCAGACGAAGGCCGGGGACGTTGCCGCAGCTCGGACCATTTGGGCAGGAAGCTCGTACTCTGCGGGGAGACTCATCATGAACAGACCCTCTGACACTGCCGGTGCCGTGAAGATACCTGCTGCCTCCGAGTCGACGCACAGTCGCCTCGAGCATTGCGTGTTCACGGACTGGCACCAGATGTGCGATCTGAAAGGGGCATGGAACGATCTGGCCGCGAGGGTGGGGGATGTCTTCGGCTCGTACGACTGGTGCTCTATCTGGTGGCAGCATTTCAGCAGGAACCGGCAGCTGGAGGTGCACACGCTGCACTATCAGGGGCGGCTGCTCGGCGTGTTGCCGCTGTTCCGCGAAACGCTGTCGGTGGCCGGCCTGCGACTCCGCGTGGTCCGATTGCTGGCCTGCGACTATACGATCGATGCCGCGGGCCTGACAATGGAGCCGGAGTGCGCGAAGCCGTTGATCGATCACGTGCTCTCGTCGCTGGCCCGGCGGGGCGCCTGGGACATCCTTCACCTGGGTCCGCTGCGCAACTACGTGACCGCCACCGAGGCGATCGCCGATACGGCGCAGCGGCACCCGCAGGTCGGCACGGTCATCATCGGTCGACAGGACAACTGGATCACCGAGTACGACCTGCCGGACACGTACGAGCAGTACCTCCATTCCCTGGCCGGCGATGAGCGGCGCGACACCGCGCGCCGCGAGCGGAAACTCCACCACGATCACCAGGTGGAGGTCTCGCACGTGACCGACCCGGCGCAGGTGCCGGCGGCCATGGATGCGCTGGTTGCGCTGCACCAGCAGCTCTGGGCGCACAAGGGCCAGCGGGGGCAGTTTGGCGACTGGCCGGCCTTCGAGATGTTCCACCGGCAGGTCGCCCAGCGGATGGCCGAGGCGGGGCAGCTCGTGCTGCTGACGATCAAGGTCGATGGGCAGGTCCGCGGGGCGGCCTACGGGTACCACTTCGGGCCGCGGACGCACCAGATGATTCGCGGGTACGCCGACCAGCCGCCGTGGCGGAACTATGCCCTGGGGCGGCAGCTGCACTGCAACCTCGTGCAGCAGGCGATCGCCCGCGGTTCGCAGCACGTGGACGACGGGCGGGGGGTATTCGACTACAAGTTGCGCCTGGGTGGCCAGCTCCGGGGCGAACAGTCGCTGATCATCGTGCGACGGGGGCGGGCGCCGTGGATCCGGTTCTGGGCGGCGCTGCGGCTGGCATATGCCGAGCACGTGATCTACTGTCGACTCTGGTTCGACCGGCTGGCCCCGCGACTGGGACTGAAATGCCCTTTGCGCCACTCCTACATTCGAGGCGGTTTCCTGGCGCAGACGTACCGGCGCGTCCGTGTCCGGCTGTTCGGACAGCCGGCGACACAGGAGATGCAGCGCGCCCCGGCGCCGGGTGAACGAGTAGACACGAAGCGTGTCCGCAGACGAAACCAAGCCGACGTGAAGGCCGGTCGGCGAACACGCGAAACCGGGCACGATCGCCCACAGGATCGATGATGGGAACGCTTGACAGTCAGACAAGGCCGAAGACGGCGCCACCCGCCGAAGCACCGCTGATCCGCGAGGTGGCAACGAGTTGGGATGCACTCGAGCCGCTGCGAGACGAGTGGGATGCGTTTGTGGCAGGCATCGAGTCCGACATCTACCTGACATACGACTGGTGCCGCATCTGGTGGCGGCATTACGGAGGCGGGCGGCGTCTGCACGTGCTGTTGTGGCGGCGCGGCGACCGGCTGGTGGGCCTGCTGCCGATGATGACCGAACGGCTCTGGGCCGGGCCGGTGCCCATCCGTATCGCCAAGCTCGTGGGGTCGGACTCGACGACGATCGTCCTGAACCCGCCGACCGAGGCGGCCGACGCCGAGGCGATCTACCGGGATGCGCTGCACTACCTGCTGGTGCAGCAGCACTGCGACCTGGTGTGGCTGGGCCCGCTGTCGGGGGAGCAGCCGCATCGCCACTGGATCGGCAGCGCGTGCCAGGGGTGCGATTCGTTCGCAACGCTGCAGCAGGACCGGGACATGGGGGTGCACACGATCATCCACATGCCGCCGACATACGAGGAATACCTGGCGAAATTGGGCAAGGGCAACCGTGCGACCGTTCGCCGCGGGCAGCGCAGCCTGGAAAAAGAGTGCCGGGTCCAGATCGAGCTCGTTGACCAGCCGGGGCAGGTGGAGGCCGCTTTCGACGAGTTCGTC
>JAWLBS010000190.1:0-9801 GCA_041687575.1 Phycisphaerae bacterium | reverse complement strand
GATCCGCCCGACCACGATGATCTGTTCGAGCCCCCCGGCGGCGGCGTAGGCCGCGATCCAGGCCGCCTCCATCGCCCGGTCCGGCTCGACCGCCGGCACGTGGGCGGTCGAAAACGACCGATCACCCGCCAGCACGAGCGGCCCGATATCGGCCAGGATCTGCAGGTATGCCGGATGGGCCATTTCCACTGAAACGGTTGCGACGGGTCGGCATTGTACCTGGCTGATCAGGCCGCTGAGCGTGCGGACGCTCCGCCGGGGCACGCGCAGCAGACACACCGGCCGGCCTGCGGCCCGCAGGACGGCCAGCAGGCGCAACGCGACCTGATCCTCGAACCTGCCGAGGTCGGGCTCGAAAGGGTGCCCCTGGCAGACCAGCAGGATCGGCCCCGCGGGCGACGACGGTGCGGCGCCTCCGGGCTGTCGAGGGGGGATCGCCTGATCGGACGGCTGATCGGTCGCTTCGGGGGATGTCAACCCAACCTGTTGAGCGAGTCCAACGACTCGTTCGAGACATTCGGCCGGCGGTCCGGCTGGCCGGCTGGTCGTCAGTGCTTCAACCAGGGTACGGTAATGCTGGTCGCGGTCGGGGCGAAACGTCTTGCTGAGGTGATATCGCCGCAGCAGCGCGGCTTCGCTGATCGGCCGCGCCAGGCGTTCGGCGTCGAGCAGGTCGGCGAGACAGGGGAGGTTTTCGCTGTGCACCTGCGTCATCGAGTGACCCCGGTCCTGTCTATCCGGTCTTGCGGTCCGTCGTCAGCAGGGCGTCGAGTCTGGCCGCGTCGAGGCCCATGTCACTTAGCGCCTGGCTGGCCAGCGAGCCTTCTTCGCGGCTCAGCGAGATCAGCAGGTGTTCGGGCTCGACGGCCGCGGCGCGGCTCGTCTCGGCGATTTCGATCGCACGGGCGACGACGTTGCGGAAATGGAGCGTGCCGGGCAGCCGGCCGACGACGAAGTCCTGCTGCGGGGCCTCCTTGATGAACCGTTCGACGTCGCGGCGGAGTTTTTCGGTGGTGGCGCCGGACTGCTGGAGGGCCTCGGTGGCGGGGCTGTCGCCGGTCTCGGCGATCGCCAGCAGCACGTGTTCGGTGTCGACGTAGTTCTGCTCGTAGCGCCGGGCGATGTCCTGGGCCTGCTGGATGATCTTCTGACTTTTCGGGCTGAGCCTGCGAAGCATATGGGACGATCCTCGTGAAAGGGGATTGATGTCTAATCGGCGTCCTCGGATTCGGACAGGGGGTCCGGCCGCAGCGGGGCGATCCCCTCGAACAGGGCCGAGCCGACCCGCACGATGGTGGCCCCCTCCTCGATGGCGACGACGTAGTCGTTGCTCATGCCCATCGAGAGGTGTTTGAACTCCGGGCTGATCGTTCGGCTGGCGCGGACGTCCTCGAAGATCTCCTTGGCGCGGGCGAACACGCCGCGGACCTGCTCGGGGTCGTCGACCAGCGGGGCCATCGTCATCAGCCCGACCACGCGCAGGCCGGGCAGCGTGACGACCTGTTCGACCAGGTAAGTGATCGCCGCGGCAGGCACGCCGCTTTTGCTCTTTTCGCCGCTGACGTTGGTTTCGACGAGCACGTCGCAGACCTGGTTGCGTTTTTCGGCGCGGCTGCTGATCTCCTCGGCCAGACGCAGGGTGTCCATGCTGTGGATCAGGCTGACCAGCGGTAGCACCTGCTTGACCTTGTTGCGCTGCAGGCTGCCAATCATGTGCCAGTGGACCGGGCCGATCGGCTCGTTGCCCGCCGCGACGCGGCGCTGCATCTGTTCGTCGATGAGGCTGGCCCGCTTGACCAGCTGCTGTACACGGTTTTCGCCGAGGTGGACCTGTCCGAGGTCAAGCAGCAGCCTGACGATCTCCAGATCGACGCTCTTGGTGACCGCCACGAGGCCCACCTGCTCGGGGCGTCGCCCGCTCCGCTCGGCCGCCTGCGCGATCCGTTCCTGGACCCGCTTGAGATTGTCCGCAAGCCTGCGCCGCTGATTCATTGTGCCGGATACCATTCCGCTCATAGCAAGGGATTATACACGCGATACCGGCCTGGCCAAAGCCTACGGGGGCTGCCCCCCCGGAAGCGCTGATCCTCCCCCAAGGAATCAAAACCCCCGTCAGGCGCCCGCCCCTGCCGCTCGGCGGAGGCACAGCATATCAGGCTCATCCCCCGCCGATGGTGGCCGAACGCCGCCGCTGACGCTATACTCGCCACCCGCAAAACGGCGCGAAAAACCAACAACGACAGACCCGCTTTGTCATAAAACGCAACAGCCCCCGGGAGCCCGAGGACATGAATATCATCCGCGAGCCGAAGGTCTACCTGACCGGCCGGCAGATGGTCAACGAAACCGAGGTCGACCGCTTCCTCGGCGAGCACGGCCTGACCTGGCAGACCGACACCGAAATCGGCGCCGAACGCCTCTGCGAGGCCGCCGGCCGGCTCTGCTACATGTCCTTCGGCAAGGGCCGCAAGACCAACCAGGAGTACCTCGGCCACATCCTGGAGGTCGGCCACGGCTCGGTCCTCGAACACGCGACGTGGAACTTCATCTTCGCCGGCGTCTCGCGGTCGTTCACCCACGAACTGGTCCGCCACCGGGCCGGCTTCGCCTACAGCCAGCTCAGCCAGCGCTACGTCGACGAGTCCGAAGCCGAATACGTCGAGCCGGCCGTGATCGCCGACGACCCCGAGCTGCACCGGATCTGGGCCCGCGCGATCGAAGCCTCGCACACCGCCTACGCGGAACTGGTCGAGAAGCTCGCCGAGAAGTACGCCGAGTACCCCGACCCGACGATGCGCCGCAAGATGGCCCGCCAGGCCGCCCGGTCGGTCCTGCCCAACGCCACCGAGACCAAGATCTTCGTCACCGCCAACGCCCGGGCCCTTCGCCACTTCATCGAGCTCCGCTGCAACGAGTTCGCCGACGTCGAGATCCGCAAGGTGGCCGCGCAGGTCCTGCGGATCATGCAGGCCGAGGCCCCCAACATCTTCGGCGACTACCAGTGGGTCGACGTCCCCGACGGCACCCAGGCCGCCACCACGCCCCACCGGAAGGTCTGACGCCGACTTGAACGCCGTATCTCCGTCGTATATACTCGGTGTATACGAGGAGATGCCGTATGATCAAGAACCTGACGAAGCACGGGAACAGTTACGCCCTGGTCATCGACAAGCCGATCCTGGAGTTGCTGCAGGCGACGCCGGAGACGCCGTTCGAAGTGATGACGGACGGCCGGTCGCTCGTCATCACGCCCGTTCGCGAAGAGCAGGACGAGCAGCGGTTCCAGCGGGCACTGGAGACGGTGCACAAGCAATTCGGCCGGGCAATGAAGCGGCTGGCTGAGTGATGACGGCGCGAGGGGTGCCTCATGGTGACGGTGAAGGTGACGACTGTGGGCAGTTCAGCAGGAATCATCCTGTCGCGTGAACTGCTCGATCGCCTGCACGTCGACGTGGGCGACGTGTTGTGCGTGCTGGAAACGTCCAACGGGATCGAGCTGATCCCTTACAACCCGGAGCTGGCGGCGCAGATGCAAGCCGCCGAGCGGGTGATGCGAGAAGATCGCGACGTGCTGCGGAAGCTTGCGGAATGATGCCGGCGGCGGAACCGATCTGGATGCGGCACGATGCCGCGCTGGCAATCCACGCGCGGCAGCTGCCGGGGTGGATACGAACACACTCCGCAGACGCTGAAACGGACGACATCTGACGGGGCAGACTGTACCGCGCGGATCGACTCGCCCCGCATAGGCCCGTCAAGAACCGGGCCTGCGGGATGTACCCTTCGGCGAACGGGACGCCCCCTTGCGGGCCGGGCGCGAAGACTTCGACTCCCCGGCCGCACCTTCCCGCTCCCGCCGACCGGCCCCGCTCGAACGGCCGGATCCGGCACGCCCACCCCCGGTCGCCCGACCAGGCCTGCGCGCACGCTCGGCCCCCTCACCAGGCGGCGCGGCCTTGGCGTCGGCGGTTACCTTCTCGGCCAGCTTGTGCAGCTGCTTGACCTCGCCCGCTGTCAGCGGGCGGTACTGGCCGGGCTGCAGGCCCTTGGTCGTCAGCCGGCCGATGCGGATGCAGGTGAACTTCTTGACCTTGTAGCCAAGCCGGGCAAGCATCCGGGGGATGGCGCGGTGTTTGCTCTCGCGGATGGTCATTTCCATGATGGTGAGTTCGCGGCTGGAGAAGGTCACGTCGATGCGGGCCGGCGGCGTACGGCCTTCGGCGAACCACATGCCTTTGCGGATCTTCAGGAGGTTTTCCTTGGAGACCAGGCCTCTGACCTCGACCCGGTAGACCTTCTCGACGCCGTAGCGCGGGTGGGTGAGCTTCTCGGCCAGGTCGCCGTCGTTGGTCATCAGCAGCACGCCGTCGGCATCGACCTCGAGCCGGCCGACCGGGAAGACCCGCTCCTGGACCCCGGCCATCAGGTCGCCCACCTTCTTGCGGCCGGCGGGGTCGAAGGTGCTGACCACGGTGCCGCGGGGCTTGTTGAGCAGGTAGTAGGATTTGGCGGCGGGGCGGACGCGCTGGCCGTCCACGTAGACGTCGTCGCTGAGCGGGTCGACGAAGGCGGGCAGCCCGTCGACGACGCGGTCGTTGATGACGACGCGTCCTTCGATGACGAGGTCTTCGGCGGCGCGTCGGGCGGCGACGCCGGCTTCGGAGAGGAACTTCTGGAGTCGGATCTTGCCGGGTTCGTGTCTGGGCATCGTTTTATTCCTCAGGCGGCACGGGACTGACTCGCCTGGCCGCGGTTTCTTTCCATTGTATCGTACGTAGGGCGGGCTGTGCCCGCCAAATCAATGCCGTTGGCAATCGATGTAGGTGGGCTATCTGCCCACCAAACCATCACCGCTGGGACCCAAAGCAGAGCATCAGCACGGCCCTCCAAAGGGCCGGCGCCATTTGCTGATGTTGCACGCTTTTGCAGCCCGTGCGAAATCCAAAGCGGCGTCGCGGCCGCCGCACTCCATAGTCGCGCGGCGGCGTTCAATCCGGGATTCGATGCCCGCTGCAGCGCTCAGCCTGAGTGAAAGCGGCGTCTTCGGCGCCGCACTCCAAAGGCTGTCGCCGCTCTGCAACACCTCTACGGCACGCTCACCCTCAACCACGTGCAGTCCTGCTCGGCGCGGAAGACCCCATGCGGCAGGGCGGCCGGCAGCAGCACCGTGTTGCCGCGGGAGACCGAAACGTCGTACTCGTCGCCGCCGACAAAACGCCCCTTGCCCGCCAGCATCATCCAGACCGCCATCCGGTCGTCCGCGATGGGCATCTCGCCGCCGGTGGCCAGGTCGAACCGGTCGGCGAGGAAGGCCTCGCAGGCGGTCAGCCGCACGCCGCGGGCATCGCCGAAGCCGGCTAACGTCTCCGGCGGCAGGACGAAATCGTCCGTGCCATACTGCGGCCGGGTGACCTGCAGCCCCTTGTCCAGATGCAGCTCGCGGCCCGTGCCGGTCTTGGGGTCGACGCGGTTCCAGTCGAACAGCCGGTAGGTCACGTCCGACGGCGTCTGCGGCTCGGCGATGACCAGCCCCGCGCCGATCGCATGGACCGTCCCGGCCGGCAGGTAGTACATCTGCCCGGGCTCGACCTGGTAGCGGTTGAGCAGGTCGCCGACGGTGCCGTCGCGGCTGGCGGCGGCGAGGTCGTCGACCGTCACCCCGGCCTTGAGGCCGCAGTAGATCACCGCCCCCGGCTCGGCGTGGATGATGTACCACGCCTCGTACTTGGGGCGGACGTCCGGGCCGAGGGCGGCAGCCGCCTCGGAATCGGGGTGGACCTGGACGCTGAGCACGTCTTTCGCGTCGAGAAACTTGATCAGCAGCGGAAACCGCCCCCCCGCCGGCTGCGCCCCGCCGAGCAGGTCCGCCCCCCAGCGGTCGAGCAGGTCGTGCAGCGAAGCGCCCTTTTCCGCCCCATTGGCGACGACCGACTCGTCGCTTGGCAGGTCGACCAGTTCCCACGACTCGCCGATCTCGGCGCCGGCGGGCAGGTCCTTGTCCAGCAGGCTGGCGAGATTTCGGCTGCCCCAGATCCGCTCCTTGAAGATCGGCTCGAACAACAGCGGATATATGCGGCTCATCGACGGTCTCCTGTCGGTATCGCTCTTGCCGGTGGCAGAGCAGTTCGCTTGTCGGGGGTCTGACCCCTGGTAGCACGCCGCGTTCGAGTCCACGGTCCGATCCCCTTGGGGGCACCGCTGCCTGAAAGATCCACCGGGGTCTGACCCCTTGGGAAAACGCCACGGCCCTCGCGCCATGGGGTCAGACCCCGGTGACTCCATCGAGTGCCCAGACGCCCACGACGTTTCGGCGTCGATCCCGGTTGGGTGCGCTGGCTCGGGGGTCAGACCCCCGAAAGCGCCGCCACCGACTTCACTGCCACCACAAAGGATGCACCCGTGCCTCACCGGGTGGCATCCCGGCCGGCAAACATGTAATGTAACGGGTTCTGGCAAGGATATACAGTCAGCCACAAGGAGATCGATAGCATGGAAGGTCATCCCAAGCCCGACCAGCCGGCCGAAGGCAACCAGCCCGCCCCCGCCAGCCAGCCGAGCGCGCCCGAGGGGCCCGGCGAGAGCCTGATCACCTTCGACGACTTCACGAAGGTGAAACTCCGCGTCGCGAAGGTGCTCGAAGCGACCGAGCACCCCAAGGCCGATAAGCTGCTGGTGCTGAAGGTCGACCTGGGCACCGAGCAGCGCCAGATCGTCGCCGGGCTGAAGCAGTACTACGCGCCCGAGGACCTGGTCGGCAAGAACATCGTCGTCGTGGCGAATCTCCAGCCGCGGATGATGCGCGGCTACGAGAGCCAGGGCATGCTGCTGGCCGGCTCGAGCGAGAGCCGCGACAAAGTGATCGTCGTGACGGTCGAAGGCGACATCCCGCCGGGGTCGGGCGTTAGCTGACGAGTTGCCCGGCGGGGCGGCACTGCCAGGAACCGTGCGATGAGCGATCTTACGCAAAAACGTACCCGTCGAGCGATCATCATCGCCGGCCCGAACGGAGCGGGGAAGACCACCTTCGCTCGCGAGTTCCTGCCGACCGAGGGCAACTGCCCGACGTTCATCAATGCCGATCTGATCGCGGAAGGTCTGTCGCCGTTTCGCCCCGCGATGATGGCTGTCGAGGCCTCGCGCCTGATGCTTGCGCACGTCCGCCGGATGGTCGCAAGCGGAGAGGATTTCGCCGTTGAAACGACGCTGGCCGGGCGGGCGTATCTGCAGATGATCCGCCAGTGGCAGGATGCGGGGTACCATGTCGAGCTGATGTTTCTCGAGCTGCCATCTGCCAATCTTGCGGTCGAGCGCGTTTCGCAGCGCGCCGCCCAGGGCGGCCACTACATCCCGGAAGCCGACATCCGCCGCCGTTTCGAGCGTGGCCTGCACAACTTTCGCCATCGCTATCGGGCCATTGTCGATGGCTGGTACATCTTCGACGCCAGCCAGTGGCCCCCCGTGCTGCTTGATGAAGGAACAAGCCGATGACCGAGAAACACAACAAGCATCGCGACTTTGAGGGAAGCCGCACGGCCATGATCCGCGCCGCACGACGTGCAGCCGCCCTGGCCAAACAGCACGGCCAGCCCCTGTTGCTGTGGCGTGATGGCCGAATCGTCAGAATCATGCCGGACGACCTGCCGGAACTGCCCGAGCGGGCACCGGAAGCTAAGAAGTAATCGATCGTCTTGTACTGGCTACCCGCACATGAGCCACAAACCCAACATCCTCTTCATCTTCTCCGACCAGCAGCACTGGCAGGCGGCCGGCTTTGCCGACCCGTCGTTCCAAACGCCCAACCTGGACCGGCTGGCGGCGGAGGGCACGGTCTTCAGCAACGCCTTCTGCACCACGCCCCAGTGCTCGCCGAGCCGCTCGTCCATCCTGACGGGGCTCTACCCGTCGAAGACCGGCGTACTCGGCAACGTCGGGGCAGCCGGGGGCGAACCGCTTCGGATGCCGACGATCGGGGCGATGCTGCAGCAGGCGGGCTACCGGACGGCCTATTTCGGCAAGTGGCACCTGGGCAAGGACCCGATCGGTACGGCCGGCTGGGACGAGGACTTTGGCGTCACCGGCCCCGAGACCACCGACGACCCCGAAGTCACCCGCCGGGCCCTGCATTTCATCGAGAGGACGGCCGACGACAGCCGCCCGTTCGCCCTGTTCCTCTCGTACAACAACCCGCACGACATCTACCACTTCAGCAGGGAGACCGACCCGACGCCCCGCCAGCCGGCGCCCCTGCCCACAACCTGGCACGAGAAGGACCTTTCCACCGTCCCGGCCGTGCAGCGGCAGTTCATGGCCGAGGACCAGGGCAAGGTCATCGTCGATCGCGAGGCCGCCGCCTGGCAGCGATACCGCGAGATGTACCGCGAGAAGGTGAAGCTCTACGACGACGCACTCGGCCAGGTCCTCGCCGCGATGGACGACCGCGGCCTGACGGACTCGACCCTGATCGTCGCCACCTCGGACCACGGCGACATGGACGGCCAGCACGGGCTGATCTACAAGGGCCCGTTCATGTATGAGCACATGATGCGGGTGCCGCTGATCATCCGCCGCCCCGGGGGCCGCACGAACGATTCAGCCGGCAGGGTTGTTTCTTTCCCCACGGTCAACGTGGACCTCGCGCCGACCCTCGCCGACTTCGCCGGCGCGGAGACCCCACCGACCGACGGTGTGTCACTGCGTCCGCTGATCACCGGCCAGGGCGACCCGCCGCAGCGCGACTTCGTCGTCGGCCAGTACTACTCGAAGCAGAAATGGGTCAACCCGATCCGGATGATCCGCACGTCCCGCTGGAAGTACAACCTCTACCGCGTGCACGGCGAAGAGCTCTACGACCTGGCAGCCGACCCGCAGGAGATCACCAACCTCGCCTGCGCCCCCCGCCACACCGCCGAGAAAGATGACCTCGCCGCCGCGCTGGCCCGCTGGATGCAGGACCACGACGACCCGTTTCCCTCCCAGAACCCCACGACGCGGGACGGGCAGCCTCTATGACGAGATAAGCACCTGTAATTTCACGACTTGCGCCCAAATGATCCTCTACCCGCCCCTGCGGGCCTCGGCGGCGATGAGCGAGAACGTTCGGGCAGCGCCGGAGCCGCCCGGACAATCGCCCGACGCATCGGCAGACACCGATGGACGCAATATGTACAATAGACAATTGACGAGCGATCCAAGCAGGGCAGGCTGAACATGGGCATTGACCAGCAGACAGTCGAACAGATCGTGCGCCAGGTCTTGTCAGTGACAAGACCCGACAAGATCATCCTGTTTGGTTCAGCCGCCACCGGCCAGATGAACCGTGACAGCGATATCGACCTGCTGATCGTCGAACCCGATACCAGCAATCAGCGAAACGAGTATGTCCGCATCATCACCTCGCTTCGGGACCTTCGTTATCCTGTCGACGTGTTCTTCATCACGACCCGGTGGTTCGAGGAGAGCAAAGAGGTCGTCGGCGGCATCGCCTATCCGGCCCACAAGTACGGCAGGGTGATCCATGAAGCCGCCTGAGCACGCCCGGACGCGGATCGTCAACGAGTGGCGTCGAAAGGCGGACGTGGACCTGGCCGTGGCGGAGCGGCTGCTGTCTGATGAGGCGGCTTTTCTGAATGCGGTTACATTCCATTGTCAGCAGGCGGCCGAGAAATACCTCAAGGCCCTGCTTACCTACTGGGGCATCGAGTTTCCCAAGACCCACGTGCTGGCCAGGCTGATAGCGCTGATCGAAACGCGGGACGCCGCACTGGCGATGTCGCTGCTGGAGGCGGTTGCCCTGACGCCGTA
>JAWLBS010000189.1:0-9886 GCA_041687575.1 Phycisphaerae bacterium | reverse complement strand
CGTGGCGGGCGCGGCGACGGTCCGGGCGGGGATGTGGGGCGGGGGAGGAAATGCCGTCGCGGCGCATTGCTGTAAGTGGTTTGTTCTGTGAGGCTTACAGTCGTCTGGCGGTATCTTCCGGGCTGCCGCGACGGATTTCTTCACCCCTTTGGCACGGCGCCTGCCATTATCGCGTGGCAGCAAGCGGAGTCTCGTCTGTCAGTCGCAAGGAGCCGTGCGCCATGAAGTATTCAGTATGCGAGTCGGCAACGGAGGCCGCACACACGCCCACGGATTGGGCGGCGCTGGGCGCACGGATCCTTGCGGCTGCCAACCACGCCGCCGCGGTCCACGTCTCGGAGGTCGCCCGGCTGCGGGCCCGCGGCCTGCACGTGGACGAGTTCAAGAGTCACAGGTACGTCGAGTCGTCGTCGGAGCCGATGGAGTGATCTACGGACTGTACCATTCCGCCGCGGGCATGCTCGCCAGCCAGTATCGCCAGGACGTGATCTCCAACAACCTGGCGAACGTGGACACGACCGCCTACAAGCGCGACATCGCCTCGTTCAGCGAGCGGCTGATCGAGGCCCAGCGCCGCATGGGCGCCACCCGCCACGACGTCTTCGACCACCAGACCGGCGGCGTCTGGTCCGCCCCGACGCACACCGACTGGCAGGCCGGGCCGGCCGACGTGACCGGCAACCCCCTCGACGCGGCCATCGCCGGGCCGGGCTTTTTCGCGGTCCAGACGCCCGACGGCGTCCGCTACACCCGCGACGGGGCCTTCACGATCGCCCCCGGGGGTGAGCTGGTGATGGCCACCGGCGGCTGGCCGGTACTCGACGAAGCGGGCATGCCCGTTCGTGTCGGGACCGACGCCCGGAGCGTCCGGCTGGGCGCCGACGGGCGGGTCGTGGTCGACGAGCAGGCGGTCGCGCGGCTGCAGGTGGCGAATGTGGAGAAGGCCCGCAAGGTGGGCGGCAACCTGGTCGCGGCGGACGGCGAGGTCACCCGGACCGAGGCGCACTTGCGGGTCGGGGCGATCGAGAGCAGCAATGTCGAGGCGATGGCCGAGATGGCCGCAATGATCGAGGCCGCGCGGGCCTATCAGCTCAACGCCCAGATGGTCACGCTCCAGGACGGCACGTTGGGAAGACTGATCAACGAGGTGGGCCGGCCGGCGGCATAGCGGGCTGGCTTGAAGGTCAAAAGGGATAGCAGGCAATGGCGATCACCGCACTGTACGCATCGGCGACCGGCATGAGGGCGATGGACACCCGGCTGGGCGTCCTGGCCAACAACCTCGCCAACATCAACACCGTCGGCTTCAAGCGGTCGCGGGCGAACTTCGAGGACCTGTTTTACCAGACGCGGCTCGAACCCGGCACCCACAACGCCGCCAACCAGGAGCCGGTCCCCACGGGCCTGCAGGTCGGGCTGGGCACGAACGTCTCGGGCACGCAGCTGAATTTCACCCAGGGCTCGATCGACGTGACCGGCCAGAGCCTCGACTTCGCCATCCAGGGCGACGGCTTCTTCCAGGTGCTGACCACCGACGGCGGCCAGGAAGTCACCGCCTACACCCGGGCCGGCAACTTCACCGTCAACGCCAACGGCCAGGTCGTTCTCGCCAACAGCGATGGTTCGATTCTCGAGCCGGCGATCACGGTGGGGCAGGACGTCGAGGAGATCCAGGTCAACACGGCCGGACAGGTGCTCGCCCGCCAGCAGGGCCAGACGAACTTCGCCCAGGTCGGGCAGGTCGAGCTGGCGCGGTTCATCAATCCGGCGGGCCTGATGGCGGTCGGCAAGAACCTGTACCTGGCGACCGACGCCTCGGGCGAGGCGATCGTCGGCAACCCGACCGAGAGCGGCCTGGGCACCATCCAGCAGGGCGCCATCGAGCTGAGCAACGTCGACCCGGTCCGCGAACTGGTCGACCTGATCCAGACCCAGCGCTACTTCGAACTGAACAGCCAGGCGGTCCGGGCGGCCGACGAGACGCTGCAGCTGATCGGCAATCTGAGGCGGTAGGCGATAGCACGAACAAAGGCAGGATGCAATGTGTTTCACATTTTATAAGACTGTTATGCCGGCGATCGTCGCGACAGGGCTGGTCTGCATGACGCAGGCGGCCCGGGCGACGGTGCAGGCCGTGCAGCTGTATCCGCAGACGATCGTCGAGGCCTCGACCGTGCGGTTGTCGGACCTGGCGGTCGTCGAGGGCTTCGACGCGGCCGCGATCGACGGCATCCGTGAGATCGTCATCGGCGAGGCCCCCGCTCCCGGCGAGGCCGACGCCATCGACGTCGAGCAGGTTCGCGAGGCCCTGGCTGGTGCCCGGGTCAATCTGGCGGCCGTCTGCATCGGCGGGGCCGCCTCGTGCACGGTCTACCGGCCGGCGGCGCCGCAGGTCGATCCGGTTGCGGTGGCCATCGCCCGCAAGGACGGGCCGGTCGACAGCCGGCCGCATACGGTCGAGCAGGCCGTTCGCAAGCACCTGGCGGCACAGATGGTCAAGTTCCAGGGACAGGTCGAGGTCAACTTCGGGCGGGTCAGCCGCAGCATCCTCAACCTCGGCGGGGCGGATGTCGCTTTTCACGTCCGACCGCGGGCGGGGCGGATGCTGGGGCTGCTGAACGTCGACGTCGATATTGTCGAGGCGGGCAAACCGGTCAAGACCGTGCCCGTGCTGGTGGAGGCGGCGCTGCTGGCCGACGTGGTGGTTGCCCGCCGCCCGATCAACCGCGGCGCGATGGTGCGGCCGGACGACGTGTGCATGCAGCAGCGGCGGTTCACCCGCATCGAGGACGTTGGTGTGAACAACACGGCGATGGTGGTTGGTCGCGCGGCGCGGCGGTACGTGCGGCGCGGCGAGATGGTGACCATCCGCGATGTCGAGGCGATGCCGCTGGTGCGGCGGGGCGATTACGTGACGGTGTGGTTCCGCAGCGGCGGGCTGAGCATCCGCGGCAGCGCCAAGGCCCTCGCCCAGGGCGTGCAGGGCGAGCGGATCGAGGTCAAGGCCGAGCCCGGCGGGCAGGTCTACGCCGCCGTGGTGACCGGGCCCAAGACGGTCGATGCGGATCCGGCGGGTGGCGGCGAGCTGCTGAGTCGGGCGGATTGAGCGGAACAGGCGATAGCGGCGGAAAAGACACCCTCGTCTGTGCTTCGGACTCTTTCTGGTGGGTGTCCGGCAGATGTGAGTGATCGCGGAATTCCATGGCCACAAACAGCGTGGCCATGGCACCCGAAGAGGAAACGGGATGATGAACGGGTTCAATATCTGCAAACTGAGCAGCCTGATGGTCCTGGCGATGCTGGCCGGGCAGACGGCACGGGCCCAGAGCAACTCGCTGTTCCTTTCGACGGGGCAGGCGCAGCAGGCCGCCCCGACGCCGCGGCCCGAGGCGTGGCCGACGGCCTCGGTGCCGATCGGCTACGGCATCGGCGGCGAGCCGAACAAGGGCCTGGCGGCGACGTCGCTGTTCGCCGTGGAGTTGCCCCCGCCGCGGGTGTTCAAGGTACACGATCTTGTAACGATCGTGATTCGCGAGCAGAAGAAGTACAAGCACGATGCCGAGCTCGACACGGACAAGGAATTCAGCATCAAGGCCAAGCTCGAGCAGTGGTTCCGCATTCACGACCACAAGTGGAAGCAGCAGACCTTCCCGGACGGCAAGCCGGAGATCGACTTCAAGTACAAGCACGAGTTGGGCAACGGCGGTGGCACCGCCCGCGAGGATGAACTGATCACGCGGATCACCGTCGAGATCACCGACATCAAGCCGAACGGCACGCTGGTGCTGCAGGGCCGCAAGTTCATCGCCACCGACGAGGAGGAGCAGATGCTCACCCTGACCGGGACGTGCCGTGCCGAGGACGTCGGCCCGAGCAATACGATCCTCAGCACGCAGATTCACGATATGGTCATCGACACGCAGCACAAGGGCGCGGTGCGGGACGCCTCGCGCCGGGGATGGATCCCCAGGCTGCTGGACGCGGTCAAGCCGTTCTGACACCGCAGGCATGGATGGAGCGATGGAAATGGAATTCCACGCAGCGACTTTCAGGATGAACAAGACGCGGACGGTCGTCACCCTGGCGATCCTCGCGGTCGCCGGACTCGGCGTCCGCAGCGCGCACGCCGTCCGCATCGGCGATATCACCCATCTCCAGGGCCAGCGGATCAACCATCTGGCGGGCATGGGCCTGGTCATCGGCCTGAGTGGCACGGGCGACGGCGGCAAGTACCTGCCGGCGATCCGCCCGCTGGCGGCGATGCTGACGCGGTTTGCCAACCCGGTGATTTCCCTGGACGAACTCAAGAGCGGCAAGAACGTCGCCCTGGTCATGGTCGAGGCGACACTGCCCGAGTATGGCGTCCGCGAGGGCGACCGGGTCGACGTGAGGGTCTCCAGCATCGGGGCCGCAAAAAGCCTGCAGGGCGGGCGGCTGCTGATCACGCCCCTGCAGGGGCCTCACAAGGCCGACCAGCGGATCTACGCCCTGGCCGCCGGCCCGCTGCACGTGCCGGACACCACCGTGCCGACGACGGCCGTCGTCAGCCAGGGGGCCACGCTCGAGGCCGACATCATCTACCACTACGTCACCGACGACCATCTGACCTTTGTGCTCGACGACGCGCACGCCAGCTGGGGCGTCGCCCACGCCATCGCCCAGATGATCACCGAGGAATCCAGCGAGCCGGGACGCATCTCCAGCATCGCCAGGGCGATGGACCCCAAGAACGTCATCGTCGCCGTCCCGCCGGCCGAACGGGCGTCGCTGGCGAGCTTCATCGCCCGCATCGAGATGCTCGATCTGCTGCTGCCCCGCACCGAGGCGCGGGTCAAGATCAACCGCCGCACCGGCACGATCATCATCAGCGGGGACGTGGAGATCTCGCCGGTGGCGATCAGCCACAAGGGCCTGACGATCAGCACGCTGCCCGCGGCCGCGCAGCAGGCCTACGCCGGCCGGGGCGAGCAGGAGGGCTTCGTGACGGTCGACCCGGAAAACCGCGGCGGCACGAAGATGGCCGACCTGATCGACGCGCTGAACCAGCTGAAGGTGCCCGTCGAGGACCGGATCACCATTATCGAGGAACTGTACAAGACGGGCAAACTGCACGCCCGCCTGGTGGTCGAGGAGTAGGCGCGGTGAATGTATCGACTGACAACCTGCGATTCGACGTGGCCATGGCGCGGCAGCGGTTCGCCGGCCGGGCCGCCGATCAGGGCGCCTTCGACCGGGCCATGCGCGGCGCCGCCGGCAGCGAGGCCGGGCGCAGCGACCACGAGCAGATCGACCGTCGCCTCAACGAGGCGGTCGCCGTCAGCTTCATCGCCCCCCTGCTGGCCGACGCGATGGGCGGCGATGAGCGGACGTACTTTACCAACAGCCGGGCCGAGCAGGCCTACGCCAGGCAGATGTACATGGAGATCGCCACGCGGATCGGCCAGTCGAACCGCCTGCCGCTGGGGCGATCGATCGCCGAGTCGTTCAAGAAGCGGATCGAAGGGTAGCACCGGCCGCATGACGCGGCGGCAAGCAAGGACGGACGGATCGGACATGACGCACGAGCAGAAACAACTTCTCGACCTGTTGGCCACGCTGGTCCGGCTGCACGAGCAGATGATCGCCACGCTCGACCGGCAGCTGGCCGCCGCCCGCGCCGCCGACAGCGAGACGATGCATCGGTGCCAGGAGCAGACCGAGGAGCTCGTCCGGCAGATCGCCCGCACCGAGGCGCAGCGGCGGACCCTCTCGCGGGAGATGGCCGTCGCGGCGGGCATCGCCGGGGCCGATCAGGGCCGCGGCGTGACCGCCAGTCGTCTGGCCGCGGCGCTGCCCGAGCCGGTCCGCACGCGTCTGACCGAACAGGCGAGCCTCCTGCGGGAGCGGATCCAGGAGGTCGACCGGCTGAACAAGGTGCTGGCCGAGGTGAGCCGCAGCATCCTGGTGCACCTGAGGTCGGCCTGCGACGCGGTGGCACGGATGGCGGGCACGACGGGCGTGTACGCGGCCAACGGCAAGCTGCGCGAGGCGCAGCGGTCCACGGTTTTAGAGGTGATGGGGTAAGCCGCCATGGGACTCGTATCCGGAGCGCTGCAACACGGCAAGAACGCCCTGCTGAGCTACCAGAGCGCGCTGCAGGTCATCGGCAACAACGTCTCCAACGCGGGCGTTGACGGCTACACGCGCCAGTCGCCGGTGCTGGCCAGCCGGGCGGGCGTGCCCTTGCCCGAAGGGCTCATGCCCGGCGGCGGGGTGGCGCTGACCGCGCTGCAGCGGCACATCGACGAGGCCCTGGAGACCCGCCTTCGCAATGCGATCGGCCAGGAGCAGCGGAGCCTCGCCGAGTCCGAGGCCCTTGTCCGCGTCGAGGCCCTTTACAACGAACTGACCGACGAAGACCTCTCCAGCATGCTCGGCGCGTTCTTCAACACCTTCGCCGACGTGCAGGGCAACCCGCTGGACGTGCCCACCCGCGGCATCGTCATCAGTACCGGCCAGGCCCTGGCCAGCCAGATGCGGCGGATGCGGACCGAACTGCTGGACATGCACGACCAGGTCAACAAGGACCTCGTCGGCGTGATCCGGCACGCCAACCAGCTCGCCGGCGAGGTCGCCGGGCTCAATATCGAGGTCGTCCGCGCCGAGGCCAGCGGGCAGGGGGCGGCCAGCTCCCTCCGCGATCAGCGCGACAGGGTGCTCCGCCAGCTCGCCGAACTGATGGACATCCAGACGGCCGAAACCCCCGAAGGCGCTGTCAACATCTACATCGGCAACGAGCCGCTGGTCCAGTACGGCCAGAGCCGCGGGCTGACCGCCTCGCAGGAGCAGGTCGGCGACCGCACGGTCGTGGCCGTCCGCTTCACCGACAACAACGGGACCGTCCGTATCAACGGCGGACAGATCGCCGGCCTGGTGAGTGCGCGGGACAACCACATGCATGGCCAGATCAAGGCCCTGGACAGCCTGGCTGCCAACCTGATCCGGCAGGTCAACCTGCTGCACAGCCAGGGCCAGGGCCTCGATGGCCTGACCGACGTGACGGGCGCCTTCGCCGTCAGCGACCCGGCTGCGGCGCTGAACAGCGAGGCGGCGGGGCTGTCGTTCCCGCCGGCCAACGGGACTTTCAAGATCGCGGTGACCGACCAGACGACCGGCGAGACCGTCGAGTACGTCGTGCCGGTCTCGCTGACGGGCCTGGGCGCCGACAGTTCGCTCGACGACGTGGTCAGCTACATCAACGCCAACGTCGGCAACCTGACCGCCTCGGTCACCAGCGAGAATCGTCTGCGGCTGCAGGCGGACGGCAACTGGTCGTTCACGTTCAGCGAGGATTCCAGCGGCGTTCTGGCCGGCCTGGGCATGAACGCCTTTTTCACCGGCGACAGTGCCGCCAACATCGGCGTCGACGCCGATCTGGCCGCCGCCCCCCAGCGGCTGGCGGCCGCGCTGACCAGGGCCCCCGGCGACGGCGGCAACGCGGGTCGGCTGGCGGGCCTGGCGACGGCGCCGCTGGCCGACCTGAACAACATGAGCATCCTCGATCAGTGGCATTCGGTGGTCGGGCAGCTCGCGGTCGCCAGCGCCGCGGCCCGGCACTCGGGCGAGGCGTCGCACAACGTCTCGCAGAGTCTGCAGGCCCAGCGCGAGGCGATCAGCGGCGTGAACATGGACGAGGAGGCCGTCAACCTGATGCGGTATCAGCGGTCGTTCCAGGCGGCCGCCCGGTACATCACCCTGGTCGACCAGCTGGTCGACGAAATGCTGGCGATGGTGAGGTAGACGTTGCGGCGCTGCGGCGCCGCGGTAACAAGAGGCACGCGCGGTATGGGCATTCAACCGATTCAAAGCATGCGAATCAGCACGACGATGCAGACGCAGATGCTCCTCGAACAGATGAGGGTGAACACCCTGCGGATGTTCGACGACCAGCAGCAGCTCGCGACTGGTCGCAGGCTGCTCGTGCCCAGCCAGGACGCCGCCGGGGCGTCGCGAGCCCTGAACATCAGCGCCGTGCTGAGCCACCAGCAGCAGCTGCAGCGCAATACCGCCTTCGCCGACCGTTTTGCCGCCGCGACCGAAGCGGCCCTGACCGGGGTCCGCGACATCTTCAACGAGGCGGCGACCCTGGCCAGCCAGAACGTCGGCGTGCCCGCGGACGCCGATCAGCGGGCGGCGGCTGCCGCCGTCGTCGAAGGCCTGATCAGTCAACTCGTCTCGATCGCCAACCGCCAGCACGAGGGCATCTACCTGTTCGCCGGGCAGGCCTGCGACAAGCCGCCGTTCGAGGAAGGCTCCGGCGGCGTGGTCTACAAGGGCGATGCGAATCCCCTTTCGGTCAACATCGACGACGTGGCGCCGACGCGGATCAGCCTGACTGGTGAGCAGGTCTTCGGGGCCGTCAGCGGCCAGATCAAGGGCTGGTCGGCGCTCACGCCGCGCGTCGATGCGAGCATGCGGCTTGCCGACCTGCAGGGTGCCTACCGGCAGGGGATCCGGCCTGGCCAGGTCACCATCGAGGAGGTCGGCGGCGCGGGCGTCTTTACGGTCGACCTGACCGGCGCCGCCACGCTTGGCGACGTGACCGCCGCGATCAATGCCGCGGCCGCCGCCGCCGGGGCGACCATCACCGCCTCGCTGACCACCAACGGCATTCGCCTGGACGTCGACCCGGCTTTCGATCTGAGCGTCAGCGAGACCGGCAACGGCACGACGGCAAGCGACCTTGGCATCGAACGCCCGGCTCCCGGCGGCGCGCTGGTGGGCAAGTTCCTCTTGCCGCGTCTGACGCTGAGCACCCCGCTGTCCTGGCTGCGAATGGGTATGGGCATCGACCAGGCCGGCGGGCTGCGGCTTCGAAACGACAACCAGACCGTCACCGTCGACATCAGCACCGCCCAGACCGTCCAGGACGTGATCAACGCAATCAACGCCGCCGGCATTGGCGCCGTCGCCAGCATCAACGCCATGAACAATGGGCTGAATGTGCAGTGCCGCGTGTCGGGCTCGAGCCTGAGCATCGGTGAGCAGTCCGGAACCACCGCGACGGACCTGGGCATCCGCAGCCTCCACAGCGGCCGCAAGCTGGCGGATCTGAACAACGGCAGCGGCGTGGGGACCGTTACCGGCGCGGACATCCGGATCGTGGCGCGGACCGGCGCGACCGTCGACGTGGACCTGTCCGGGGCCAAGACCGTCGGCGACGTGCTCGCGGCGATCAATGCCGCTACCGGCGCCGCCGGCGTGGCCGTCACCGCGGACCTGACGAGCACCGGCAACAGCATCGAGCTGGTCGACGCGACGGGCGGCGCCGGCTGGATCCGCGTCGAGCGCATGAACTTCTCGCCGGCGCTGGAGGACCTGGGTCTGGATGTCGAGGGCTCGCCGACGAACCTGGTCTCGCGGGACGTCAGTGCGGCCCGGCCGGAGGGTGCGTTCGCGGTGCTGCAGGACCTGCGCCGGGCGCTGGACGCCAGCGACACGGCGGGCATTACCGCCGCCGGCGAGCGCCTCAAGCGGCTCCAGCAGAACACCGGTGCCGTCCAGGGCCAGGCCGCCGCGCTGGGTCGCCTGGTCGCGGCGCGGCAGGACCGCCTCGAGGACGCGGTGCTGACCAGCCAGTCGCTGCTGTCGGATATCCAGGACGCTGATTACACGGAAGTGATAACGCGATTCACGCAGGCGCAGACGGTAATGCAGGCGACCTTGATGACGGGGTCGCGCCTGATGCAGATGTCGCTGCTTGATTTCCTGCGGTGAGAAAGAATATTGTTGTTTTATACAAGTTACTCAACGTGTTGTGCCGATAAAAACAGGACGAGGCCGTGTGAACGGCACGCGGTGGCGACCCGGGGCGCGGGGCCGAAGAGGTGGCCGGTTTCGGCGGGGC
>JAWLBS010000188.1:0-9905 GCA_041687575.1 Phycisphaerae bacterium | reverse complement strand
GATTTCGCAGATTTTCACAGATTGAGTAACGGCCGACGGAGGTATCTTTCGTTCCGAAGATCCGTCATCGCATGCGTCGTCTCCACGTGCGCGCGGCGACGCCGCTTTCCATCATGCCGCCATCGGCGCCACGGCAGCAAATCCAAAGGGACCTTCGGCGGAAATATGGAGTGCGGCGCCGAAGACGCCGCTTTCACTCAAGCCGCCGGGCCATGTGAGCGCTGAATCCCGGAATGAACGCGCCGGGCGGTTATGGATTGCGGTCTTCGACCCCGAGGTTCAGACCCCGAGGGGAGCCTCAGGGTCGAGGACGCGGCAAGCAGCCCGCCCTACATGTCCGTTCCTGCCGCTGTTTGCTTGTCTTCGCGCTCTTCGTGGTCGCACTGTCATTGCTGTTGTTGTGTTTAATCTGTGTAATCTGTGAAATCTGCGGATAACCCGTTTTCTTTCATTCGAGCAGGCCGCTCACAATGGTCGCCAAGTGGTCGTGGCCGGATTGGGAGAGGTGCAGGCCATCGATGGTGGCATCCGGCCCGCCGAGCACGGCGGCGAGGTGGCGTTTGGGGATCAGGGCGACGTCGTGGCGACGGGCGAGGTCGCGCTGGGCGGCAACGAAGGCGCTTCGGCCGGGGGGCAGGGGCAGTTCGAACATGGCGGTCGTGTAGCCGCCCTCGTGCAGGGCGGTCAGCAGCCGGTCCAGGTCGCGGCGGAAGGTGCCGGCTGTCGTCGTGCCCAGCACGTCGTTGCCGCCGATTGCCACGAGGACGACGGCTGGGGCGGGGGGAAGCAGCGGCACCTGCGCGAGGGCGTCGGCGACCTTGGCGCCGCCGACGGCGAGGTTGTTGACGGTCCGGCCGGTGCGGTCGGCCAGGACGGCCGGCCAGCATCGCTCGCCCGTGCCGATGCCGGCGCTGAGCGAGTCGCCGATGACGGCGACGGGTCGGTTCGGGGGCAGGTCGAGTCGCGGGTTCAGCCGATATGACGCCTCGTGCAGGGCGAGCGCGGCGCTGGAAGCGGCCAGCAGTGCGGGCAGGATGAGGTGCGTCCCGCGTGCGGCGGGGCCTGCGGGGCGGACGTTCAGGTAGATCACGGTAGCCAGGAGCAGGACGATCCACGCGGCATAGACGGCGGTCGTCAGCGGGGTGGACGACAGCATCGCGACGGCGGCGGCGATCGGCAGCAGAATCGTCAGGCCCGCCCGGGCGAGTCTGCCGCGGACATACATGGTCGCGATGGCGGCGATGGCAACGACGGTCATGGCGGCGAGGAAGGAACTGCCGTCGCCGAAGAACAGAATAAGCGGGCTCATGTTGAAGGCACCTCGACGTATGGGTTGCGGGTATCTTTCATTGCGGCCGCGCAGGTGTCAACCGGTGACTCCGTCACGGACGCTGTTGCGGTTGTCGGGGGCCGGGTGTTGTTATTTCGTTCGGGGCGCATCGGGCGGATCTGTCGTCCCTGCCGGGACTGTACGACAACGGCTTTGGCGGGCGCAGCCCGCCCTACATGTCCGTTCCTGCCGCTGTTTACTTGTCTTTGTGCCCTTCGTGTCGCACTGTGGTTGTCGTTGTTGTTTCTAATCTGAGGAATCTGCGAAATCTGCGGAAGGTCGTTTCGCTGCGCCCCTGCACACGCTTGCCCAATCTGCGGCAGACCGTTGTCGTTTCACATTGTCATGTTGTCACGTTGTCATCTTCGGGGCGAACGCCCGCGCGGCGGCCTCGGGCTCCGGCTGGGCGATCACCGCCTGGCAGACGGCGACGGCGCGGGCGCCGGCGGCGAAGATCTCGGGGGCGTTTTGCGGGGTGATGCCGCCGATGGCGACCAGGGGGATGGAAACCTGCTCGGCGACCTCGCGCAGTGTCTGCGGGCCGGCGATGTGGTCCTGGGGCTTGGTCGGCGATTGGAACATCGGGCCGACGGCGATGTAGTCGGGGCCTTGCTCGGCGGCAGCGAGGGCCTGGGCGAGGGTGTGCGTGCTCTTGCCGATGATCCGGTCAGGCCCGAGGACGCGACGGACGGCGGAAACGGGCAGGTCCTCCTGGCCGACGTGTACGCCGTCGGCGCCGGCGAGGATGGCGATGTCCGGGCGGTCGTTCATGATGAACAGGGCGTCGTGGCGGTGACACAGGTCGGCAAGGGCGGTTGCGCGGCGGAGGAGTTCGCCGTCGTCGAGGCCTTTCTCGCGGAGCTGGAGGCAGTCGGCCCCGCCTTTCAGCGCGGCGGCGGCAACCTCCAGCCAGTCGCCGGCGCACAGGTCGGCGGTGATCAGCACGTACAGCCGCATCCGCTCGAAACCCGCGGCGGGGCGCAGCCGGTGGATCAGGCGGGTGTGCAGCGTGTAGGCGTCGTAGCGGGCCTGCTTGAACTGCGCGGCGGCGGTCGGGTCGTCCTGCTTGGCGTACTCTTCCAGGGTGCGAAGGGCCTCGGTGAGTCGGCCGAACGCGGCATGGACCACGTCGATGGTCTGCGGGCGGTGCATCTCCCGCGGGGTGGTCATCGCGGTGCCGACGTCGCCGGGGGTGTCGCGGTGGAGGCTGAAGGCGGCGGCCGATGGAAGGCTCATCGCCGCGCTGGTCAGGCGGTGTCGCAGGTCTTTGGCGGCGGCGGCGAGGGGGGCGTCGTCGAGCAGGAAGCGGGCGGCGTCCTCCAGGACGCGGGCGGCCTCACGGGCGCGGTTGAAGTTGGCGTCGAGCAGGCGGATCCGGCGGGTCTGTTCGTTGGTATCATTCATGGGGGCATTATAGCAGGCGTATTGATGTTGGGGGCAAGGGGTTATATTCTTCGGGAGATGGGTTGGGCGGTTCGGCGCGGGTGGGCGGGTTCCCATCCGTGGGAATACGGCGACCTCACGGTCGCGGCTCATTGCCGCTTGTCTGTGGAAACGCTACGCATTCGGGGAATTCCATGGCCGGAAACAGCTCCTGCCATGGCACCCGAAATGCAAGGGGACTCGGCAGCGGATACCTGAGACGTGACGAAAGGAGACAAATCATGAACGCGATGGCGGGCATCTTTGTGTTGGGGCTGGCGTTTGTGTTTCTGACGGCGGCGTCGGCGGCGGGCGAGTCGGTGGCGGATACGGCGGGGGATTCGGCGGTGACGATCCGGTACTGGGGGCATGCGTGCTTTACGATGACCGCGGGCGGCAAGACGCTGCTGATCGACCCTTACAACGAGAAGGTCGGCTACGAGCCGTTCAAGGTCGCCCCGGATGTGGTGGCCATCAGCCACGAGCATTTCGACCACGCCGACACGAGCTGGCTGCAGGGCAAGCCGGAGGTCGTCCGCGGGCTGGCCAGCGACGGGTCGGTGGCGTCGATCGACCGGACGGTCGGGCCATTCCACCTCCGTACGGTGGCCGCCCACCACTGGGACGACGAGGCCAACGCCCAGCGGGGCAACAATGCGATCTTCGTCATCAAGATTAGCGGGCTGACGGTGGTGCACTTGGGCGACCTGGGTCGGGTCCTGGACGAGAAACAGGTCGCGGCGATCGGTCGGCCGGACGTGCTGCTGGTGCCGGTCGGGGGCTTTTACACGATCGACGCCGCGGCGGCCGAGCAGGTGGTCAGGAAACTTCGGCCCCGCGGATACGTAGTACCGATGCACTACCGGACGGCGGCCGCCGAGCCGTCGCTGGCCTCGAAGATCGCAGGGCCGGACGGGTTCCTCCGCCGGTTCGACGAGGTGGTGCGGCTGGGAGGCAACGAGCTGAGGATCGACCCGGCCGATATGCCTTCGGATATGAAGGTCGTGCTGATGGATTACCGCCCCGGCGCAGCTGGCAAGAGTGCGGTCGCCACGCAGTCCGCGGGCAAGGCTGAAGGCAACCAGGAATAAGTGAGCGGGAAGCGATGCCGAAGTCGAGAATTGCATTGTCGTTGATCGGGTTGTGCAGTGTTGTGGCCTTGCCGGTGGCGGCGCAGCAGGTTGAGGTCCGCCGGGGCGAGAGGACCACCGCGCCGGCGCAGCAGGAGAGGCGGTTCATCGACGAGGCCCGGGCGGCCGAGTTGTCGGCCGAGCGGCGCCGGCAGCTGCGCCGCACGCCGATCGTCGAGGCGGTCGAGCGGGTGCGGGATTCGGTCGTGAATATCTCCGCGACGCGGATTGTGCGGACAAGCCCGCTCGGCGGACATTTCCACCTGGCGCCGGAGTTCGAGTCGTTCTTCGGCCCGCAGCAGCGCAAGGTGCAAAGCGCCGGCAGCGGGTTCATCCTGCACCCCAGCGGGTACATCGTGACCAACGCCCATGTCGTCTCCGGCGTGCAGGAGCCCAAGGTGAACATGGCCGGGGGCAAGACCTACGACGCCGTGATGGTCGCCGTCGACGACGAGCACGACCTGGCGGTGCTGAAGGTCGAGCCGGCCGAGCCGCTGCAGGCGGCGACGCTGGGGACCAGCAGCGACCTGATGATCGGCGAGACGGTCATCGCCATCGGCAATCCGTTCGGCTTCAAGCACACGGTGACCTCCGGCGTGGTCAGCGCGACCGAGCGGACGCTGCGGTTCCCTGATACGGGTTCGCCGGACGGCTACAAGACGTACAACGAGCTGATCCAGACCGATGCGGCGATCAACCCGGGCAATTCGGGCGGGCCGCTGCTGAACATCCTGGGCGAGGTGATCGGGATCAACACCGCCATCCGCGGCGATGCGCAGAACATCGGCTTTGCCATCGGCGTCGATCAGCTCCGAAAGTTCCTGCCGAGCATCCTGGACGTCGAGCGGATCAACCGGGTCGAACTGGGGCTGCACTTCGACGGGGTGGGCCAGGCGACGGTCGAGCGGATCGACGAGGGCAGCCCGGCGGCGCGGGCGGGCCTGAGGGTCGGCGACCGGATCGTGGCGGTCGACGGCGAGCCGGTGGCCGACGACATCGACTTTTTCGTGCGGATGGTCGACAAGCAGGCCGGCCAGGACGTGGTGATGACCGTCGTGCGGGCCCGCGAGCGGCGCGAGTTTACGGTACACCTGGATGCCCGGCCCGACGGCGGCCAACAGGCGTGGCGGAAGCTGGGGATGCGGGTGCGGGAGCCTTCGCCGGACCTGGCGGCGCGGCTGGGCATCTCCAGCGACGTAGGGCTGTTGATCTACGAGCTGCACGAGGCGGGGCCGGCGCACAAGGCAGGGATCGAGCCCGGCGACGTCCTCGTGCGGATCGGCCGGACGGCGGCGACGGACCTGCGTTCGGTGGCCGAGGCCCTGGACGACGTCAAGACGGGCGAGCGGGTGGTGGTGGGGATCCAGCGGATCCAGCGGCGCGGCGGGTTTGCGCGGATTCAGACGTTTACGGTGCCGCTGCAGGCAAGATGAGGCGTCGGGGGCGCGAACGCCGGAGGGTCGTGTGAGTAACAGAAAAACACGGCCCTGCTCCCGGCTTCGTTGAACGACGACTACGCCGTGGCAAAGACGCAGGGCCGTGGCACCTGAGCAGAAGCCTTTGGCGGGCGCAGCCCGCCCTACGGGTGAGGTAAGCATGAAGATCGTCGTGGCGCCGGACAGTTTCAAGGAGTGCCTTTCGGCCGTCGAGGTGACCCGGGCGATCGCCGAGGGGCTGCGGGCGGCGTGGGCGGCGTTGCCGGTCGAGGGGGAGTCCCTGGAGATCGTCGAGGTCCCGGTCGCTGATGGGGGCGAAGGGACGGTCGACACCGTGGTGGCCGCGACGGGCGGGCAGGTCCGCGGCGTGGCGGTGACGGGGCCGCTCGGCGAGCGGGTCGAGGCACGGTTCGGGCTGCTGGCGGATGGGGCGACGGCAGTGATCGAGATGGCGTCTGCCGCGGGGCTGCACCTCGTGCCGGCTGACCGGCGGAATCCCGAAAAGACATCGACGTATGGCGTGGGGGAATTGATCCGAGCGGCCCTGGATGCCGGGGCCCGCAAGATCCTGATCGGCATCGGCGGCTCGAGCACCACCGACGGCGGGACCGGCTGCGCCGAGGCGCTGGGGTGGCGGTTCTTCGATGATGCCGGCGGGCTGATCGACGGGCCGCTGGCGGGCGGGATGCTGCACCGGATCGCGAGGATCGACCGCAGTGGGGTCGATGACCGGCTGGCCCGCACGCGCATCCTGGTGGCGTGCGACGTGGATAACCCGCTGACCGGCCCGCACGGCGCGGCGGCGGTCTACGGCCCGCAAAAGGGGGCCACGCCCGAGCAGGTGGAACGACTCGACGCGGGGCTGGCGCACATGGCGGGGCTGATCCGCCGCGACCTGGGGCGGGACGTCGAGACGATGCCGGGGGCGGGGGCGGCCGGCGGGCTTGGCGCGGGGCTGGTGGCGTTTTGCGGGGCGGATTTGTGCAGGGGGATCGAGTCGGTGGCCGAGACGGTCGACCTGGCGGGTAAGATTCGCGGGGCCGATCTGGTGATCACCGGCGAGGGCCGGCTGGACGAGCAGAGCCTGCGGGGCAAGGTGATCTGGGGCGTGGCGAGCGTGGCGCAGCAGCTGGGCGTGCCGACGGTCGCGCTGGCGGGACAGGTCAGCGGGTCTTCGCACGAGCTCGCGGGTCTGCTGGCGGCGTGGCGGAGCATTGTCGACGGGCCGGTCTCGCTGGAGGAGGCGATCGCCGATGCGCCGCAGCTGCTGCACGATGCAGCCGAGCAGGTGTTGCGGTCGTATCTGCTCGGGCGACGGGCGGGGTCAGGCAAGTATTGACCCGGCGCAGAAAATGACTGCGTCGATTCCCGCCTTCATTTAGCCTGCCCGCAAGCGGGCAGTGTCTCCCTCGTCTGGTGATACCCCCCTCTTCTTTGACCGCGCAACCCTCAATAACACCAGCGCTGCCGGACATGGTGCGAACCACGTGAACGACACGGCCCTGCGTCCACGCCACGGCGTAACCGTCGTTCGATGAAGCCGGGCTCGGCCGTGCTTTTGGCTGGAATGTCGTCCGCGGGACGTGACTTTCGGGATGCATCCTATAATTCCACGTACGGACAGGGGCTCACGTGCCAGGGCACGTGTTACGCATTTCCAGAAAGGATCGCGCGGATGCTGCTTGCAACCAATCGCCACATCTACTACTTCAACGAAGAAATGACCGAACCGGATGCGACCGTTCGCTTTCGCGGTGGACCCGTCGTTTGCGCCGCCGAGGGGGCGACCTTTATCGTCATCGCGATGGAGGACCGCAAGGTGGTCGTCATCGGCGGGGCGGGGGACTATGACCTCGACAGCCGGATCGACGAACCGATCACCTCGGTCCACATCCTCCAGGAGAACCCCCTGCTGGCATTGCTCGGGACCGAAGGCGCACACCTGCACCGCCTGGAGGCCATGAAGCTGGGCCGGGTCAAGTCGTTCGACCGGCTCGATCGCAAGGGGTGGTACACCCCCTGGGGCGGTCCGCCGGCCGTCCGGTCGATGGCCTCGACCGCCGACGGCTGGGTCTATGCCAGCATCCACGTCGGCGGCATCATGCGGTCGAAGGACTGGGGCGTGACCTGGGAGCCGACGGCGCTGCCGCTGGAGACCGACGTTCACCAGGTCGCCACTTGCCCGGCCGCCCCCGACCGCGTCTACGCCAACACCGGCAAGGCCGTCTACATCAGCGAGGACCGCGGCGAGACCTGGCAGCACCGCGGCACGGGCCTGGGCAACCGGTACGGACGGGCACTGGCCGTGGTGCCGGAAGAGCCCGACCGCCTGCTCGCCACCGTCAGCGACGGCCCCCACGGCGATGACGTACACGCCCAGCTCTACCTCAGCGAGGACGCCGGCCAGACCTGGCAGCACATCCGCGAGGGGTTCCCGGAGTCGCAGGCGAAGAACATCGACACCTATCGTATCGCCTTTTCGCCCGGCGGGATCGGCTGGGCCCTGAGCGCTCAGCAGCTCTACATCGGCGAAGACCGCGGCGCCGCCTGGCGGCCGTTCTGGTCGGTCCCCGACGAGGTTGTTATGCTGGCGACGTGGATGGGGCTGGAGGTTGGCACCGAGTGACAACGCCGCCTTGGCGGCGACGTGGAGCGTGGCGCGGAACACGCCGCTTTGGATTGAGCCTCCATCGGTTTGCGGCTTACGAATCCAAAGGGACTGATCGGCCGCGACTATGGACTGCGGCGCCGCAGACGCCGCTTTCACTCAAGCCTGCCATCGGCTCCCCGCCTGCAAACCAGTGGGGACCATCGGCGGCGACTATGGACTGCGGCGGCAGCGACGCCGCTTTCACTCAAGCCTGCCATCGGCTCCCCGCCTGCAAACTGGCGGGGACCATCGGCGGCGACTATGGACTGCGGCGCCGCAGACGCCGCTTTCACTCAACGCGTTCATTGGTGCCGGGCTGGAAAAATGAGGCAAAAGCATCCGGCGACGACAGAAAGCGCACCGCCAACCGGCGCCGCTTCGGTTTCTGATATATGAAACGACATTGCGGGAGGACCCGATCCGTGACCATTCGTTGGGGTATCATCGGCTGCGGCAACGTGTGCGAGGTCAAATCCGGCCCGGCCCTTTACAAGGCCGACGGCAGCGAGCTGGTCGCGGTCATGCGCCGCGACGGTGAGAAGGCCCGCGACTATGCCGAGCGTCACAACGTCCCCCGCTGGTATGACGATGCAGACAAGCTCATCGCCGACCCGCAGGTCGATGCCGTCTACGTCGCCACCCCGGTCGCTGCGCACTGCGAGTATGCCCTGCGGATCTGCCGGGCGGGCAAACCCGCCTACGTCGAAAAGCCGATGGCCCGTAACTACGGCGAATGCTGCCGGATGGTCGAGGCCTTCGAGCGGGCGAAACTGCCGCTGTTTGTGGCGTACTACCGGCGGGGCTTGCCGCGGTTCGTCGAGACCCGCCGGCGGATCGAGGCGGGGCAGATCGGCCGGCTCACCGGCGTGACCTATCACTACGCCTCGCCGAGCCACCAGCGGACCGACCCGGACAACCTGCCCTGGCGGCTGGACGCGGCCGAGTCGGGCGGCGGGCTGTTCATAGACCTCGGCAGCCACACGCTCGACGTGCTGGACTACATGCTGGGCCCGCTGTGCGACGTGGCCGGCGGCGCCGCCAACCGGGCGGGGATCTACGACGTCGAGGACGGCGTGGCGATGCACTTTGGGACCGCTTCCGGGGCACTGGGCACGGCCTCGTGGAACTTCGTCAGCCTGTTCCACGAGGACGTCATCCAGATCACCGGCAGCGACGGGCGGATCACGCTGTCGACCTTCGGCGACGAGCCGGTCCGGCTGGAGACGGCCGATGGTGTCGAGATGCTCGAACTGCCGAACCCCCCGCACATCCAGCAGCCGCTGATCCAGACGATCGTCGACCAGCTCGGCGGCAAGGGCACCTGCCCGAGCACGGGCGTTTCCGCCGCCCGGACCGCCCAGGTGATGGACACGGTGCTAGAGGCCTACTACGGCACGCGGGCGGAGGGGTTCTGGAAGGACCCCAGCCGCTGGCCGGGGCGGAAGGGGAGGTAGGCGCAAAGGTGGACCCGGCAAGGGGATCGGCCCGCCGGGCCGGCCGGTGCGGTCGCCCGAAGCGGACCCCGGCCGACTTTTTGGATATCCCCGAAAGGATCTTGCCGCCCGCCCGGACCTCGGGTAAAATCAGCGTCGATATGCGGGTGTAGCTCAGTTGGTAGAGCGTCAGCTTCCCAAGCTGAATGTCGAGGGTTCGAGCCCCTTCACCCGCTTTTCTTTTTGCGCTTTGTCTGGCAGTGCCTGCCGCTCACTACCCCCGACTGAATAAGACCTTACAGCGTTGCTCCCGTCGGTGCCCGCACGGCGACCGTTGCCGTCGGATTTGACGGCGTGTGCCTCTGCTTGTGGGCAAGAGCCTGAATCTACCACAAGCGTTCCCACAAGCGGACCACAAGCGGACTTGCCGGCGGTGCCGGTTGCACGGTGCTTCTCGCCGCCCGGCCGACCGTCCAGCGGCAGGTCCGGCAGCGTGTCCAGGGC
>JAWLBS010000187.1:0-9957 GCA_041687575.1 Phycisphaerae bacterium | reverse complement strand
CCAGGCTGGCCACCCCGTTCCACGACCCGTCGGGGTTCCGCGTTCCGCCCATGTCGAGCACATTCGCCTGGACCACCCCCACGACCGCCAGCACCACCACGCCCGCCAACACCACTGCTGCCTTGCTTGTCATGATCGGCTCCTTGAGCTGTACTTCATCTGATGAACCCGCGCACCAACGGCACGCTGTAGCACGATCCGTGCCATTCAGTCGGCCGCCTCAGGCGAAGCCGCACAACCCACGAGTCTGTAAGGGATTGCCGTGATAATGAATCAGGCCGGCAGGTCATCAGTGCGGTACCCCATGTAGCCCTACCGCAACACATGTTGCCCTGGCGCATCACAGGCGGATACCCACCCCCAGAAACCCGACCCTGGCCGCCCCTGCCTTGGGGGAAACGGCTTGCACGCCGGCTGGCGGGCCTGCATCATGGTGACATGGCGAAAGCGAGACTGCACTGGTTCTGGCGGGGGGCAATCAGCGTGTTCGTGGGCTGGCTTTTCTGCGTCGTGTACGTGAGCGTGATGATGGACCCAGTTGATCGCCTCATACACTCCTGGGCCTGGGCTCTGGGACTGCGTGCACCAAAGGGCCTTATGCAGGTGGCGACCGGGGCCGTTTGCTTGGCAACGCCTCCACTCATCCTTGCCATTGCGGTTTACGCCCGCCTGACTCCCGAGTTCCACAGCGGACCCGAACTCCACTGCCGCCGCTGCAACCACATCCTGCGCGGCCTCAGCGAGCCCCGCTGCCCTGAGTGCGGCGAGCCGATCTGACCAACCGGCCCCGGTGATGCCGTTTCGGCCGCCGTGCGGGACATCAAATACACCGACCCCGAGGACCGCGACGAATACAAGGCCGCAGCCCGTGCGAAATGCAAAGCGGCGTCTGGCGGCGCCGCACTCCACGGTCGGGCGGCGGCGTTTGACGCGAGGTTCGGGAGTCGCGCAGCGCGTAGGCTTGAGTGAAAGCGGCGTCACGGCCGCCGCAGTCCATAGTCGCCGCTCACCGGCCCTGCCAATGCGAGAGCGTGGACCCGATGGCAGCATGAGCAGGCGGGCTCAGGATGCGCCGCGGTTCCGCAAACAGGTCGTTTTTGCGTGGTGGCGAATGGATTCGGGATCGTTATCCGGCCCCTTCAGGGCCGGGCGGGTGAAAACGGCTTTGACCCAAGGTCGCGGCGGCTGCGCCGCCTTGGCCCTGTGCTTACATATCCGGCCCTTGCAGTGCCTTGTTGCCGGCGGCACTGGTTGGCTGATATCAGAGGCAGGCGGGGCACCCACAGATAGTTGTTGCTGCACAGATCCAGGATCCCAGATCCCGAGGGGCAGGGCTGGACACCTCAATCGTCCCTGGCGGGACTCCAACGAAAAAGACAACAACCCAAGGTTTTGGGGGCCAGACGACCCCGCCTTGGAAAGGCGGGGCTACCATCGGTCGCCCCTGGCGGGGCTCAAAAAACAACGGGACAACAGCACTCCACACATACAGCCGAAACCACCCGCGAAAAGTGTCACGCGCCCGATCCCAAGCACCCAGGCACCGCAGGCTCAACAACCCCGGCTATCGGAGGGTTGCGCTGTTCGATAAGGCAACAGTAGTGACCGGGACGCCGCAGCGCGGCCCGCAAGCGGGCCGGCTAAATGGCGACGCAAATCGCGGCTTCATTTTCTGCGCCGGTGTCAGTAATATCCCTATAATGTCTGCTCGCTCGCATATCGCGAGACGGCGTATATGAAACCAGCGTGAGTGACGGCCAGATGACGACCGAATTCGTGAAAAAGACCGACCTGACCGCCCCTATCGGCAAGATCCGCCTGCGCCGGCCGGTGCTGCTGGCATCGGGGACATGCGGTTACGGACCTGAATACAGCGACATGCTCGGTTTTGGCCGGATCGGCGGGCTGTTCACCAAGTCGGTCACCCTGCACCCGCGAAAGGGCAACCCCCCGCCGCGGACGGTCGAGACGTCGGCCGGGATGCTCAACGCCATCGGCCTGGCGAATGTCGGGCTGGAGGCTTTCTGCCGGGACAAACTCCCCGAGATCCGCGAGCTGATCCGGCGGGTGGACCAGCCGGGGGAGCCGCCGTTTGCCGTGTTCGCCAACGTGGCGGGCCACTCGGTGGAGGAGTACCTGGCGGTGTGCGAGCGGTTGGACGAATGTCCGGAGCTGGCGGGGGTGGAGCTGAACGTCTCGTGCCCCAACGTGGCTGACGGGTTGACCTTCGGCACGGATGCGCGGCTGCTGGGGCAGCTGGTCGAGCAGGTGCGGCGGCGGGTGCGACGGGGCTTGTTGATCGTGAAGCTTTCGCCGAACGTCACCGACATCTGCGCCACCGCCAAGGCGGCCGTCGAGGCTGGGGCTGATGGGCTTTCGCTGGTGAACACGTACGTCGGCATGGCGATCAACGTCAATACGGGTCGGCCGATCCTCTCGAACGTCACCGGCGGGCTGAGCGGGCCGGCGATCAAACCGCTGGCGCTGCACGCCGTATACAAGGTGTACCGGCAGGTGGCGGGCCCGGCGGGGGTGCCGCTGTTCGGGCTGGGCGGGATCGTCAGCTGGCAGGATGCGGCGGAGTTCGTTTTGGCCGGGGCCGGCGCGGTGGTGGTCGGCACGGGCACGTTTGTCGATCCGACGATCCCGGGCGATGTGGCCGACGGGCTGGCGGGGTGGCTGGCGACACGCGGGTATGACAGGTTCAGCGAGGCGGTCGGGCAGGCCGGTGCACCGAGCAAAGCGGGTGCGATAAAAGAGAGTCGGGCGAATGCGTAGGCAGCGTGCGAGGGCGGCGGGTGATGCGGGCGTTACGTTGATGCGAGGGTTCACCGCGACTGTAAGGTCGCGGATCGTTCCCGCGGGATGCGGGAGGGCGGCATGTCCGGAAAGACAAAGACACCCTCGCTTACGCTTCGGGCTGGTTTGGGCGCGGGGCAGGATCCGGGAACGCTGCACATGCGAGGAATTCCATGGCCGCAAACAGCGCGGCCATGGCACCCGGCTTACGCTTCGGGCTCTTTCCCGAAGGGCGCGGGATCTCTCGCATTCGGACGACTCCCTCGCTTACGCTTCGGGCTCTTTCCCGAAGGGCGCGGGATCTCTTGCATTCGGACGACTCCCTCGCTTACGCTTCGGGCTCTTTGCCGAAGGGCGCGGGATCTCTCGCATTCGGACGACTCCCTCGCTTACGCTTCGGGCTCTTTCCCGAAGGGTGCGGGATCTCTCGCATTCGGACGACTCCCTCGCTTACGCTTCGGGCTCTTTCCCGAAGGGCGCGGATGTGATGCACATGCGGGGAATTCCATGGCCACACCCCGGCTTCGCCAAACGACGGCTACGCCGTGGCAAGCAGCGCGGCCATGGCACCCGGGGCACCGCTCCCTTACGGTCGCGGCTCGTTAATGCGGGATGGCGGCAACCGGCATTGTGGTCTGCGTACGTACGCAAGGAGTTGGTGGGCAATAGCCCGCCCTACGGAAGGCAAATGGAAGATCTTCGTGCGACGAATCCGTGACGCCATTTTCAGTGACCGGCTGCGCACGGTCGGGGCCTTTGCCGCGATCGCGCTGGTGCTGTGGTTTCTCTGGCCGCGGCCCGACGCGGGCAAGCCCGCCCACAAGCAGGTCCTGACCTTCTGGCGGGCGGGCACGATGCAGGACGCCTTTCTCGAGGCGATCGAGCGCTTCGAGCACGACAACCCCGACATCGAGGTCATCGTCGGCAACGCCGCCATCCGCAACGCCACCGACGACCCCCAGCGATTCCTCACCGGCGTGGCCGGCGGGGTGCCGCCGGATGTGATCTACTTCGACCGCTACGCCGTCGCCGAGTGGGCCAGCCGCGGCGCGTTCGAGGCGCTGGATGGGTACCTCGATGCCGACCTGGCGGCGGTCCGCGACATCGAGCAGCAGCTCTCCGACGCCCGCGGCCGGCAGGACCATGCCGCGGCGGAGCAGCTCGCCAGCCAGCTCGCTGCCCGCAAGGCCACGCTCCTGGACCCGGCTGACTTCTTCCCGGCCACCTGGAACGAGGCCCGCTACGACCGCGACGGCGACGGCCGGGCCGAGCAGTACGGCATCCCCGCCACCACCGACGACCGGGCGCTGTACTACAACGAAAGCCGCCTCAAGCAGGACGGCTTCGTTGACGAACAGGGCAACGCCCGCCCGCCGCGGACCTGGGCCGAGGTGCTCACCAAACGTGTCGAGACGACGGCCATCGTCGAGAAAATGGACAGCCGCGTCGTCAACGAGGAGAAGCTCGTCTGCCCGGATGTCGACCTGCTGGCCGCCGGCGTCGAGGAAGGCGATCACCTCAGCCTGCACACCGGCGGGGTCCTGCGGGTCGCCACGGTCAGAAGGGTCGTGTCGCCCCACGAGCTCGTGATGATCGCCAAGGGCTCGCTGCCGGCGGCGGCGTACGAGGGCGGCACCCACTGCAAGATCTTCGACGGCCAGGGCTACCTCGTGAAGCTCAGCCGGTGGGATCGTCAGGGGCGCCTCTGGCGGATCGGCCTGGCGCCGGTCTCCAACAAGGCGGGCAACAGCTGGCTCTACCTGTTCGGCTGGCAGAACGGCGGGCGGTTCATGACCGAAGACGGTCGCACCTGCACGCTGGACGACCCCCGCATCGTCGGCGCCCTCGACTGGCTGGTCGACTGCTACGACGCCCTGGGCGGCTATGCGGCGGTCGCGGCGATGGAGTCGGGCTATCAGGGCGGCTGGCTTGACCCGTTCATCCAGGACAAGGTCGCCATGCGGATCGACGGCAACGATTTTCTGAACGTCATCGCCCAGTATCGCCGGCAGATGGACTTCGGCGTCGCGCCGGCCCCGATGCCCGCGGAGCGGCTGGCGGCCGGGGTCGAGCCGATCTCCTGGATGGGCGGGTACGCCTACGCAATCCCCTCGACCGCCCGCAACAAGGACGCCGCCTGGCGGCTGGTCCGCTGGATGGCCTCGCCCGAGGCGCAGATGATGCAGGAGCGGATGCGACGGGACATCGCCCTGAGCCAGGGGCAGCTCTTCGTGCCCGGCCTGAACCCGCGCAAGATGGTCAATGACGCCTTCGAGCGGACCTTCGTCAACGGCGGCGCGCCGCTGCCTAAGCGCTACGCCGCCGCCTACACCGTCTTCCGCGACCTGTTGCCGCGGGCGTACCACCGGCCGGTCACACCCGTCGGGCAGCTGCTCTGGATGGAGCACCGCCGGGCGACCGAACGCGCCTTGACCCACGACGCGACGCCCGCTGATGCGCTCGACCGCGGCACCCGCGTCGTCCAGGCGCAGCTGGAGCGCGTGTTCGCCCCGCCGCCGGGAGCGCCCGTCCGCTGGTCCGTCATTCTTATCGCCTACGCGGCGGCCTTGGCGCTGACGGCGGCGGGCATCGTCGGCCACGCGTTTCGCCGCAGCCGGACCAAGGGCTACTTCCGCCGCCAGTGGTACGCCGGCTGGGCGGCGGCAACGCCGTGGATGATTGGGTTCATCGTCTTCGTCGGCGGGCCAATGGTCTTTTCGCTGGTGATGAGCTTCACGCAGTACGACGTGCTCAATGCGGCGCACTGGGCGGGGCTGGCCAACTACCGCGAGCTGGCGGGCGACCCGCTTTTTTACAAGAGTTTGTACAACACCGCGTTCATGGCCCTGGGGGTGCCGCTGGGGATCGTGGCGGGCCTGGCCCTGGCGATGCTGCTGGACGCCAACGTGCGTGGGCTCAGCACGTACCGGACGCTGTTCTACCTGCCGGCGATCGTGCCCGCGGTCGCGGCCAGCATCCTGTGGCTGTGGGTGTTTCACCCGACGGGCGGGCTTGTCAACACGGTCCTGGGCGCGATCGGGATGAACGACTGGCTCGTCAGATGGGGCCTGGACGCGCCGCTCAAGTGGCTGCAGACCGAGGGCCTGGCCAAGCCCGCCCTGCTTATCATGGGCCTGTGGGGCGCCGGGGCGAGCATGCTGATCTGGCTGGCGGGCCTCAAGAGCGTGCCGGAGGAACTCTACGAGGCCGCCTCGATCGACGGGGCGGGCCCGCTGCGGCGGTTCCTCTACGTGACGCTGCCGATGCTCACGCCGTACATATTCTTCAACCTGATCATGGGCACGATCGGGGTGTTTCAGATTTTCACCCAGGCCTACATCATGACCGAGGGCGGCCCGAACGATGCGACGATGTTCTACGCGTACAACCTGTTCAACCAGGCGTTCCGCTACCTGCGGATGGGCTACGCCTCGGCCTTGGCGTGGGTGCTCTTCGCGATCATCATGATCCTCACGCTGATCCAGCTCAAGACCTCCAAGCGATGGGTGCACTACGCCAATGATTAATAAACACCGCCCGCCAACCCGGTTGCTCCTGCACGCGGTCCTGATCGCCGGGGCCCTGCTGTTCAGCCTGCCGTTCGCCTGGATGATCGGCACGAGCATGATGGACGAGCGCGAGATGCTCCGCCCCGGCGTGCACCTGCTGCCCGAGGCGCCCGAGCCGCGGGCCCGTTCGCCGTATCTCGACACGTCGGCCTTCCCCGAGCCGCCAAAACCCAGGGTCTTCATGGAGGCGAACTGGAACATTTACAAGGGGCAGATCCTCGCGGTCGTCCGCGATCGGATCGAGCAGCTCGGCATCGACAACCCCGACGGCCTCGACCCCGACCGGCTGACCACCCAGGTCCTGCACGGGGTGTGGCTCAGGGTCCTCGACGTCGTCCAGCAGGAGAAGTTGAGAGACCTTGCCAACGTTATCCCCCTGATGAACGCCACCGTCACTCCCGAGATGATCAACGAGGTGCTGCCGCAGGTCCGCAGACGCCTCTGCCTGGCACTCCCGAGCGTCCGCACGGCCGACTTCCGCCATGTCGACCTTGCCGCCGGCACCCCGGCTGCCGACTTCTGGCAGCCGACCAGCGACAACGTTCGGCTCGAACCGCTCGTCGACGACGGCCGCGACTGCGGCCTGGTCCGCTACGACTTCGACCGCGGCGAGCGCTGGCAGCTGCAGGCCGTCATCGACAGGCCCGTGCCGCTCGATCAGATCCGCATGCTCGCCCTGGCGATGCGGCAGGATGAGACGTGGCACGGCTACGAGGTGACCGTCGAGGCGGGCGGGCAGATGTGGCGGTCGGCCGAGCCGCTGCACTTTGGCGGGACGCAGTGGCAGGAGGTGCTGCTCAAGCCGTACGACCCGGCCCGCTACGACCCGTACCAGCCGCACCCGTGGACGTGGCTCGAGCAGGTCGCCGCGGGCTCGACCTTCAGTGAGCCGGGCAAGATGCGGATCACCCTGTCGGCCACGAAGAGCAGCCCGCTGGCGGCGTGGTATGCCAAGGCGGCGGCGAACTACCGCCTGGCGTCAAAGCAGGTCCCGATGTGGCGCTATGCCGCCACGAGCGTGGCACTGGTGGTGCTGAATATCGTGCTGATGGTGCTGTCCAGCAGCCTGGCGGCGTATGCCTTCGCCCGGCTGCAGTGGCCCGGGCGGGACTTCCTGTTCGTGCTGCTGCTGGCGACGCTGATGATCCCGCAGCAGGTGACGCTGATTCCCGGTTTCATTATCATGAAGTGGCTCGGCTGGTACAACACGCTGAACCCGCTGTGGGTGGGGGCGGCGTTCGGTTCGGCCTTCAGCATCTTCCTGCTGCGCCAGTTCATGAAGGGCATCCCGACGGACCTGGAGGACGCCGCGCGGATCGATGGCTGCGGCTTTCTGCGGATCTGGTGGCACATCATGCTGCCGCTGGTCAAGCCGACGCTGGCGGCGATCGCGGTGTTCACCTTCATCGCCACCTGGAACGACTTCATGACCCCGCTGATCTACCTGAACGACCAGCGGCTCTACCCGCTGTCGCTGGGCCTGTTCCAGCTGCAGACGGTCCTCGGCCAGAACTACGCGATGATGATGGCCGGGTCGATCATGATGACGATCCCGGTGATCGGGGTGTTCTTCTTCGCCCAGAAGTACTTCGTGCAGGGCATCACGCTGACGGGGATAAAGGGGTGACGAAGCGCGCCGCGCCCTGACCTGCAACCCAACGAGCCGCGACCATGAGGGAGCGGTATCGCCGGGTGCCATGGCAGGGGCTGCCTGCCACAGCGCAGCCGTCGTTTGGCGAAGCCGGGTTTCCGGCCATGGAATTCCTCACATGCGCAGCGTGCTCATTGTTTGGCGCCCCAGGCTGTCATTCCGAGCGCAGCGAGGAATCTCTATTGGACAGAGTGCCCATGGTGTAGCGCTCCGCTTCGTGGAGAGCCTTCACTGCGTTCAGGATGACAACGGGGAGCGCACAAAACGCAAGCGGAGGATGCTCCGCTTGGCAGAGATCCTTCGCATTGCTCAGGATGACCCACGCTTTTTTCCAGGGACTACCGAGGGTATCATACCTCCATACGCCCTGCGGGGGCGTTGTCGAACCGATCGCCAGGTGAAGGGAGGCTGTCGTCATGCGGTCCATGTCCGTCCTGATCGTTCTTGCGGGGCTGCTTGCAACCTCGTCCGCTGCGGCCGGCGAGCCGGTTGAACTGCGGGGCGTGGTCCTGACCACCGATCGCACCGTCGACGCCACCAGCAACGCCGCCATCATCCGCGACCTGTTCACCGACAGCATGACGCCCCAGCAGAAGGCTTACAGCCTCTGGCGGTTCTTCATCCAGCGCAACCGCCACAAGGAAAAGGCCGCGCTGGTCAACGACGGCAACGCCGCCGAACTGATGACCAAGTACGGCTACGCCCTGTGCGGCACCTGGGCCCACAACTTCGCCTACCTGGCCGTCGACGGCGGGCTGACCGCGACCCGCTACGGTCTGAATGGCCACGTGATCGCGGCGGTCAAGTACTGGGACGGCTGGCACGCCTACGACCCGGACATGCTCGCGCTGTACCCGCTGGGCGACGGGGTGGTCGCCTCGGCCGAGCAGATCCGCACCCTCAGGGACGACAGCGGCGAGTACCTGCTGCGCGAGGGCCCGCCGATCAAGAGCTTCCCCTGGTACATGGCCAGCGACAGCATCGAGGGCACGGCGAAGCTCTACGACAAGGTCAACCGCCACAAGCCGTACAAGCCGCTGGAGAAGACCTGGGTCTACGACCTGCGGCTCCGGCCGGGCATGGAGGTCAGTTGGTCGTGGTACGGCGACCCGGATGTCGGTTTCGTTTCGGTCAGCCATCTGCCCAACGTCCGCTCGAAGCGCGAGTTCAAGACCCTGCGCGACTATCTCGAAGGCGATTTCGACTACTACAGGCAAGAGGACGGCAAGCCGAAGTGGAGCTGGGGCTATCGTCGCGGCGGCCTGCCGGGCAACCCGCTGGCGATCTGGAACGGCATCAACGGCAACGGCCGGGTCACGTTCGACCTGCTTCGCGAAGGCGGCAGGTTTGCGATGGCGATGGCGAGCGACGCGGAAAACGTCACCGTCACAGACGGCAAACTCGCCTTGGTCGATCCGGGCAAAGCGGGTTCGTTCACGCTCGCGTTCGGCATCCCCTACCCCTACGGCGATGCGTGGCTTGAAAAACCGCTGCCGCACGAGGGGCTCAAGGTTGAACTATCCAAGGGCAACGGCAAATGGCAGCCGGTCTACCCGGCCGGCGGGGTCGATGACGGCCAGCGGATCCGCCTGTTCGACTTCGTCCGCAGCGAGAGCGATTTTCGCCTGCGGGTCACGCTGGCAGCCGGCTCGAAGCCGCTGGCGGCGTTCAAGGCGATCGGCGCGTTCCACCACAACTTCATGGTCCTGCCCTCGCTGCTCAAGGGCGAGAACCAGGTGAGTGTCCGGCTGGCGAACCCTGCCGCCCTGCGCGAGGCCCCGCTGCACGTTACCTACGTCTACGACCAGGTCGACGACGAGCACAGGATCTACCGCCACGGGCAACACCTGCGGTTCGATTCGGCCCACCTGACCCGCAAGGTCGATACCGGCGAGAAGCACTGGCCGCTGATGCGCGAGATCGTCATGCGGTGCGGGT
>JAWLBS010000186.1:2294-10011 GCA_041687575.1 Phycisphaerae bacterium | reverse complement strand
GCCGCGCGCCCGGCCGATCGCAGCCACGCGCCGCCGCAGCTGTGCAGCCCGTCCGCGCGATGAGCTCGGGCTCGCCACATGTCCCGAGTGGCCAGGATCTGCTCGACGAGCCGGCCCGCCGCGATCAGGATTGTCGGCACCATCACCGACGCCAGGCTCAGCGGGTTGCCCAGCGGCCAGCCGAGCCGCGCGTCGGTCCCGCGAACCTGCCCGTACCACAGCGCCAGCGCCGCCGTCAGGCCGGCTGCCGCCAGCATCACGTCCGCCGCCGGCCGCACGAGCCGGCGATGGCCGTGCAGGGTCAGGCCGACCGCCCAGATCCACCCGAGCGAGAGGACCCAGGTCGCGCCGATGGCGATGGCCGGGTCCCGCGACCAGAGCGCCGAAAAGGCCGCCCAGACCACCAGCAGCAGCACCGCAAATTTCGACAGCGACGCCGCCCCGAGCCGGTGGGCCGCATCCTCGGTATCGGCCAGGTCGTGCAGCAACCGCACCCGGCCGCGCAGGACCCTCACCGTCGCCCAGATCAGCAGGGCCCCGGCCACGAGGCTGACGATCAGGGCCTTCACCTCGATGCCCCGCATCGTCGGCACCTGGTAGCCCAGCGAGACCGCCTTGACGACGTACTGCAGGATCGACCCGGCCGGCCAGGGCCTCGCCGAGCCCAGCGGGTTGCCCAAGATGGCCGAGCCGACCAGCCCCGCCGCCATCAGCACGAGCAGGACCGCGTCGGCGCTGCCGAGGGGGCGTTTCGAGTCGTCCTTGCGGGCGGGCACGTCCGAGTGTGTCCCGGTTGTCACCATGGCGGCAATGTACCCGAACCCGGGCCGATCGTCTTGCCTGCGGCGGCCGCGCCAAGTAAAAAGAAGTTCGCCCAAACTGCGCCACCGCTTAACGCCGATCGTATAAGTAAGTGGCCGAAGCAGTGGATTGACCCGGCGGTCCAGGGGCCCCCGGTACAATGAGTCTGAACCGATGCCCATGTCCAGTCAAAAATGGCTCCCATGCGATACAAACCGCAACCCCGGTCGCCGCTGCCGGACGCGCCTGCTTCGTCGCGCGGCAGCGTCCTGTCTGGGCGGCCTGCTGCTGGCGCTGGGCTGCGCGGCCGCCGCCGCACAACCCGTGGACCCGGCAGCGCGCCAGGCGCCCGCCTCGGCCCCGATCTCGGCCCAGACGCAGGAGGATCTGCGGCTGCTGACCGGGCAGAACTCGATCGAAGCCCGCCAGATCGGCGCCCAGCGCCTGCTGCGAAACCAGACCGAAGGCCCTGAGGCCATCCGCCGCGTCCTTCAGGAACAACCCGACCCCGCCGTCCTGCTGGCGGTCTCCAAGGCGATGATCGACATGAAGATCGGACCGGCCGCGCTGGTCGATCCGCTGCTGGCGGGCCTGGCGAGCGAAGACCCGAACGTGCGGGGCGCGGTGATCGCCGCCCTGGCGAACTGCCGTGAGCACAACCTGGCCGCGCGACTCACGGCCGTCGCCGAGACCGCCGCCAACCCGCGGACCCAGCGGCTGGCGGCCGTGGCGGTCCTGAGCTGGCTGGCCGATCGCAACGCGATCGAGACGCTGATCGAGCTGCTCGACGTGCAGGACGAAGCGGTGCGCGTAGCGGCGCTGGGGGCGCTGCGGCAGCTGACCGGGGTGGATTTCGGCGCGGACCTGCAGCGGTGGCGCCGCTGGTGGCAGTCCAACCGCAACCGCAAGCCGCAGGAGTGGATGGCGGAGCTGAACGCCTCGCTGGTCAAGGAGAATCGCGAGAAGGACGAGCAGATCAAGCACCTGCGGTCGCTGCTGGGCAGGGCCTACCGCGACCTGTACTACAAGACCCCCGAGGCCGAGCAGCCCGGGCTGCTGGTGGCGTGCCTGGAGCACCAGGTCCCGGACGTCCGCTCGGTGGGCATCGACCTGGTCAACATGCTGATCACCGATGGCAAGCAGGTGCCCGAAAACGTCGCGGACCGGCTGCGCAGGATCATCGGCCCGCTGCCCGGCGACGAGCCGCTCCGCGATCCGGACCCCGTCGCGAGCATCCGCCTGCAGGCCGTCCGCGTGCTGGCAGACCTGCGGCACCGCGACGACGCCGACCGGCTGCTGGCGGCACTGCAGAACGAATCGGAACCGACCGTCGAACAGGCCATCGTCCGCGCCCTCGGCCGGCTCGGCGCGCCGCAGGCCGTCGAGCCCCTGCTGGCGCGGCTCGACAGCGGCGAGCCCGGGATGGCCGCCAGCGCGGCCGCCGGGCTGGGGCTCCTCTGCCAGCACGGCAACCCCAGTATCGTGCCGCAGGACCTTAAGGATAAGGTGGTCGCAGGCCTGGCCGAACGGCTCGAAAGCGCCGGCGACCCTCGCCTCCGCCAGGAGACCCTCGAGGCGATGGCCAAGATGGCCGACGCCCGGTTCCGCAGTTTCTTCGTCGCGGCCGTCAGCGCCCCGGACGTGGCGCTGCGCCAGATCGGGGTCAAGGCCTTCGCCGACCTGGGCACCTCGCAGGATACCGAACAGGTCCTCGCGCCACTGCTGGTCGACGGGGAGCCGGCCGTGCGGGAGGCCACCTGCACCGCGCTGGGCAAGATCGGGGGCAAAGGCCAGTTGCCGCAACTGCTGGTCCGCTGCGACCCGTCGGCGGAGGCATCGGCCGGCGTCCGCCGGGCCGCCAGGGACGCCGCGATTGCGATCATGCTGCGGCTGGACCCGGCCGCCCTGCAGACCGAGCTCCAGCACCTGACGGTCGCCGCCAGGCAGATCGCCACGCTGATCGACGTGCTCGAGTCGGCCCTGGCACAGGCCACCGCCCGCAACGGCGACCATCAATTGCAGTCGGTTCTGCTGGGGGCGTTGGCACCGGCCAAGCAGGCAGCCGGTCAGAAGGAGGCTGCTGCCGCGCTGTGGGTCCGGGTGGTCATGCTGCAGCCCGGGAATTCGACGGCCACCGGGGCGCTGGCGAAGGTCCTGATCGAGATCGGCAGCCCGGACCTGCTGTCGACGACGATCCAGCAGATCGCGGGCGGGCAATCCGGGGCGCTGGTGGACGTGCTGGTCGCCCTGAGCCAGGAGCTGACCAGTCGCCGCGCCGCCGGGCAGGCCCCAGCCCTGCAGCGGATGGTGGAGAAGCTTCAATCGGTCGACAGCAGCACCTGGTCGGTGCCCGGCCGCCACGCCCTGCAGGCGCTGGTCAGCGCGTGGACGAAGCCCGCGGGCGAGGCCCCCGCCTCGGCGCCGGCGACCATGGCCGTACAACCCGCCGATGCCGATTCGTCCCCCGGTTCCTGACGGTTACATGAAGCTGGAAGCCTCCGGCTGCCGTGTCGATTCACCCGGTACGAACATGGAGCTGACGCCCACGCGCATCGGGTAGTCGCGGCGGTGATAGATCCGGTCGAGCAGCATCCGCATGGCCGTCTGACCGATCTGTTCGGGCCGGCTTTGCAGGCGTGTCAGATCCTGGCTCATCGGTTCGGCGCTGCGGGTGATTACATTGATGTCATCGGGATACTTGAGCCCACGGCGTCGCAGGGCCTCGACGGTTCGGGTGGCGACCGTCTCATCAAAGCAGAGCATCGCCTCGGGCAGTTGCTCGAGCATGAAGAAGCGGTCCATCGCCCGCTGGGCGACCTGGTCGGTTCCGGGGATCGTCATGATCCACTCATCGCGCATCAGCAGGCCATGGCGGTTGGCCGCGCGGCGGAGATTGCCGATGAACCGCCACACGTCCGGGTCGAAGCGGACGATCTGTTCGCCATGCTTGCGCCGCCCGAACGCGGCCACGCCCAGCGTGCGGCAACCGATCCGGGCGAGGTGTTCGGCGGCCAGGAACGCCTCGGCCTCGACGTCGACGGTGACCGCGTCGGTGTGCTGGTCATGGGGCCAGTAGTCGACGCACACGCACGGGATGTCGTTTTCGGTGAACAGCCCGAGGAAGCTGTCGTCGAACATCCCCGAGATCATCACGCCGGCGATGCGTTCGCGATCGGGCAGTTCGCGATACGTCCGGGGCACTTCGCCAGAATAGTAGAGGTACTTGACCTCGAGGTTCTGCCGCTGGGTCTTGGCCTCGGCGACGATGCCGGCGAGAATCCTGCCGTAGTAGCCGACGTTGTGACGGATCGGACCCGAGCTGAACTGCAGCAGCAGCACGTGCTTGTTCCGCAACCGCCAGACCTGCAGGGTCTGTTCGGCCGGGCGGGTCATCAGGGTGCCGTGGCCCCGGCGGCGCTGGACGAGGTCGTACTGCTCCAGCAGCGTCAGCGCCTGGCGGATGGTGCTGCGGCTGACGTTGAACCGGGCGGCAAGGTCCCGCTCCTGCGGCAACAACAGCGGCCCGGCCTCCGAGGCGGCGGTCACCTGCTGGATGAGCTCATCCGCGATCCGGACGTAAAGGCTGGCCGCCCCATCGGATTGGCGGGAGCGGAAATTGTAAATCCGGTCTTCACGGAGCTTAAGGTTCGGGCTCTGAGGCATCATGTTATCTCCTGGTCGGCACCAGTCGCCGTTGGTTCGAACCAAGTGTACCATGAAGACAGGTCGGGCTACAAGCTGTGCGGCGGTGCCGGCACCTGCGAGCGGAGGGCATCATTGTCTGGTGGCGCTTTCCAGGGGTCTGACCCCGAGGCGCACGTCGCCCGGCGGAATCAACGCCGAAACTTCTTGGCAGTCCCGCTGCTTGTGCACGTCACCGGGGTCTGACCCCGTGACGCGGCATGGTTTACCGCTCCCTCACGGTCGCGGCTCGTTGAAGCAGGACCGTGGGATCCCTCGCAGCGTTTGCCCCAGGGGGTCAGACCCCGTTGGATCTTTCAGGTCTCGGTGCCCCCAAGGGGATCACAGCGTCGATCTGAACGGGGACGTGCTGCCAGGGGTCGGACCCCCGGAAGCCTGTGCGGCGGCCGTGCCGCCTGCGGGCGGCGACATCTTCTTCAGATGCCGGTGGGTTTCTGGCCGTGCTGGACTCGGATGATGGAGCGCATGCCGCCGCGGGGGCGCCACTTCGAGACGATCTCCATCCAGCGGGGCGCCAGCGACTCGACCAGGTCGTCGAGCAGGACGTTGGTGATGTCCTCGTAGAAGATCCCGCACTGGCGGTACTGCTGGAGGTACATCTTGAGGCTCTTGAGCTCCACGCACGTGCGGTCGGGGACGTAGCGAATGATGATCGTGCCGAAATCCGGCTGGCCCGTCTTGGGGCAGACCGAGGTGAACTCGGGGGCGATGTGGGTGATCTCGTAGTCGCGCCCCGGGTGGGGGTTGTCGAACGTGTCGAGCAGGTCCTTCTGGTCCATCGGGGGCACTCCTGTAGCGTGCGTTGTCCAAAATCCGGACGAGCATTCAATCATAGGCGAAGCGGGCTGTCCAACTGGCAGTCTCACTCGCCCCGGTAGATGCAGGTCGCGGTCTCGGACTCGCGGACCACCAGCTGGGACATCCGCGGCAGCCGGGGCTTGAGCCGCTTCCAGATCCACCGGGCGATGTTTTCGCTGGTGGGGTTGTCCAGGCCCTCGATCTCGTTGAGGTAGGTGTGGTCGAGCTGGTCGAGCACGGGCGCGACCAGGCACTTGATCTCGCCGAAATCGACCAGCCAGCCGGTCTGCGGGTCGGGCTCGCCAGCCACAAAGACCTCCACCTCGAAGGAGTGGCCGTGCAGCCGGCGACACTTGTGGCCGATCGGCACGTTGGGCAGGTGATGGGCGGCTTCGAAACGGAACTTCTTGCTGATTTCCACGCCTATGCACTCCGGTGCGGCGACTGCCGCGGCGGGGTGGACCGCCGCGGGACGCACGCACATGTCATTCTGCCTGTCCATCCGGCGGCGCGACGCCAGGCCGGATGGGATCTTTCGAACGTAAGGCCTTGGTGGGCAATAGCCCACCCTGCAGATTCTCTCGCCCCTGGCGGGGCTTTGGCGGGCACAGCCCGCCCTACATAGCTTTGGCGGGCACGGCCCGCTCTACATGGCGCAGCCCACCCTACTCATATCAGCCCCGTCTGCTGCAGGGCCTCGTTGATGCTGGAGACCTGGACCAGTTCGACATCCTTGTCATTGGCGCCGCCCTCGCAACCGCGGGGGCCGATGATGCGGCGCAGGCCCAGCCGCGCGGCCTCGGCCACGCGGAGGCGCCAGCGGTTGACCGGCCGCACCTCGCCGGCCAGTCCGATCTCGCCGATCGCGGCCGTGCCCGGGGCGATCGGGCGGTCGCTGACGGCCGAGGCGATCGCCAGGGCGGCCGCCAGGTCGATGGCCGGCTCGGGCACCTTCACGCCGCCGACGACATTGGCGAACACGTCCTGGTCGCCCAGCCGCAGCCCGCAGTGTCGTTCGAGCACCGCCAGGATCATCGCCACGCGCCCCCCGTCCAGGCCCGTCACCCGGCGCCGCGCGGCACCCAGGACGCTCTGCACGCACAGGGCCTGGATCTCCAGCAGCAGGATCCGGCTGCCTTCGGCGGCGCTGGTGACCACGCTGCCGGAGCGGTTGCGGCCGGTCGATTCGAGGAAGATCGCCGAGGGGTTCTCCACCGGCTGCATGCCCTTGTCGGACATCTCGAACACGCCGAGCTCTTCCGTGCTGCCGAAGCGGTTCTTGATCGTCCGCACGAGCCGCAGCGTCTGGTAGCGGTCGCCCTCGAAATTCAGCACGGTGTCGACCAGGTGCTCGAGGATCTTCGGCCCGGCGATCGTGCCCGCCTTGGTGACGTGGCCGACCAGGATCGTCGCACAGCGCAGCTGCTTGCACGCCATCAGCAGCTCGGTGCCGCACTGTCGGAGCTGGGCGAGGCTGCCGGCGGCGGCGGTCAGTGAGGGCTTGTAGATCATCTGGACCGAGTCGATCACCGCCACGGCCGGCTTGAGCCGCTGCAGCAGGTGCAGAATCTGCGGCAGGTTGCCCAGCGAGGCGACCTGCAGGTTGCTGCCGGCCAGACCGAGGCGCGAGGCCCGCAGGTGGATCTGCTCGGGGGACTCTTCGCTGCTGATGTAGATGCAGTCGTGGCCGGCCGCGTTGAGCGCGGCGGCGGCCTGGAGCATCAGGGTGCTCTTGCCGATGCCGGGGCTTCCGGCGACCAGGACGCTGGCGGCCGGCACGAGCCCGCCGCCGACGACGCGGTCGAATTCCTCGATCCCGCAGGCGAGCCGCTCGAGCCGCCCGGCGCGGATCTCGGCCAGCGGCGCGACGCTGACCTCGCCATCGGAATCGATCGCGCGGGCTGATTCGGCGCCCAGCAGCGGCTGCTGTTCGACGAGGCTGTCCCACTCGCCGCAGGCGGTGCACTTGCCGGACCATTTGGGGCTCATCGCCCCGCAGTTATCGCAGATGAATTCGCGTCGGGCCTTGGCCATGCGGCGCTGTCCGTCCTTTCGTATGGTTGTCCCGGGCCGGCGACGGCGAACATCCCGGCGGCCGTCGCATCAGACCGGATATCGTAACATACCTGGATATCGTAGACGAGTCGTACGCGGTTTCGAGGGGGTGCAGCGGCTGCATTCTGTAATCGGTGGCGGGCGGGCGCTTGACGGGGGTCTGACCCCTTGCAGCACGCCTGCACCCGAATCCCCGCATCCGATTCCCGTGGCGGCACCGACGCCTGAAGGATCCAACGGGGTCTGACCCCCTGGGGGGGGAAAACGCTGCGAGGGGTGTCACGGTCCTTCGTCAACGAGCCGCGACCGTGAGGGAGCGGTAAACCCCGCGGCCCCCTCGAACGCCACGGGGTCAGACCCC
>JAWLBS010000186.1:0-2194 GCA_041687575.1 Phycisphaerae bacterium | reverse complement strand
GGGGTCAGACCCCTGAGAAGCGCCGCAGCCTTCACTGCCAGCAAACAAAAGCCGCGCCCAGGCGCTGCGAGAGCCGGTCCGTCACGTGTTCAACCCTGCCAGACCCACCGGTCCTCGCGCTGGAGGCGGACTTTCCCTTCGTAGCAGAGCCCGGCCAGCACCGCCTGGACCGAGCGGAGGGCGTGCGCCGGCGGCTCTTGCGGCGCGGCGCCGAAGACCCGCTCGTAGGCCCGGCGGACGAGTACGCCGTAGTCGCTCTGGCCGGCCTGGACACACCGGCCGACCTCGTCGGCCAGCACATCCAGCCGCTCGATGCACCGGTCGATCTCCTCGTCGATCTGCCGATCGCGCAGCGGCTGGTGGTGCCCCATCAGCACCAGGCTCGGCCGCAGGTCGCGAATCCGGGCAAGGCTCTCGCGCTGGGACTTCACGTCGGTGTACAGGCCTAGCCATCCCTTCGCGTCGCTGACCCCCTGCAGCACGTCGCCGGCCAGGACCACCTTGCGCTGCTCGTCGGCGAGCACGATGTGCCCCTGCGCATGGCCGGCGGTGTGCAGCACCCGCCACGGCCGGTCGGCCACCTCGAGCGTCGCCTCGTTCCAGACGATGCCGTCGACCTTGAGGAACATCCCCTGGTCAGCCTGCCAAGCCTCGAAGGTCTCTGGCGTCGGCTCCCCGTACGGCCAGCCGGGCACGATGAACCGCGTCCAGCGCTGGGTCATCATCCAGGCGGCGTAGACGTGGGCGACGACCTGCACGTGCGGGGCCCAGGCGCGGACGGCGGGCACCGCGCCGTAGTGGTCCCAGTGCTCGTGGGTGATGACCAGCCGCTGCAGGTCCTGCGGCTGCCAGCCATTGGCCTTCAGGGCGTCGATCAGCCCGGCGCCCGCGTCGGGCACGGCCGCGTCGACCAGCGTGGCGGCGCCCTTGCCGCCGAGCAGGTACATATTCATGAAATTGCCTTCGCTGGGAACCGCCCGCAGCGCCACCACGTCGTCCAGCAACGGCTCGTAGCGAACCTGCATCTCCTGCGCCATGCTTGTCTCCTCCTGGAACCGCGTGGGTCCCCGTCCTGTTCTGCAACCTTGCCTTTCATGCGGCCTGGCCGGCCGATCCAATTACGGCCCGACCGCCGATCCGCTCGACGCACCGCGAGACCGCGCAGCCGCACATCCACGGGCCGCGCCCTGCGGCGCTACGAGAGCAGCTCTTTCATATCCGCGACGAGCACCCTGCGCGTCCCGTCGAGCAGCGCGTTGAACGTCACGTAGCGCCACGTCCTGTCCCAGGCCGGATGGGCGTCGACTCGCATCGCCACATCCTTGCACGGCTGCGCCACGTTGACCCGGACGACCACTTGCTCCGCCCCCGTCGCCAGGTCCACCCATCGTAACGGAATCGTCCCGTCGCCGAAGGCGACCGGCTCGTTCTCATAGGTGTCCGTGAGGAGGTGGCGCCCGTCGCGATGCACCGTCGGGTGGCCCGAGCCGATCGCATCATTCAGCATTTTCCGCAAGTCGCTGCCGTCGGCGTTGACCTGCACGAAGCGCATCTTGTCCCGGTCGATCTTCAGGTTCATCGAGATCCGCCGGCCGTCGGGAAACCACGTCGCGTGATGGCCCGTCTTGACCCACTGCTCCGGCCCGACGGCACAGGCCAGGTCCGCCCCGTCGAGGCCGACCGTCACCCACGCGAACCGCACCTCGTCATGGCCGGCCGCGAACAGGTTGAACCGCGGCTGGTCGTGCGCGGCGAACCAGCGAAGGCTCAACATCAGCCGGTCGCCCTGCGGGTTGAACTTGGAGTGGAACCCGTAGATCTCGCAGCGGGACGGATCGTCGATGGCCACCGGCGGATTCGCGCGCGCCAGCGCGTCGCGGATCGACAGCAGCAGCCGGCACTGCCCCGTCCGCGTGTCGGTAAGGTAAAACCCATCATCGGCCGCCGGCCCGACGTTCCAGCGAACATGCTCGTCCGGCACCCGCACCCCGTAGCCGGGCTGCGTCTTGCGCATCGTCGTCATGTTGGCCGAGATCAGCCACCTGCCGTCGGCCGAGGCATGGTAGACGGTGCCGCCCATCCGCTCGCGCGTCTTGGCGATCGGGTCGTGCTTCCAGGCGAATGGCGCCCAGGTCGCGGTATTCACATCGTTATAGAATAACTCCCGGTCCGAGCCGCCCCAGTTGATGTTCGC
>JAWLBS010000185.1:0-10085 GCA_041687575.1 Phycisphaerae bacterium | reverse complement strand
GCTGGATGACCTCCTCCGACAGACCGGTCAGCACGAGTACAAGACGCTGGTTCGACATCGCTTCACGACCTCCATACTGCGGTTCGCACGACAAACAGGTCCCGTGAAGATGTTAGCGGGCCGGATGGAAACGGCAAATCGATGGAGGCCCTGCATGTTCCCGGAACAGGTTGTCATCCTGAGCAACGCAAAGGACCTCTGCCTCGCACCGGCCGGTTACTGGCCGAAAGCCTGTGCCACCGTCACCAGGTCGATCACATTGACGTGGGCATCGCGATTGACATCGCCGACCACGTGTGCCTTGGGAGCGCCGCGAGTTCCGACAGGATGCGGGTGACGAAAGTTTGTTTCAGGTTGTTGTCCATGAGCCGGTCACCTCCTTTCAGGCCGGCGGACTCTCTGGTGCCCGGCCGCGATCCAGCAGCCGACGACGCCATCCGAGGACCAGAACCGTCACGGCTGCGGGGATGGCCAGATTCAGGCCGAAGATCAGGTATTCGGCAACGTCGCGAAGCGGATCTTCAAGGATAATGCGGCTCGTCCAGGGACCCGCGTACGAGGAGACCACGTCATAGAAGATGAATGCCGCCCACGCAATGCCCGCCGCCTGCCCGCCAAGGATCCACCAGGTTGTGCGACGCGTACGTCGCTTCAGCATGGGTTCTGCCATGCGGATCGCCAGCCAGTGGAGGTACCACAGGAGGGTGAACCAGGCCAGGATCTGCAGGAGCGGACGGCCGAGGAGGGAAACGGCGAGCCAGGTCGGGTCGAACGGACCGTTGTTCGGCGTCAGGACGAACAGCATCGTCAAGGCCAGCAAGACGAGAAACAGCAGCCGGCTCCACCGGCGTGCCCAGGTGGTATCGCCGAGCAGCCGTGCCATGCGCGGGGTCGCGACCTGCCACACGCCGGCTGTCAGCAGGACCAGCGAAACGAGCATGCCATGGCTGACCCACCATTTGAGGTTCTCGGTCGTCAGGAACATCGAGTGAAGCAGTCGCCGCATGCCGGCCAGGATGAGCAGCAGCACAATCGTCGTGATCTGCGAGGCAGCGACCCAGGCCATTCCTCGGGCGGCGATTCGCGGGGCCAGCGCGGCCCGTTGCCGCCCTGCGAGGTAGGGGTGAATGGACTGCTGGCAGGGGCGGCCGCATTCCGGGCAGACCTGGTCGGGGGCAATGCCGCGAAGGTTGTAGCCGCAGTGGATGCACGCCACATCGGCGGTCAACCGCCCGTGCGGGTCCACACCATGGCGGCCCTACACAAGGCGAGTAGCTATGCGGAAAGACTCGAGCTGCAAGCAACGGCCGCGCAAGTCATGGATGAGACCGCCGATGACGTCACCAAGCGATACACCAGCCTGGGCGGCATGGTCAGACTCGTTACAGCCAGTCCATGGCAGCGCCTGCAGATTCGCAGCCGGATCCTCTTCCACCGGTTCACACTGGTTGCCATGCCCCGACTCACCTTCGAGCGCAAGCCCGTACTGACGGCGATCATGTGGCGGCGCCTGGCGATCACATCACTCGCCCTGGCGGCGTTCCACGACGAAGCGGGATCATATCCGGCCGCGCTCGATGATCTGGTCCCGAAGTACCTGCCCGAGGTGCCGACCGACCTGTTCACTGATCAGCCGGTGATCTACCGACAGACCGATGGCGGCTACCTGCTCTATAGCGCAGGGATCAATGCACGAGATGACGGGGGCGCCACCGCCAGCCCCGCTGACGATCTGGCGGTGCGAATGGACGCCTCAGGCAGCACCGCAACGAGTGGCCCGGACAATTCAGGGGACGGCACCAACAATCGGTAAGCTCTCGTGGTCCCCGATCGGGCTGCACACGCCGCAAGAGCCTGCGGGATTGCCGATGGGCGCCTGCCGCCAATTCGCACGCGTTAAGCCGATGGCAGCCTGATTGAAAGCGGCGTCTTCGGCGCCGCACTCCATATTGCCGCTGGGCGGTCCGTCCAAATTCAGGGACGGGGCGCCGATGGAATCGTAATCCAGAACGATGCCGCTGCCAGTCCGCTGTGAGAAAGGACCGACTCCGTCAGCCTGCCCCGCCGCGATCATACAACACCACGCTGCCCTGCGAAGCGCTTGACCAGTCGAAGGCGAAGTCCTCGTCCTGCTGCAGCAGAGGGACGGCCCCGCAACCCTCGACGTAGCAGGCGAGCTTGTCCTTGGGGCACTTGCTGAAGTGACACAGCCGGCCGAGGTAGCGGCCGGTGTCCGGCTCCATGAAAAACACGTCCACCTGGTTGTGGGCAACGCCGGGCGCGGGTTGAAGACGCCGCAGTCAGCCTTTCGGCCCGATCCCCTCCCGCGCACGGGCGAGGTAGTAGTCCCGCCACGCCTTCGGCGGCTGGGTCGCATTGGTTGGAATGATCGCGAAGAAGATCAGCACCAACCCGACCAGGATCTCGTTCTGATAACCCGGCGCCGAAGGATAGCCGCCGGAGAAGTAGCCCCAGGCGATCAGCCAGAAGGCCACCGCCAAGTTGAGCACGTGCGCAAAGCGTGCCGGCTGCCAGAAAGAAAGCGCGGCAAAGACGATGATCGCCCCGCCCGAGGCAAAGTCGCTCACCCACAGCCCCGTCTCGCCCCGCTGCCAGTGCTCAAAAATGAACGGGCTGAGCAGCAGCCACAGGCCCAGCATGATCTCGACGACGCGTCCCCACATCAGCCTGCCCCCCTCGGCAAGGCGGCCTCTTCGGCCACATCCAACGGATAGCCGCAGAAGACCCGCCAGACCTTCGCGCCGCTGCGCGTCCGCTTCCACACCCGCCAGAGGTACTTCATGCAGGCCCATACCTCGTCGTACGCCATGTAGACCAGGATCAGGCTGATCGCCGCGGTGATCAGGCACGGCGTACACCAGGCGCCCACCACGAAGCCCTGCATGATCACCAGCAGCACCCCGGCCCCGCCCAGCAGGATCACGTCGATTCCGAAGAGGATGACCATCCACGGCCGGTGCTGCCACCGCCGCGTGCCGCCGACCAGCGCGAGCACCGCCTCGCTCATGTACCCCCACGCCCCGAGGGCGGCGTCGGGGACGCGCAGCCACCTGTCCATCTGGCGGGCGGTCTCGGACGTCAACACCTTTTCGCTGCCCTCGCCGAAGACCGGGTCCCACACGCCACCGATCAGTTCGAACTGGTAGAGCGACATCCACGCCGCGATCAGCATCGCGGTCGCCGCCAGCAGACTGAAGCGCACACGCCGGAACCAGGCCGAGGGGTTGTAGTCAAACCCCGGCGGCGCGGCCTCCATATCGACGGCATCCTGCCAGTGTGCACCCATGCTGCGCTTCCCCCGTGCAAGCCGCCTTGCGTTCGGCAGCCTCCGTCGTACGCGACCGCGCCGCTGCAGCCACGCTGTCTCCAGCCCACCACACAATGCTAGCACTTCAGCCGAACCGGCGGCGACAGCGCCTCCGGCACCGCCGGGTCCGGCATCACCACCTGGCGCTTCTGCCTGCGCGGGGCGCCCGGTCAGGCGGTCGCCGCCCGCCCACGCTCCCACCGCTCGAGCACCAGGAACACCGCCGCCGCGATGACGACAAGCCCCGCGATGTACCACCACGGCGAGACGCCGCTCAGTTCCGCAAGCGTCACCTTGTTGCTGCCGCCGACGGTCACCGACCACGCCTTCAGCAGGCCGTCCTCGATCTGCGGATAAACCTCCGCATAGATCCCGCCGCCGACGATCATGCCCAGGATCCCGACGACGGCGTGGCGCGAACCGTCGCCGGCAGCCGCCACCCCCGTGCCCGGACAGTACCCCAGGATCGCCATCCCGATCCCGAAGATCGCTCCGCCGGCCACATTGGCCAACAGCGTGGCGCCCTTGACGTGCAGGGGAAAGCCCGCCCCCATCGCCTGCATGCCCCAGATGCCGACGGCGCCGACGATGATCGCGGTCAACATCACCTTCAGGACGGTGAAGTCCTTCAGCAGGAACTGGCCGAGGATCACCTGGTAGCGGGTAACCTTCGCCTTCTGCAACAGAAAGCCGAACACCAGCCCGGCCAGCAGGCCATAGATAATCATGCGGACATTCGGGTCAATCAGCCAGGACATGGTCGCGTCCTTTCGTTCCGAAAAGAGCCAGCGCCGTCACGACGCCCGCGACGAACATCGACAGGAAAAACGCCCAGGAACTCACCGCCAGCTGCAAACTGCCGCTGATGCCGTGCCCCGAGGTGCACCCGCCCGCCATCCGGGCGCCGAACAGCAGAATCACCCCGCCGACAAAGGCCGCCCCATAGCGAAGCCCCCGGCTCGGCCCGAAACGCCACTGCCACAGCGGCGGCACGTGCTCGACGAACCGTTCCCGGCTGAGCTTGCGGGCGATCAGCGCCCCGACGAACATCGCCAGGACAAGGAAGAACTGCCAGTCGAACATGTACTTGCCCGCGGCGGCATCGAAGTATCTGCCGTAGTATGGACTATCCGCCACGTGCTCGGGCGCGACCGCCGACCCGATCAGCCCGGCACTCTTTGCGATGGTCGTACTGGTGCCCAGGGCCTTGCCCATCAGCGCGAATGTGATCCAGCTGAGCACGCCGATGCCGGCGCCGACGAGATACGGGTTCCAGCGACGGGCCAGCCACCCACCCGGACTCGGGCCGGTGGTGCTTGAGGCGGCTTGCGCCCCGCGGGGAGATCTTGACTGTTGACTCACAAGAACGTCCTCCTCTACTCCGCTACCACGAAGACCGAAGACGAATTGATGACGTCTCCTCTTCAGAAGTATAGCCCTTCTTCTTGGGGGTCAAGTAGATGCGCGCCGCCCCCCAGGATCGGACCTCTTGGATGGCGGCTGGTTTGCCGCACATGGCCGGCTTCACCGAGCCGAGCCGGCTGCTTACGCCGGCAATAGCCGGATCATCCGGTGGCCGGCCAGGTAGCCGGGCCTGGGGGCGTACTGCCAGCACTCCGGCCGCACGGCGTCGGCGTGCGGGATGTGGATGTGGCCGCAAAACACGCCCGCCAGGTTGGATGCCTCGCCGCCCGTCACCAGGTCGAGCATCTCCTGCGTGGCGGGCTCGGTAGCTGGCACGCCCCAGTGCGTCCGCGTCTGGTCGGTCCAGCCCTGGGGGCAGGCCATCATGATCGGGGCGTTCCACCGCTGCATCACATCCGGCAGCAGCGACGGGATGTACAGCGGGATATGCAGCAGCAGCAAACACGGCTTGCCCGTGGCGAGCTGCCGGCGAAGAAAATCCACCTGGGCCGGGCTCGCCTGGTACATACTGTTGTCGATGGCGACCAGCAGCACCCTGCCGACCTCGCGCACCTGGCAGGCAACGTCGCCGCACGCCAGCGGGGCGAAGCGGGGGTAGTACTCCTGCCGGACCGCGTCGGTCCACGGCCGACCCGGGTACTGCCAGTCGTGGTTGCCGGGGGTGTAGAGCCACGGCCTGCCCGTCGCGGCAAGATCGGCGGTGATGGCGTCGATATTGGCCCGGGTCGGAAAGTGGACCATATCGCCCGTCAGCAGGAAGCAGTCCGGCCCCGCGGCCAGACAGCGCCGGAGCACGCCCTGAAAGACGGTGCGCATCGACTCGCGTGTGGGCGAGTGGTTGCGGAACTTCTCGCCCGTGGCGTTCGCGCTGTCTGCGGCATCGGCATCGCGGTCGTCGACCTCGCACAGATGGCTGTCGGTGATGTGTGCCAGCGTGACGGGCCGGGCGAGGCCCTCGATGCGGATGACCGTTTCGTTCACGTTCTGCGGGTCAATGTGCGTAAACAGCATGGGCAGCACTTCCTTACTTCCGCGTCCTGCAGGCCGTCATCGGGAACCTACCGTCCCCACTGCCCAGCCAGGATAGCCAAATCCACTGCGTTTACCACGTTGTCGTTGTTGAGATCACAGGCGGGGTTGTAGCCGGCCTCGCCAGCCGAGCGGTTCCAGCTTCGCGCCAGGCTCAGCAGGTCCCGGCCGTCCACGCGGGCATCGCCGGTGACGTCGCCGGGGACGGGGGTGTAGTGGAGGATCGCGCCACCGCCGCCGGCCGCGAACACGTCACCGGGGCCGACGCCCCAGACGGCATAGAGAGCGCCCCCGCCCGCCTCGACGGCCATCGGCGTCCACCTCGTGCCGTCGTAGTGGAGGATCTTGTCGCCCACGGCGTAGACGTCGTCGGGGCCTGTCCCCCAGACTGCATTGAGCCTGGTGGCGCCGCACGGCATTTCGCTCCACGTGACGCCGTCGAAGTGAAGGATCACGGCCTGCCAGGGCATGTCCGCAGCATACTGGCCATAGCCGACGGCGAAGATGTCGTCCGGTCCACTGCCCCAGATGCCATAAAGGGGCAACACGCCGCCGAACCGGACGATGGACCAGAACCGCCCATTGAAGTGGATGATCGTGCCGCACGGCATCTCGGTCGACCAGTCGCGAGAGGTGCCGACGGCGTAGACGTTGTCGGGGCCGGTGCCCCAGACAGCATTCAGGCCCCCGTAGTCTACCGGATTGCTCGTGGCTGACCAGGAGGTCCCGTCGTAGTGGAGGATCTGCCGTCCGACGGCGAAGACATCGTCCGGGCCGCTGCCCCAGATCCCCTGCAGACCGGCGTAGTCGTTGCCGCCGGCCATGTTCGACCAGCCGGTCCCGTCATATCGCAGGATGACGCTGCTGTCTCTATGCCAATAGTCGATCCCGACTGCAAAAACGTTCGCAGGACCGGTGCCCCAGACACCGGTGAGGAAGGTGCCCTCGCCGGTGCCGCTGGGCATGGCCGACCAGCCGCCGTCGTAATGGAGGATCGTGCCGGCCAAGCCGACCGCGAAGACGTCGGCAGGACCGCTGCCCCACAGATCCTGCAACTGATAGATGTTCTCGCCGGTCATGATCGACCAGGCCTGACCGTCGTAGTGCAGGATCCTGCCGTAGATCCCAAGGGCGAACAGGTCCTCGGGACCGCTGCCCCACAGCCTCCAGATGTAGTCATGCGACAAAGCCCGCACCGGCGACCAGGTGGCGCCGTCGTAATGGAGAACCGTGCCGCCTTCGCCCGAGGCGAAGACACTGTCCGGGCCGCTGCCCCAGACCGTGTAAAAGTTGATCTGCCCCCCGCCAACCATGGCGGACCAGGCCTGGCCGTCGTAGTGGAAGATGTCCCCGCCCGCGCCGACGGCGAACACATCGTCCGGCCCGCTGCCCCAGACGCCGGACAGGTTTTCGTGGCGTCCGAGGCTCATGGGCGACCACGTCTGGCCGTCGAAGTGCAGGATGCTGTCCCCGGAACCAACTGCATAGACGTCGTCGGGCCCGCTGCCCCAGATATCGGCTATGTAGCCGGGGAGCCTGTCGATCACGACCGACCAATCGGTGCCGTTGTAGTGGAGGATGGTGTTGTAGCGGGAGCGCGGCGAAATGGTTTCGACGGTGCCGACGGCATAGACGTCCCCCGGCCCGCTGCCCCAGACGCTGTGCAGATCGGCGTCGGTCACGCGGGCCATGGGCGACCAGGCGGTGCCATCGTAATGCAGAACCGTGCCGCCGGCGCCGACGGCGAACACGTCGCCCGGCCCGCTGCCCCACACGTCGCCAAGGCTGCGGGGCGTCCCACTGCTCATCACCGACCATGCCACGCCGTCATAGTGGACGATCGTCCCGTAACCGCCGACGGCAAAGACGTTGTCCGGCCCGGTCCCCCAGATGCCCTGCAAGGTATTGCCCTGCGGCAGCGGGTGCTGCCACTGCCATTGCCCGCCGGCCGGCGCCGCAAGCCCGACCACAGCCGCCGCCACAACCAGCAGCTCCCTCATCATCCAGCCCGGCCTGCGACCGCAGTTCGTCCGCATCGTGTTCATGGTGTTCTCCTCGTTGTCCATCTGTCCCGGCAGAGCCCCTGCCCTTGCGACGGCGGCGGCAGACGAGGCCCTTCCCCTGAAATGCGGCGCGGACCACAATCGGCCCGCCTCAATATCCAATATAGCGTGGTGGCCGGACGTATCAACGAAAAAGTATTGATCGCCGCCCCGGCCGCCGCACCGCCCGGATCGGGCCTGTCAACTCCCACGTCCTGAGAGAAGACGACGAAGCCGAAGCGATCGGGGCGGGCCGCATTGCTCCGGATAGCCGTTCCCGTCTTCCTGCATCCAGTGCCTGGGGCTGCGGCGGCCGCCAGGAGACCCCCGCCTGCCGCCCCTTTTTACAACTTGCCGCCACGCATGATGCTGACCAGCAGGCCCAGGCCCAGCACGGCCGCCACTATATACCCCAGCACGCCCATGGTCTGGGTGTCGATGATCCCGAGCACGTACCCGTGCTGGGTGACAAGCATGCTCGATCCGATCAGAAGCCCCGCGATGATCATGGCGAAGCTCACGCGGTTGCTGCTGCGCTCGAAGGTCCTGCCCAGATCCTCCAGGTGTTCGTGCTGGATGTGCACCTGGAACTGCCCGCGCAGCAGCTTCGACAGGATGACGTTGACATCGCCCGGCAGCCGCCCCGCCAGCTGCGCCGTGTCCCGCACCACCCGACGGGCCCTGCGCAGCAGGCGCCCCGGGTCGAGTTCCTCGGTCGCCATCTTCCGCGCGTACGGGCGCAGCGCCTCGATCAGGCGGAAGTCCGGGTTCAGCGTCACCGCGACCGATTCGATGGTCATCATGCTCTTGAGCATCAGGGTGAATTCGGCCGGCGGATGGACACGATGCTGACGGATCACTTCAAACGTCCGCCCCATCATCTGCGCGAAGGGGATGTCCTTGAGCGGCATCTGGTGATAGACGCGGAGCATCTGCTCAACGTCGCGAGTGAGCCGGTTGACGTCGGTCCGCGGATCGAGCATGCCCTCTTTCTCGAAGGCATCCACCAGCGACGACGCGTCCTGGTCCACGATTCCCAGCACCAGTTCGCCGAGCAGCCGGCGCTCGGTCTGCTGGAGATTCGCCACCTGCCCGAAATCCAGCGGGACCACCACATTGCCGGGGGCGATCAGCAGATTGCCCGGGTGGGGGTCGGTGTGAAACAGCCCGAACTCGAACACCTGCCGCAGCACGAAATTCGCCCCGTGGTCCGCGACCTTCTTCGGGTCCAGCCCGGCTGCGGCGATGGCTGAGCGGGTACCCGGCTTGACGCCATCAATGTACTCCATCGTCAGCACGCAGGAGGAGCTCCACTGCGGCAGCGCCCGCGGGATGTGCACCGTCGGGTCGTCATGGAAGTTCTGTTCGAACCGCTCCATGTTCTCGCGTTCGTGGGCGAGGTCCGCTTCGTAGCGCACCGCCTCGGTGAACTCCTGGACCAGGCGCACCGGGTCCACCGTCTCGTCCTCGGCCAGCGTCGCTTTGATGATCGCGGCCACGTCCTCGAGGATCTCGCACTCGGTCTTGAGCGACTCTTTCACACCGGGACGGCAAACCTTCACTGCCACCTGGTGCCCGTCGAGCGTGGTGGCACGGTGGACCTGGGCGATGCTGCCGGCTGCGAGGCATTCTGTCTCGAAGGATTGGAAATGGTCCGCCAGAGGCGCATCGAGTTCACGCTCGACGACGCGGCGGATCTGGTCGAAGGGGACCGGCGCGATGCGGTCCTGAAGGTGCTCCAGCTCGGCGATGTACTCCGGCGGCAGCAGATCGGGGCGCGTGGAAAGCAGCTGACCGAACTTGATGAACGTCGGCCCGAGTTCCTCCAGCGCCATCCGCATCCGCTCCGGGCGACTGCGCAGGCGAGCCTCCGGGCTCACGTGGCCGACCTCGCGGGCGCGGGAGCCCAGGCGCGCGCGCAGCGCGTCGCCGACCTCCTGAAAGCCATACCTGGTCAGCACCCGCAGAATGTGCTGATAGCGCCTCAGGTGATCCAGCGTCCTGTCAAGCCGATGCCTGATTCGCGGCATAATCCCTTAGTCCTGGCGGCGCCACTCGTCCAGCTTCGCCTCCAGCCGGGCGATGTCATCCCGCGTGGCCAGGTTCATCTGGTTGACCACCTTGCGGACCTGTTCGGCCACCAGATTCTCCATGTCCCGGCGCGTCTGCTCAGCGGCATCCATCATGTCCTGCACGAACCTGGAGCGGTTCTCCTTGTCGGCCTGGCCGCGACGGACGGCCTCGTCGAACAGCTGCTCGGC
>JAWLBS010000184.1:0-10119 GCA_041687575.1 Phycisphaerae bacterium | reverse complement strand
CCGCTTGGTAGAGATCCTTCGCGTTGCTCAGGATGACGACGGGTTGCTCAGGATGACAACGGGGGTGGGGAGTCCTTTATTTCTTCCGCCCCGCTACCGTCGCCTTGCGGCCTGACGCCGCTGCTGTCTTGCGCCCCGCCGCCGACGCCTTGCGCTTCGGCGTGGGCTTGCGCGGCGGGCTGGGCTTGCGGCTGGCCCGCTTGTCCGGGCGGATCTTTTCCATGCTGGCCGCTCGTTTGACCTTGGGTTTGGCGGCCTTTTTCGGCGGCTTGCCCAGCGCGATCTTCAGGACCTCATCCACCTTCTCGGCGAAGTGGAACTCCATGTCGTTGCGGACGTCCTCGTGGATGTCGACCAGGTCCTTTTCGTTCTGTTTGGGCAGGATGACCGTGCGGATGCCCGCGCGGTGTGCCGCCAGCACCTTCTCTTTCACCCCGCCGATCGGCAGGACGATGCCGCGCAGCGTGATCTCGCCGGTCATCGCCACGTCCACCCGCGCCGGCTTGTTCGACAGCAGGCTCACCAGCGCCGTCAGCATCGCCACGCCCGCCGACGGGCCGTCCTTGGGGATCGCCCCGGCTGGCACGTGAATATGGATGTCCTGGCTCGCCAGGTTGTTCTTGAAGCGGGGGCCCAGGTACTCCTTGCCCCGGCTGCGGATCAGGCTGAACGCCGCCGTCGCACTTTCCCGCATGACGTTGCCGATCTGCCCGGTCAGCGTAAGGTTCCCCTTGCCGGGCATCGCGGTTGCCTCGATGAAGATGATCTCGCCGCCAACCGGTGTGTACGCCATCCCCGTGACCACGCCGGGTACACCTGCTCGCAGGGCGGTCTCGGCTGCAAACTTTGCCTGGCCGATGTACTCGGTCAGGTTCTCCCGCGTAACGTGATGTTCCTGCCGGCCAGCGCGGGCAATGTCGGCGGCGACAAAGCGGCAGACCGCGGCGATCTCCCGCTCGAGATTGCGCACGCCCGCCTCGCGGGTGTAGCTGCCGATGATGTCGTCGAGGGCCTCGTCGGTGATGTCGATCTGTTCGGCCTTGAGGCCGTTCTGCTCGATCTGGCGGGGGATCAGGTACCGCCGCGCGATCTTCACCTTTTCGAAAACCGTGTAGCCGGGGATGTCGATGACTTCCATCCGGTCGCGCAGCGGCGCGGGGATCGGGTCGGCCCAGTTGGCCGTGCCGATGAACAGCACCTTCGACAGGTCGAACGCCACCCCGAGGTAGTGGTCGACGAAGTTGCGGTTCTGCTCCGGATCGAGCACCTCCAGCAGCGCCGACGCCGGGTCGCCGCGGAAATCCGCCCCGATCTTATCGACCTCGTCCAGCATGAACACCGGGTTGTTGGTGCCGGCCTGGCGGATCTCCTGGACGATCCGGCCGGGCAGCGCCCCGATGTACGTCCGCCGGTGCCCGCGGATGTCGGCCTCGTCCCGCACGCCGCCCAGGCTCATGCGGATGAACTTGCGACCCAGCGCCCGGGCGATCGACTGGCCCAGGCTCGTCTTGCCGACGCCCGGCGGGCCCAGGAAGCACAGGATCGGTCCGCGTCCGGTCGGCTGGAGCTTGCGGACCGCCAGGAACTCCAGGATCCGCTTTTTCACCCGCTCGAGGTCGTAGTGGTCCTGGTCGAGGATCTCGGCCGCCCGGTTGATGTCCAGGTTGTCCTTGCTGCTTTTCGCCCAAGGCAGGTTGACGAGCCACTCGATGTGGTCGCGGCTGACCGAGTATTCCGGCGAGGCCTGGGGGATCCGCTCGAGGCGGTCGGCCTGGCGATTGACTTCGGTCTCGACCTCGGCGGGCATCTTCGCCTGCTTGATCTGTTTGCGGAGTTCCTCGGACTCGGCCTGCCGGCTGTCGAGGTCGCCGAGCTCCTTCTGGATAGCCTTGAGCTGTTCGGTGAGGAAATACTCCCGCTGCGTCTTTTCGATCTGGCTGCGCGCCTGCTCCTGGATCCGCCGGGACGTCTCCAGCACGTCAATCCGCTGGGCGAGCCGGGCGTTGACCTTCTCCAGCCGGTCGAACACGTCGAGCGTCTCAAGCAGGTCCTGCCGCTCGTCGACCGTTTCGGTGAGGTTCGCCGCCACGAAGTCCGCCAGGGCGGACGGGTCGTCGAGCGAATTGAGCACCGTGACCGCCTCATCGGGGATGTTCGGGCTCAGCTCGATGATTTGCCGGCTGCCCTCTTTCACGCTGTGGATCATCGCCTCGAGGTCCGGCCGGTCCGGGATTACCGGTTCGACGACCCGTACCCGCGCGGTCCAGTACGGCTCGTCCTGGGCCAGTTCGACCACCTGGATCCGCACGAGGCCGTGAATGATCGCGTTCTGCTCGTTGTCCCGGCCGCGCAGCAGCTTCATCACCACGCAGGCCACGCCGGTGCGGTGGACGTCGTCGAAGCCGGGGTTGTCGATCTCGCCTTCCTTCTGGGCGACGATGGCGAGCATCTTGCTCTCGCTGGCCAGCACCGCGTCCATCAGCCGCTGCGATTTTTCGCGGCTGACGCCCAGGGGCATCACCGTGCCGGGAAACAGCACCGTGTTGCGGACAGGCAGCAGCGGCAGGATATCGGGGATGGACGGTTCGGCAGTCCGGGACTCACCGCCGCCGATCGACAGCTCGGCCGGCGGGGCGGTTTCCGGCTCCTGCGTTTCCTGGGGCGTGATGGCTCGGGAATTCTGGTTCATGGTTCTGCTCACTGGGACTGTCTGGGGAGATCGATCCACAGGACCCCGTCTTTGTAGCGGGCCGCAATCCGCTGCGGGTCGACGTCGGGCGGCAATTCCAGCTCCCGGCAGAAGGGGCCGTGCTCGATTTCCATGTGGTGCACGCGAAGCTGCTGGCTTTCGGTCTCCGGCCGGGGCACCGGCCGATGCCCACGCACCAGCAGGTTGCCGCCCTGCACCTGCACATCGATGTCCTCGCGCCGTACTCCCGCTACGTCGAGACAGACGTGAAACGAGTCCACGGACTCCAGGATGTTGATGTTCGGCTCCCAGTGCGCGGTACCACAATACCGCCAGAAGCTGGTACTCGTCTGGTCCATAACGCGGTCCTTGTTCTCAATGAAAGCGGCAGATGGTCCGGGGGAGCCTTTCGCCGCTGTACCGGCCGCGAACCGACAGTCCCACGACCGGAGCTGCGCTTCACTTGCTACTGCAAGCCTATGCGGCTGGAATAGTACGGTCAATCCCGCCCTGCGGGCACGTGAGGAAACTGTCCGGGCTGTTGTCCTGAACGAAGCCCCTATGCCTTTCTGCCCGGCTCGGCCGGTGCATATTGCTGGGCGCCGAAATTGTCGATCTTCAGCACCGGGGCCTCGGGGACCCAGGCGGCGACGATCCGGCCGAAAAAGACGCTGTGGTCGCCGACGGTGACCCGCTTTTCAACCTGACACTCGAAGTGCACCGCTGCGCCTTCGATCATGGGGACCCCGGTATTGGGGGCGGGAGTCGCTTCAACGCCGGCCTGCTGCAGCTTATCGCTCCCGGCCGCACTCATCGTGCCCAGCCGATTGATCAGGTCGCCCTGACCCTCGCCGGCCAGGCTGACAACGAAGGCATCGGTCTGCTCGACAAGTCGGTGGGACTGGTTTTTCGGAGAGACGGCTACGGCGAGTACCGGCGGCTCGAACGAGGCCTGCATCAGCCATCCCAGCGCCATGGCATTGCGCGCGCCGCCCGGCGCGGTCACGCTGAGAAAGGCCAGGGGTTGCGGGTACAAGAAGTTCAACGCATCGGCAACGGGCAGTTCTCGCATGATTTTCCCTCCGCGATCCGCATCAGATCGGTGTTAGAACCGCCTGACATCTTTTTCAGGCCTTTAGACGTGGAATCATAGACGCTCTGAAAGGTGCGGGCAAAAGCGATGGGGCGGGCCAGGCCGCTGGATCCTCATCCGCTGTCCCGTCGTCGCAACGGGGGACGCATTGCTGGCGGGCATATCACGAACACGCGGATCACGGCGCACAGACTACCATGGACATGACTGAACCCGACAAGCCGGCACGCGGATCCGAATCGATATGGAAATCGAATCCGTAGCGTCGTCCCGACCGGCTCAATTCGATGGAACCCGCTCGATCTCCAGTCCGCCGAACAGGTCGCGGAGAAGGCCTTCGTACCGCTCGGAGTCCTGCATGGCGGTGCGGACCACTCGCGTCACTCTGGCGTGTCTGTCGGTTTCGGGGCCGACGAACATGAACTCAACAACATCGTCGCCGTAGATCGCTTCGATGTCGCCGGTTGCCTCGAAAACCAGCTCGTCGCCACACTCCGTGCGCACGACTCCCCGGCGCAACCGTGGCCGATAGCACACGACTGTACCTGTCATACTGACCTCCTGCCCGCAGCAATGGCGCAGGGTAACACCATCACTGCTGATCGCAGCAAATCACATCCATGCAGACAGGGTGCAAGAGTAAGTGACGATACTCATCGTCAGGGACGCCGCAAGAAATCGGCCTCCGCTGATCGTCATACTCTTGGCGAAAGAGCTGAACCTCCACTCCGAGATTCAATATACGCAGTCTACCGTCTCATGCCCATACAGATCAAGCCCTTTAAGCCCATGATTCTGTCTTTTTCCTCGACCAGGACAACTATACGTTGCGGTTCGGTACCAGATTCGGCCTCGATGGCCTTGGACTCGGCCCCGAAACCCCCGACCGCGGCATAGGGGAGGGCTGGTGTCGCCTATGGCGCTACGGCGCCACCTCGTCGGCAGGCGGCGGTACGGGACGGACGCGTGGCAGGCGAATACGGAAGGTGCTGCCCTGGCCGGGTGCGCTTTCCAGGTCGACGCGGCCGCTGTGGGCCTGGGCGATGTGCTTGACGATCGCCAGACCCAGGCCTGTGCCGCCCTGGCTGCGGCTGCGGCCCTTGTCGACGCGGTAGAACCGCTCGAAGATCCGGTCCTGGTGCTCTTTGCTGATACCGCAGCCTCGGTCCTGCACGGTCAGCACCAGGTCATCGCCGTCGAGGGCGGCCTGGACGTGGACCGGCCGGTCGGGATCGCTGTATTTGATCGCATTGTCGATCAGGTTCACCACGGCCTGTTCGAGCAGGGGGGCGTTGATCCAGGCATGCAGACCCGGTTCGCAGGTCACTTCCAGGGCGATTTGTTTCGCCTGGGCCTTTGGTTCGCAGACCCGCACGGCGGCTTGAATGACGGAGCAGACGGGGCTGTCGGTCAGGGGGATCTGCGAGCGCTCCTGATCCTGTTCGATCCGGGAGAGGCTGAGCAGGTCTTCGATGATTGCGTTGAGTCGGTCGGCCTGGCGGGCGACAATGCCCTGAAATCGCTGGATGTCCTCGGGGTCGTGTTCCTGGCCGTCCAGCAGGGTCTCCATGAACCCCTTGATCAGCGTGACGGGGGTCCGCAGTTCGTGCGAGACGTTGGCGACGAAGTCCTTGCGGATGTTCTCGAGGCGCTTCAGGCGGGTGACGTCGTGCAGGACGACTACCGCGCCGATGTCCGTGCCTTGGGTGTCGCGAAGGACCGTGCCCTGGACGTGCAGGAACTGCTCGCCCTCGTGTTCGAGGACGATCTCGCCGCGGGCGGGGCTCTGGCTGGCGAGGACCTCGGCGACGAACCGCTGCAGGTCGGTGTTGCGGACGACCTCCTGAATGCTCCGGCCCAGCGAACGGCGGGGATCGGCACCGATCAGCCGGGCGGCCGATTCATTCAGGATGATCAGGTTTTCCTGGCTGTCGACCGCCAGCACGCCGTCCTGCATGCTGGATAGCAGGGCCTCCAGCTGGTTGCGCTGACGCCGGACGGTATGCAGCTGGCTGTTGAGTTCACCGGCCATCAGGTTCATCGCCCGGGCGAGTGAGCGGAACTCGACCGTCTCGGTGGCGGGCAGCTGCAGTTCGCGCTGGCCGCGGGCGAAGGCTTCGGCGGCGCGCGTCAGTTCCCGCAGCGAACGATTGATCCGCCGCGATATGGCCAGCGAGACGATCGCGACGATCACGGCCGCGACCAAAGCCGCCACATACAAGCGGATGAAAATCTGCCGCAGGGCGTGACGGATCCAGGTCATCGGCACGGCCGTCCGTACGGCGGCGACGATGCGGCCGTCGCGATTGACCGGTACGGCGACGTACATCGTCTCCTCGTTGAGCGTCTCGCTGAAGCGGATGGCCGTGCCCGGCTTGCCGTGAAAGGCCTCGATCAGTTCGGGGCGGTTGGCGTGGTTGACCATGCGCGCGGGATTGGCGCCGGTATCGGCGACAACCCGGCCGTCGGGAAGGACGACGGTGATGCGCGAGAAGTAGGTATTGGCGAGCCGCTCGGTGAGGGGCTGGACTGTGGCTGTCTCGATGACGGGGATATCCGCGACCCTGTTTTCCACGAGGCGGGCCTTGGCGGCAAGGTCGGCGGCGACCTCGCTGAGGTGGTATTCCCGGATCGTCACCGTGGCGTACCAGGTCACGCCCAGCAACGCCAGAACCGTCAGCAGGATGTAGGAGGGATAGAGCTGCCAGAGCAGCCGCCTGCGTCTCATGTCGATTCCTTGAACCTGTATCCGACCCCTCGAATCGTTTCGATGTACTCGCCGCACTCACCAAGTTTACGGCGCAGCGAAACGATATGCACGTCCACCGAGCGATCGGTTACAACAACGTCGTCGCCCTGCACGCCGTTGATGATCTGCCAGCGGGTGAAGACCCAGCCCGGGCGGCGGGCGAGCAGGTGCAGAATGCGGAACTCCGTGTACGTCAGATCGACCAGGCTGCCGCGGGCGAGGACCTCGTGCCGGCCGGGATGTATGGTCAGATCCCGAACGCGGGTTACAGCCTGGCCGTCGTCGGACTCCTGCTTCTTGCGTCGCAGGACGGTCTTGACGCGCGCGGCGAGGACCCTGGGGCTGAAGGGCTTGGTGACGTAGTCATCGGCGCCGAGCTCCAGGCCGGTGACGACGTCGGCTTCTTCCCCCTTGGCGGTCAGCATGATGATGGGAATGTGCCGGGTCTTGTTGTCGCTGCGGAGCGTCTTGCACACTTCCAGGCCGTCGACCCCGGGGAGCATGAGATCCAGGATGATCAGGTCCGGGGCCTGGGTCCGGGCGGCCTTGAGTCCGGCTTCGCCGCTGGCGGCACAGGTGACGCGATAGCCGTCCTTTGCGAGGTTGTACTCGACCAGATGCAGAATGTCCTCTTCATCGTCGACAACCAGCAAGTTTTCCTTGCCCATGTTCGTTCTGTCTCCTCGAACTCCACAATATAACCCCCGTGCGATTATATTGGGGTCGTGTTAGGTCCGCGCTAAGGGCCGGCGAGATGTTTGTTACGCCCGCGGAATCGTATCTCTTTGTCATGGACGCGGTTGTCCAAAAGAAAAAGGCCCGGCAGCGGTGGCTGCCGGGCCCGTTATGTGCGATTGCGGCGGTGCGGCCGCCAGGTCTACTCTTCTTCCTTCGGCTTGAACGCCGCGACCAGCTGCTGCTGGACCTGCGGTGGCACGGGCTCGAAGTGGCTGAACTCGATGACGTAGGAGCCCTGGCCGCCGGTCATGCTGCTGAGCCGGCCGCTGTAGTCGCTGACCTCGGACAACGGTGTGGTGGCGATGATGGTCGCCATGCCGCCGGGGAGGGTTTCCTGGCCCTGGGGCCGGCCGCGACGGCTGGCCAGGTCGCCGGTGATGTCGCCGACGTTGTCGACGGGGCAGGTCACCTCGAGTTTGACGATCGGCTCGAGGATCACGGGCTTGGCCTTGCTGACCGCGTCACGCAGGGCGAGTTTGCCGGCGATGCGGAAGGCGACCTCCTTGGAGTCGACCGGGTGGTGCTTACCGTCGGTAATCGAGACCTTCAGGTCTTGCAGCGGGTATCCGGCGATCGCACCGTCGCGGAGCAGGTCGTCAACGCCCTTGCGGATGGCCGGCTCGAACTGCCCCGGAATCGTCCCGCCGAAGATCGCCCAGTCCCACTCCAGCGACGGGTCGCTGCCGCGCTCGATGGGTTCGACCCGCAGGAAGACTTCGCCGAACTGGCCGGCGCCGCCGGTCTGCTTCTTGTGGCGGTAGTGCCCGTCGGCCTTGGCGGTGATGGTCTCGCGGTAGGGGATCTTGGGCGGCTTGGTGTTGACCTCGACCTTGCTGAAGCGGTTCATGCGGCTGAGCATGACGCGCAGGTGCAGGTCGCCCATGCCGCTGGCGATCAGTTCGCTGGTCTGCGGATCGCGGCCGGTCTGGAAGCACGGGTCCATGTCGGAGAGCTTCGAGAGGGCCTCGTTGATCTTGACCTCGTCCCCGCGGCTCTTGGGCTCGATGGCGACGCTGAGCATCGGGCTGGGGAACTTGGGCAGCGGCACGCGGCCGCCGACCCCGCCGTGGAGCATCTGCCCCATGTGCAGGTCGAGTTTGGCGACGGCGACCAGGTCGCCGGGTATGCCGCTGTCGATGTCCTTGTGCTCGCTGCCCTGGAACTTGAGGATGTGGCCGAGCCGCTGGCCCTTGCGGTCATCGTCGACCTGTGCGGCCAGATCAGCCGTCGCCGTGCCGCTCAGCACGCGGAAGAACGAGTACTTGATGTTGCTCTTGGGCTCGATCCAGACCTTGAAGACCTGGGCGACGAAGGTGCCGGCCGGGTCTGGCTTGACGATCTGGGTGCTTTCGCCGTCGACCACGCCGCGCTGCATGCCGTCGACCGGCGAGGGCATGAAGTCGGCGATGACGTCGAGCAGTTCGCGGACGCCGACCTCGTTGCGGGTGGCGGTGAACATCACGGGGATGAGCTTGCCGGCGGTGATCGCCTGCGAGACGGCAGGCAGGAGCTTGTCCTGCGAGATCTCGCCCGTCTCGAGGTACTGCTCCATGAGCTCCTCGTCGCTCTCGACGATGGCGTCGACGAGCTTCTGGTGCACGTCGGCGACGTCCTCGATGTCACTGTCGCCCGAATCGCTGGTCAAGCAATCGACGACGCTCTTGCCGCCGCCGGCCGGCAGGTTGAGCGGAACGACGGCGGTGCCGTACATCTCGCGGAGGGTGTTGAGCAGCTCCTCGAGGTTGATGTTGTCGCTGTCGATGTGGGTGATGACGATGGCGCGGCCGACGCCGTAGTCGCCGGCATACTGCATCATGCGCCGGGTGTTCACGCCGATGCCCTCGGCGGCGCTGATGACGCAGACGGCGGTCTCGACGGCGGTCAGGGCGGCGATGGCGGTGCCGGAGAAGTCCGGGGCGCCCGGCGCATCGACCACGTTGATGAGCTTGCCCTTGTGCTGGACGTTGGCGACCGCGGAGTCGACCGAGTAGCCGCGGTCCTTCTCTTCATCCTCGAAGTCCATGACGCTGGTCTTGTCGGTGACGCTCCCCTTGCGATTGCTCGCGCCGGTCACATAGAGGATGGTGTCCGCGAGGGTGGTCTTGCCGCTGTAGGCGTGACCGACCAGGGCGATGTTTCGGATATCTTCGGTCTTGTAGTTAGGCATTCGCTCCTCCGTCGAGTATGTTCCTTTTCGGGCGACCGCTTCAGAGTCACAGTCTTTGCGTCGCGGTAAGACCACAATTCTAGCCTTCTGGCCGTCCAGAACAAGTCCCCAAGGGCCATGTTATGTTACGGGCGCGAGAGGGAGGGCCGCGCGAATGGGAATGGCCGGGGGCGGGTGGTGACAAGGTGACAACATGACACCGTGATAATCAGGCTGCAGGACGGTGACGCGGCGACGGGTTGACAGGGGGGGAGGGCCAAATACCTTGGCTTGCAGCCGGGGTGGATCAGGAGGTGATAAATGGCCGGGCTGGTCGATATCGAGCGGTTGGCGCGGACGCGGGACCTTTCGGTGCCGGCCTGGGGACCGTACGCCAAGTTGTACGCCGGCGTCAGTCACCTGGTGCGGGACCAGGGGCGGAGCGTCGATTTCCTCCTGGCGTTTGCCGAGCAGGGGGGCCAGGTGCAGCTGCCGGACTGGCGGGACCGGTCGCTGAGGAACTTCCACGCCTTCGACGCTGCGGCCGGCCTGGAGCGGTTCAGCCTGAAGTTCGACCTGGTCGGCCTGGAGGACCTGTGCGCCTATGTCGAGTGCCGCCCCGCGCCGGGCGGGTGCCGGGGGCGGGTCCGTCTGGTCAATCGCACACCGCAGCGGCGCGAGGTCGACCTGGAGATCCTTGCGGC
>JAWLBS010000183.1:0-10144 GCA_041687575.1 Phycisphaerae bacterium | reverse complement strand
GGACCGCCTGCGCGGGATCCGCGGCCACCGGGTCGTTGGGGGGCCTGCTGGTCTGCGGTTGCGCAGGTGAATCTGTTATGCGGACTCGCATCTTGCACGGCCGTGGCCTTGTCGTGGTCGTTGTCGTTCATCCGCGTTTCATCCGCGTTCATCCGTGGCTGATATTGCAGTTGTTGTTGCCGTGGCTGTTCCCTGACCCCTGACCCCTGACCCCAGACCCCCGCCGTTGTCGTTTCACCTTGCCTGCCCCGGCGTAGCCGTTGTCTGGCGAAGCCGGGTCACCCGGTCACCTTGTCTTCCCGGCATCGCTTCCGGCCGCGGCAGGGGATGCCGCGCGTTGTGTTGACGGCCCGCGCAGCATCGGATATGCCATATTCGGTTCCCGTTGTCCTGCACGGCCGCAAGCCGCCGCCAGGTGCCGCGCTGCAAAGGTCGGCGGCGAGCGTAGACTGTCTGTCGGAGGGATCGTGACATGTACGAAGATCGCATGGGGTTCCAGCAGCACCAGCTCATCGACGAGCCGCTGGTCCGCAAGGGGTGCGAGCTGTGGATGCAGCGGGTGCTCGGCTACTACGGGCGGACCGGCGGCGTGGATGTCGAGATCGTCGAGGGGCAGCTCCACCTCAATGCCGGGACGTGCGGGTACATCTACTCCGAGAAGTTCACCCCGCCGACCACGCACTACCAGCCGGGCAGCCGGCCGATGCTGGAGAAAACTGTTGCCGACCTGCTGGCCGGGCTCGACGATCCGAGGGACAAGGCGCTGGCGATCTGCCGCTGGGTCCGCGACAACCGCGACCGCGGCCCCCGCCACAAGCCCCGGTTCCAGGGCGGCAGCGAGGAGGATCTGATCAAGCGCGGCGCGATCATGTGCAACGAGGTCAGCCGGCTGTACTGCGTGCTCGCCCAGATCGCGGGGTTGCCGGCCCGGGTCTTCGCCGCGCACATCAGCGGGCACATGATGATCGAGGTCTGCGTGGCGGGCCGCTGGTGGTGGATGGACCCGATGAAGGGGATGTACTGCTACAACGACGACGGGACGGTCGCCTCGGCGTGGGACCTGAGGCAGGACCCGAGCCTCTTTGAGCGGCAGGACGAGCGGGTCTGGGCCGATTGCCGCCCCGTCGGCCCGTTCGTCACCGAGGCCTTCGATGCCCTCAACCGCGCCCACGCCCAGGCCAAGGCCAAAGAGTGCTACTTCCACCGGCATGAGGCCCACGCCATCGGCAACTACTTCGTCTGGGAGCACCACAGGTACACCTACCCGTGGATCACCGAAGAGGCCGACCCGGAAGGGCTCGAGCAGGCCCGCCGCGAGGAGTTCCTCAACCGCAAGGAGCTCGGCTGGCCGGAGTGGTACTTCTGCCACTACCTGTTCGACGGCTCGCTGGCGTTCCTGCCGAGCGGCAAGCGCCCACGCGGGACGCAGTCGGGGGCGGGTCCGCGATAGGCGGTGTCGCGTGTAGGGCGGGCTGCGCCCGCCAACCTGTCCGAACGAGGGTGCCACGATCACGGCTCGTTCCGCGGGGCGCGGGGCCGAGGTGGATGCCGCCACGATCAAGTGCGGCCCGCAGCGCGCCGCCTTGGATCACGCTGCCATCGGGTAAGCGCGGCAATTTCCTGCGGCATCGTCAGCGGCGACTGTGGAGTGCGGCGGCGCAGACGCCGCTTTGCATTTGAGGATGTACGCGAGGCCGCTGCGCATCCGGTGAATTCCATGGCCGCCAACAGCGCGGCCATGGCACCCGATACCCGAGGGCGTTACTCGAACATCCTCATCTGGTGCCGTTCGAGGGCGAACTTGGAGAGCTGCTCCTTTACCGGCACCGGGTAGGTCCCGGTAAAGCACGCCGCGCAGTAGTGGTCCGGCGGCGACTGCATGCAGGCCAGCATCCCCTCGACCGACAGGTAGGCCAGCGAGTCGACCTCGAGGTAGTCGCGGATCTGCTCGACCGTCCGGCCGTTGGCAATCAGCTCGTTGTGGTCGGGAAAGTCGATCCCGTAGAAGCAGGGGTGGCGGATCGGCGGGCTGGCGACCCGCAGGTGGATCTCCCTGGCCCCGGCCTTCCGCAGGGCGCCCATCTTGCCGCGGGTCGTCGTGCCGCGAACGACGCTGTCCTCCACGACGACCACCCGCTTGCCCTGGATCGTCGGCTTGATGACGTTGAGCTTCATCTTGACGACCAGGTCGCGGATCCGCTGGCTCGGCTGGATGAACGACCGGCCCACGTAGTGGCTGGTGGTGAACCCGCGGCCCAGCTCGATCTTGCTGTATTCGTGGTAGCCGTGGGCCGCGCAGCGGGCGCAGTTGGGCACGGGGATGACCAGGTCGGCGTCGGCCGGGGCCTCGATCGCCAGCTGCCGCCCCATCGCCTTGCGGACCAGATGCACGTTCTCGCCGAACACGTCGCTGGCCGGGTCGGCGAAGTAGATCATCTCGAAGATGCAGTGGGCGGGCGTCGGCCGGCTGTCGACGAACAGGCGGCTCCGCAGGCCCGACTCGTCGATCGTGACGATCTCGCCGGGGATCACGTCGCGGACGTACTCGGCGTCGATGATGTCGAATGCGCAGGTCTCGCTGGCCACGCAGAAGGCCCCGTTGGGCATCCTGCCGATGCACAAGGGGCGGATGCCGTACGGGTCGCGGGCGGCGATGATCTTGTCCGGCAGCAGGAACACCAGGCTGAACGCCCCCTGCAGGTAGCGCAGGGCCTCGGCCAGCGGGTCGTCGGCGACCTGGATCTTCGGGTCGGCCAGCAGGTGCAGGATCACCTCGGTGTCGCTGGTCGTGTTGAAGATGTGCCCGCGGCTTTCGTAGTCGTGCCGCAACCGGGGGGCGTTGATCAGGTTGCCGTTGTGGGCGACGGCGACCTGCCCGGCGGCGTACTCGGCCAGAAACGGCTGGATGTTGTGGTAGTGCGAGCTGCCGGTGGTGCTGTAGCGGACGTGGCCGATCGCGTGGGGGTTGCGCAGCTGCTCCAGCTTCCGCTGGTCGAACACGTCGGTCACCAGCCCTGAGCCGGTATATCGGACGATCTGGCTGCCGTCCGACGAGCAGATGCCCGCGGCCTCCTCGCCGCGGTGCTGCTGGGAATACAGGGCCAGATAGGTCAGTTCCACGGCGTCCGGATGGCCGTAGACGCCGAACAGTCCACAGTAATGGCGGGGGTTATCGCTCACGTGTGTGCGTCACTTCTTTCTTGAGGACAACAGCGTATAATTCCACTCGCAGCCGAGCCACAAAAGCTAGCGAACCATGAGGCTCAAGTCAACCTGGGCCCATCGGAATATAATCGGCAGCGCAGGTCACTGTCGGCGAGCCCGAAATCGGAGAGTCTGCGATGGCAAAAGATTCCGCCCCGGCCGTTTGCGTGATCGGCAGCGTCAATATGGACCTGGTCGTGCGGGCCCCGCACGTGCCGCAGCCCGGCGAGACGGTCCTGGGACACAGTTTCAGCACGATTCCCGGCGGCAAGGGGGCCAACCAGGCCGTCGCGGCGGCCCGGCTGGGGGCCGACTGCCGCTTTGTCGGGCGGATCGGCGACGACGCGTTCGGCGAGCGGCTTCTGGCGGGCATGAAGGCCGTGGGGCTCAACTGCGACCACGTCCAGGTCAGCGAGGGGGTCGCCACGGGCGTGGCCCTGATCGTGGTCGACGAACGCGGCGAGAACGCCATCACCGTCGCCGGCGGGGCCAACACGAAACTGACGATCGAGGACGTCGAGGCCGCCAGGGACCTCATCGCCTCGTCGAAGGTCTGCCTGATCCAGCTGGAGATCCCGCTGGGGACCGCCAGCTACGCGATACGCCTGGCCCGCAGCCTCGGCGTGGAGGTGATCCTCGACTGCGCCCCGGCCCCCGACCCCCGGCAGATGCCCCAGGGCCTCTTCGAGGCCGACATCATGAGCCCCAACGAGACCGAGGCCATGCTCCTGACCGGCGAGCCGGCCGCCGGCAAGCGCGAGGCCCGCTTCCTGGCGACCGCCCTCATCGAGCGGGGGGCGAACAAGGTTGTGCTCAAGCTCGGCGAGAAGGGGTCGCTCTGCTACGACGGCAGCCGCTTCGAGCACGTCCGGCCGTTCCGGATCAAGCCGGTCGACACGACCGCCGCCGGCGACGCCTTCAGCGCCGCCCTGGCCGTCAGCCGGGCCAGGGGCATGGTCCTGGCCGAGGCGGTCCAGTACGCCAACGGCGCCGGCGCCGCCGCCTGCCTCAAGTTCGGCGCCCAGCCGGCCATGCCGAGTGCCGAGGAGGTCCGCCGGGTGATGATGGACTTCGGCGTCGAGCCGATGGCGTGAGGCCGCAGCGGAAGACCCGCCCGCCCGCAGAAACGCCCCGCGACCGTGAGGCAGTGGTAAACCCGCCTGCCCGCAGAAACGCCCCGCGACCGCGAGGGAGCGGTAGAGCCGCGGACCAGGCAGCTCATCCCCTGCCGAAGCATCACCCGAAGCCGGGTACCACGGTCCTGCGCCCCGCCCTGCGTAGCTGCTGTTCGCCGAAGCAGGGAGCAGGGCCTTGTCGTCCGGCAACAACGACGGTATCAGCCACGGATGAACGCGGATGAAACGCGGATTAACAACAACGACGGGAATGGCGTGCTCACGGCAACAGACGAGAAACAATCGCGGTTTGTCGCATGGCCCCTTCGCTTTCTTCGCGGCCATGACACGTGCAGTTCGAGAATCATGGGCAAGTGGTGGGCGTTAGGAGTCCCGGCTTCAGCCGGCGTTAGGAGTACCGCCTTTAGGCGGCGCTTGGAGTCCCGCCTTCAGGCGGTCCGCCCGAGCGAGCGCAGCGATGCGAGTGGCCGAGCTGCGAAGGAGCCAAGGAAGTCCCGCAAGGGGGAGCGCCCGCACGGTCTGAGAAAGGTGGAATGGCTATGCAATATCCGACGCGAGCACAGGCGGAGGAATACCTTCGGCAAGCGGAATCTCTCAATCCCGGACCATGGGTCCAACATTCGATCCACGTGGCGAGGGCGGCGGAGGCCATCGCGAGGGCCCACCCGCAGCTCGACCCGGAGCGGGCATACATATGCGGACTGCTCCACGACATCGGCCGGCGGGAGGGCGTGACCGACATGCGGCACGTCGTCGACGGGTACCGGTTCCTGGCGACGGAAGGGTTCGAGGGCGCGGCACGGATCTGCCTGACGCACTCGTTTTCCATCCCCGACGTGGAAGCGGCCAGCGGGGCGTGGGACTGCCCCCGGCGGGACATCGAGTTCGTGGCGGGCGTCCTGGCGGCGAATCCTTTCGACGTGTACGACCGCCTGATCCAGCTCTGCGATGCGATCGCCCTGCCGGCCGGTTTCTGCCTGATGGAAAAGCGACTGGTCGACGTGGCGATCCGCCGCGGGGTAAACGATCAGACACCCGCGAAGTGGCAGGCCTTTCTGGACCTTCAGAGGCGGTTCGAGTCCGAGATCGGGCGGTCGATCTACAGCCTGCTGCCGGGGGTAGTCGAGAACACGTTCGGAACGGCCTTGGAGGCTCGGTCCTGATCGCCAGGACCGTTCCGGTTGCGGCGGTGCGATCAAGGCGGCAGTCGGTAGGAGGCGTACCCTCCCGCGCCGCTTCCGCCGGTCGCTGGCCGTGAAGGACAAGGGTCCGACCGGGCAAGTCCGGTCGGGGGCATGCCGTCCCGTTTCCGGCCAACCCAAACGGCGTCGTGTCGGCCGGTTGTTGACACGGACGCTCCCGTTGGGCAGCATAGAGGCCACGCCCGGAACCGCGCGAGCCATCAAGGCCAGCCATACGGGATGCCGCACTTGGTGACGACGATGCCGAGCCGGCTGGTGCTGGCGTACACGCGGCGGGGCGTGGGCTGACCGGGCAAGGCACCGGGCAATGTCCCGATTGTTCCATTGTTCCCTCGGAGGCTGACCATTGGAACGTCGATTAGGCTACAACGGGGCGTTCTGGGCCCGTGTCTTGGGGCAGTCGCTCCGCCGGCGCGTGTTCAAATCCTACATCATCGTCATCGGGATCACGGTGTCCGTGGCGGCACTGGTCTTCCTGCAAGCCTTCCTCAGCGGCGTCGACGATCGGATGATTTACAACATCGCCCGCTTTGCCAACGGCGACGTGACAGCCTGGTGGACGGCACAGGGTCCGGACGATCTGCAGGTCATCAAGAAGGTCCGCTCGTTCCCGTCGGTAGAAGTGGCCGCCATTCGAAGTTCGCGCTATGGCGTCCTGAGTCATGGACACGACCGAATCACACCCGTCTACCTGATGGGCTGCGAACCCGACATTGAAACCCATTTTGGAGTCATGCAGGGCGGACTCGAGGCCGGACGCTTCGCGCGCGGCCCCGACGAAATTGTCCTCTGCAAGGGGATGGCTGACAGGCTGAAGACCCATGTGGACGATGTGGTGCACCTGTGGGTGTCGACCGAGACGCGCGAGCCGTTACGCGTGGTCGGGATCGTTGACGCCGAGTTCGGGACGGATCCGTTTATGGCGATCACGAGCCTGACAGCTGCCGAAGGCACCAGCTTGCAGATCTCCGCCCTGCTCAACTCCCCTGGCGCTGCGGATCAGGTGGCATCGCGACTTCGCGAAATGCTTCCCGAAGGCGCCTCCCTTGAAACGTGGGACCAGAAGCCCACGTTCTTTGCGATTCAACAGCTGATTCAACTCCAGAGGGCCGCGTCAGTGGTTGTGGCCGCCCTGGTCGCTGTCATCCTTGCTTTCGGAATCAGCAGCACGATGGTCGTGTCCGTGGCAGAGCGGACCCGTGAGTTCGGCATCCTGAGGACGGTCGGGGTTGGCCCTTGGGGAATCGTGTGCCTGCTGACGGGCGAGACGATGCTCCTGACGGCGACCGGTGCCCTGCTGGGAGAGGTCCTGGGTATCTGTGCAGTATGGATCCTGTCTCTGGCCGGCGGAATCGACCTGGAACACCTCATGGGAAGTCTCCGGCTGTTCGCCAGATCCAGTGTGATAAACCCTCGACTGACCTTCACCGCCGTCCTCCTGCCGCTTTCAGCTGCGCTCGTCAGCGGCCTGCTTGCGTCGTTCCTGCCGGCACGGCGGGCCAGTCGCATCTCTGTTGTGGAGGCACTGCGAACGATATGACAGCGCTGGACTTTGACGGAGTCACGATGACGTATGGACGAGGGGCTAACGCATACACCGCCTTGCGCAACCTCAGCCTGTCCGTCCGACCGGGCGAGTATCTCTGCCTCATGGGAAGCTCGGGCAGCGGCAAGACCACCGTCCTCAACCTGGCTGCGGGCCTCTGTCAGCCGACGTCCGGTCGGGTTCACCTCCTCGGCCATGACCTTACCGGGCTGCGCGATCGCGCCTTGGTACGGCTTCGACGGAAGCTTGTTGGCTTCGTCTTTCAGACGCTCAATCTCGTGCCGACGATGACGATATGGCAGAACGTTGAGCTGCCTCTGGTCGTCAACCATGAAACGTTGTCGCGGAGAACGCAGCGTGTAAGGCAACTGCTGGAGCTGGCGGGGCTGCAAGACAGGGCAGAAGCGTACCCGGATGCTCTATCGAACGGCCAGCGCCAGCAGATCGCAGTGCTCCGTGCAGTTGCGCACCAGCCGGCAATCGTGTTGATGGACGAGCCCACGAGCTCGCTGGATTCCGCACGCGCGTCGATCCTGTTGGACCTGATCACCGAGCTCAACAGGTCGGAGGGGGTAACGATCATCCTCACCACGCACGATGCCCTGGTAGCGGAGCGAGCCGGAGGAATGCTGCACCTCAGGGATGGGACACTATTGGACGGAGCCTGTGGTGTGCCCACAAAGTAACCGTTGCCGTCAGCCGGATGACCTTGCGGCATCGGTGGAGCCGTACGGGCGGGGCGGCCAGCCAGCCGGTCAGGTCCCAGAGGCCGGGCGGCACTGCTTTGTAAACGAGGTACGGCAACGGCGGGGGCGAAGACTGGCGGTCCCTGGGGGCGAAGTATGGGGACGTTACTCATATTCCCGCCCATGCCTATAAAGGGCCCACAGAACACCACTTACGGACAACTGCGAAGAGGCGCGCACCCCTCCTCACCCAGGACGTGGCCCATGCTTGTGCCGCAGCTCAGTCGCTGGCCGGTGAACAGTCGCGGGATAACTAGGGCGTCGGCGCGGGCATGCCGCGGTAGCTGCGCTGCTCGCCCTGCCGCCGGCGATCCACCGGGCAACGGCTGCGCGGTCGGCTTTGGGAACCGGTTGGTCGAGGAAGATCGCTTCGTTTACGGCGTCAAATGTGGCGGCAAAGGCTGGTGGTGTTGTTGAGAATGGGCATCGGGCTTTCCTTTTGAACCACGACTGGTCAATGGCCTTGAACGACCCGCGCGAACTCTTCCGGGTTGACGCTGGCTTGCTTCAAGATGCCGCGAAGCGTTCCGACGGCGAGTTCTTTGTGAAGGGGGACGACGCAGCCGGCATCTTCTCGGCGCAGCACCACATGGCTCCCACGATGCCGAACCTGGCGGAATCCCAGTCGCTCCAGGGCACTGATCGCTTGTTGACCAGAGATCCTGGGTAGCTTAGGCATTCAGCGCCACCTCGAAGGTCGTGACCAATGGGCGTCCCACATCCTCCAACGGGAACTCCTCAAGGTAGAGCTGCGTGGCTTCCTGAAGGTTGCGGACGGCTTCGTCTATGGTGGCCCCCTGGCTTACCGTTCCGACCTCGGGGCATTCCGCGACAAACAGGTCGTCTTCCTTGTGCAGCACCGCGGTAAATGTTCGGCTCATTGTGGCACCTCTACGCACATTGTAAGTCGTACACGGGCGGTCGGCAATGGGGTTGTGAACCATAACCAGGGACAGCCACCTCTTATTTGCCTCGCAACGGAGCAACGCACGTAACCACTGCCCGCACTTGACGTTACCGCCCATCGCACCCCTGCCCCGACCGGCACCGGATGCACCCGGCGGGGGGCAATGACAGTCGTAAGTACCTGTGAGCATCAGCGTTACAACCCGCCGCAAGCCATGCGGTCTCGCTCCCGCTGCCAGGGTCAGACCCCATGGAACAGACGCCTCCACTGGCAGCGGCCGCGGCCGGCTGAACCACCCGCCCAAAGTGTCACGCACCCCGCCCGGCCATGTTGTGGCCTCGTGTTGCAGCGTAAAGCCTGTGCCTGTAACATACTGGCGAAATGCGTGATCTGGAGGCGCCTTGAGTTGTTCGGCGCGTTGCCAGATGACAGAAGGACTGCCGGAGAACCTTCCGATGGTTGCACAGCATCGCTTCGCCCGCTCGCTGACGCTGGCCGCGTGGTTGATCGTGGCCCTGCTGGCGGTCAATGCGCTGCTGATGCTGGTCCCGCCGGACCGGTCGTGGCTGGGCGAGGCGCTGGCCCAGCAGGCGCCGATGATGGGGGCGCGGGGCGTGCACGCCTTTCCGCTGCAGATGAGCGCCAAGACCTACGGCATCTGCATGATGGATGTCGACGCCGGCACGGTCTGGTTCTACGAGTACATCCCCACGACCCGCAAATTGCGGCTGGTCAGCTCGCGGTCGTGGATTTTCGATCGGTATCTCGAAGAGTACAATGTGGAAGGCCTGACACCCAGCGAGGTCGGCGACCTGGTCAGCAGGCAGCGGTCGCAGCGGCAGCAGCGGCAGCCGGGCGAGCCTTCGCCGGCCCCGCTGCTCGATGACGACCTCGGCCAGGCCCTGAGCCCGGAAAACGGTTCGTCAAGCGATTGATAAGGAGTAATCCAAGATGCCCGGTTTCTACAACGCACAAGAGGCCGCCGCGAAGCTCGGCAAGTCCGAGGACGAACTCCGCAAACTCGTGCGAAGCGGCGAGCTCCGCGAGTTCCGGGACGGCGGCAACGTCATGTACAAGGCCGATGAGATCGACAAGATGGCCCCGGAATCGGCCGCTGACGACAGCATGGCCGACGAGATCAGCCTGCTGGATTCGGCGGCGGGCCTGACCAGCGAGCCGCCCGCCCCAGCTGCCGAGACGCCCGCCAAGGCGCCCCCGGCCGAGGAATCGACCGGCAACGACACCAGCGTCTTTTCGCTGGAGGCGGGGACGGAGGCGGAATCGGCCAAGACCGACGTGTTCTCCCTGGACTCTTCGGGCGAGGGCGGCGACGAGAACAAGGGCGGCTCGGGCTCGGGCAGCAGCATCAGCCTGCTGGACGACCTCGAGAACATCACCATCCC
>JAWLBS010000182.1:0-10265 GCA_041687575.1 Phycisphaerae bacterium | reverse complement strand
GGCGGACTGGCAGGAGGCGAGCCCGGACCGGCCCGTGCTTTCCCGTGACGACACCCCCGACGACTCGACTGTGGAAAACCCCTGCGTGGTGTTCGACGGCCGGGAGTTCGTGCTGCTGTTCTCGCCGTGCCGGCGAGGCCGCGGGGTCGGCGTAGCGCGATCGGACGACCTGCTGCGCTGGCGCGACGTCCGCTACCTCGATTTCCCGCCGCTGCCGTGGGCGCCGGGCGGACCGACGGCCGCGTTTGTCGCGGACTGGCGCGAGGCGTGCGGCCGGTGGATCATGGCCTTCCATGGCGATCGCGAAGGCCCGCACGGCGCGGCGCTGGGGCTGGCGTGGAGCGAGGACCTGGAGCATTGGGACTGCGGGTGATCGAGTCGGCCATCCGTGTCGCCCGCGGGGAGCCTGTGCAGTTCGGAGTCCCGGCTTCAGGCGGCGCTTGGAGCACCTGCTTCAGCGGGCGTTAGGAGTACCGCCTTCAGGCGGCGTTAGGAGTACCGCCTTCAGGCGGTCCGCCCGAGCGAGCGCAGCGACGCGAGTGGCAGAGCCACAAAGGCAGAACAAAGCCGCGCCACGAGAGCAACGTCGCCAAGGAGCGGTCGGGTGCCACGGTCCTGTGACTCGTCCCGGCGTAGTTGCCGTTGAACGAAGCCGGAAGCAGGGCCGTGTTACGCCGAGCGTATGAGGTTACACGACGAGCAAAGATGAACTGGAAAGCCTATGAAACCTGATATCCAACGTACCGTCGTCATTATTCTGCGGAACCACTTCGACAACACCTGGCGCCGCTGCTGGGACCGGCCGTACGAGAATCGCGGCCGGACGCTCGCCAGCTACGTTACCGTCGAGAGGGCGGTCCTGGACGAGACCCTCCGCCTGGCGGCGACCGACCGACGGTACTGCTTCGACATCGAGTCGTCCCGGCTGCTGCGGCGGTATATCGAGGATCATCCGGGCTCGCTGGAGACGTTCCGGCGGCTCTGGGAGAGCGGGCAGATCGCCCTGCTGGGCTCGGGCGAGGTGATCCCCGACGCGAACATGGTCCGCGGCGAGACGCTGGTCCGCAACCTGGCCGAGGGAATCTGGTGGGCCGAGGAGGCTTTGGGGCGCCGCCCGCGGGTCGGCTGGCATTCCGACGGGTTCGGCTCGTCGGCGCAGATGCCGCAGATCTTTGCCGGCTGCGGCATGAGGTGGATTGCGGCGCTGTCGTACAAGGTGCCGTCGCGGGCATACTGGCGCGGACTCGACGGCACTGTGGTTTACATCGAGGTCCCGCCGGACCGGCACATCAACGACTACACGAAGTATCCGCCTTGTCCCGAGTGTACGGGACGGGGCGACGGCTGCGCGGCGTGCGGCGGCACAGGTCTGCACTTCGTCCGAAGGCTCGAGACCGGCAGGTGGTTCGACGATCTGGACGCGGCGCTGGGCACGCTGACGTTCTTTGCGGAGGAGGCCCTGCCGCCGCTGGATCTACCCGCGGCGATCGACCGGCACGACGGGCCGGTGATCTATCGCACCGGCACGCAGGAGACGCTGGCCGATCTGCTGGCCGAGAGGATCGCCGCCTGCGATGATCCGCCGGCTGGCGAGGTGTCTCCGGAACCTGACGGGAACCCGACGACGTCCGGCTGCCTGGTCAGTCGGATCGAGCTGAAACGCCGTCACCGGTTCGCTGAGGCGGCGCTGGCGGCGGCGGAGACGTTCGCGACGCTCGCCGGCCAGACCGCGGCGACGGTGCCCGATGGCCTGCCCCGCGTTCAGAGGGACTCGTCCGGCCGGATCGCGCCGTGGGAGCGGCGGCAGCGGGCGGACCTGCCTGCGGTCCCGTCGCTGCGGGACCTGTGGCGGGATCTGTCCTTCGGGGCGTTCCATGATGCGCTGCCGGGCACGATCATCGACCCGGCGTATGATGAGCTGATGGACCTGTACGATCACCTGGAAGACGCCTGCGCCGCGCACCTGTGCGGCGAGGGACCGGGCCTGCGCCTGCTCAACGCAACCGCCTCGACCGGCGGCGTGCGGGAGATCTGGCCGCTGACGCCGCTGCCGGCCGGACCGCTGGCACTGCGGGTGGCCGGGCAGACAGCGGCGATCATCGAGCGAACGCAATCCCCTGAGGGGACGGAGCGGCTTTGGGCGGATGTGCCCGACCTGGCGCCGGGGCAGGCGGGGGAGGTGGAGGTGGTCCCGGGCGAGCCCGCGCCTGTCGAGCAGGTTGAGGAACCGGAGGCGATCGACTGGTCGGGCGAGGCGATCGGCGTGACGGCGGGCAGCCGGGGGATCGAACGGGTCAGCCTGGGCGACCGGCCCGTCGCGCTGGCCGGGGCGCTGCAGGTCGGCGAGCTGATTGTCGAGCACGACGTCGGCGACCCGTGGGCGACGCGCGACCCGCATCGGCCGCGCCGGCAGCTGGCACCGGCCGCCAGTCGCGTCGGCGTTCGCCGGTGCGCCGACTGGATCGAGCTGGTCTATGCCGGCAGCGACCCGGACGCCCAGCCGCTGTACAACGCCCCAGACCCGATGGTCCTGCGTCTGAACTGGAGGCAGCGGTGGCGGTTCTACGCCCGCCGGCCCTACGCCGACGTGCGGACGGAGATCGACTGGTCCTGTTATCATCGCCGGGTGCGGTTGGCCTTTCCGACGGGCTGGCCGACGGACCGGATGTGGACGCAGGTCCCCTGCGGCGCCCTGCAGCGCGACCGCTACGAGATGACCTACCGGGGCTGGAACAACGCCGGCGGCGACTGGCCGGCTGTCGGCTGGGCGGCGATCGAGCACGACGGGGCGGGCCTGGCGGTGCTCAACCGCGGCACCCCGTCGCACCGGTGCGAGGACGGCACGCTGCTGATCTCCATGCTGCGGTCGCCCGCCTTCCCCAATTGCCTGGAGGAGCCGAACTCGTACTCCGCGCCGGACTACGAGCGGATGCGCGACCCCGGCGTGCACGTGTTCGAGCACCGGGTGGTGCCCTACGCCGGCCGGTGGCAGGATGCGGGGATTGTTGATCTGGCTGAGGCATTTAATGCGCCGCTGCCGCTGGCAGCCGGATCGGACCGGCTGGAGGGGATCCGGGGCCTGCCTGCCGGCGTCTGCGTTCTGGCGATCAAGCCCGCCCGCCGCGGCAGCGGCATGGTGATCCGGCTGGCGGAGATGACCGGCCAGCCGCGCCAGTTCCAGCTGCGTATCGCGGGCCGCCGATACGACAGGGCCGTGAAGACGAATCTCCTGGAGGACGATCTGGAGGTCCTGCCGATGGCTGACGGTGCTTTGCCGGTGTGCATGCGGGCCTGGGAAATCCTGACCGTTCGTCTTGAGTAGCCTGCCGGGCCGCAGCGCGTAAGGGTCCATGCATCAATAAGTCCGCAGGCGGATTCCATGTGTCGCCGCACGGCCCTGCGAGCAGCGCAGGACCGTGGCCCCCGAACTGCGGAGTTGATTTTGCACGCGTTCTAACGGTGTTCCCAGGGGTCTGACCCCGGATCGCACGTCTCCCAGCGGAATCAACGCCGGGATTTCATGGCGGCCTGGACGGGTGTGCACGTCACCGGGGTCTGACCCCGTGGCGTTCGAGGACACGGCCCTGCTGCGCAGGACCGTGGCACCCCTCGCAGCGTTTCCCCCCAGGGGGGTCAGACCCCGTTGAATCTTTCAGGTCTTGGTGCCCCCATGGGAATTGGCGCGTGGATCTGAATGCGGACGTGCTACAAGGGGTCAGACCCCCGTCAAGCCCCCACGGGAATCGGATGCGGGGAATCGCGTGCGGGCGTGCTACAAGGGGTCAGACCTCGGGTGGGCGGCAGCAGGTGAACGCGCAGCGGTGACATATAGGAACAGACATGCCACTGATCCGGGGATGCGCCCCATCTGGAGTCCGAAACCCTTATCGTATTGAAGTATGTTATCGCTCCCAGTACCATCGACGGCTTGTGATGAAGTATGTTGTCTGCCACGGGGAGTCGGAAATCTCGGATGCCGCCGATCGCGCGACGCAACCTGTTCAAGGACAAGATCAAGCTGGGCATGGCCCTGGTGGGGATCATCTTCTCGGTCGGGCTGGTGACACTCAACCTGGGGCTGCTGCTGGGGGCGATGCGCAACTGCAGCGGGCTGATCGACAACGCCGGCGCCGACGTGTGGGTCATGCAGGAAAATACCCGCAACCTCGATTTGTGCGACGTGATGACCGACCGCCGCTACTACCAGGTCATGGCCACCCCGGGCATCGCCTGGGCCGAGCGGCTGATCGTGCAGTTCTCGATGTGGAAGCTCCCGGACGGCCGGCAGGAGAACTGCACCATCGTCGGTCTCGAGCCCGACTCGCAGCTGAACCTGCCCTGGCAGATGGCCGTCGGCAAGCGCAGCGACATCTGGTGGATGGACGGCGTGATCATCGACGAGCGGGAACGGGTCCGGTTCGGATACCAGGGCCGGCCGCTCGGTCTGGACGACCGGACCGAGATCTATGGTCATCAGGCGCGGGTGGCGGGGTTCTGTCGGGGCGTGGGCAGTTTCACGACCTCGCCGTACGTGTTCACCAGCTACAAGAACGCCCTGGACTACTGCATGATGACCCAGCGGCAGACCAAGTACGTGGTCCTCAAGGCCCAGCCGGGCGTCACGGCGGAGCAGCTGCGCGACCGCGTGCGGGCCCGCGTCGAGGGCGTGGACGTGTACACGGCCGACGAGTTCTCCTTCAAGACACGCTGGTTCTGGATGTACGGCACGGGCATGGGGCTGGGCATCCTGTTCGGGGCGCTGCTGGGGCTGCTGGTCGGGATCGTGATCGTCAGCCAGACGATGTATTCGGCCACGGTCGAGCGGCTGGGCGAATACGGTACGCTCAAGGCGATCGGCATGAGCAACGCCCAGTTGGCGGGCATTATCGTGCAGCAGGCCTTGTTCGCGGGGCTGCTGGGCTACGCCATCGCCAGTGCGCTGGCATATTTCCTGGGGGCGCGGCTGCCGGCGCTGAACGTCCCGGTCGTCGTGCCGCCGGGGCTGATCGCCGGCATGCTGCTGGTGACGGTGGTGATCTGCGTCAGTGCGAGCATCACGAGCGTGCTGCGGGTCTTCCGGCTCGAGCCGGCGATCGTGTTCCGGAGCTAAGGGGGCGTACGCGTGGGCAGCGATGTCGTGATGGCCGTCGAGGACCTGCGAAAGAGCTACAACGAGGGCACCCGCCCGCTGGAGGTCCTGCACGGGGTCAGCCTGACGGTCTGCCGGGGGGAGATGACGCTGTTGATGGGCCCGAGCGGGTCGGGCAAGACCACGCTGTTGACGATCATGGGGCTGCTGCTGCGGCCCAGCGCCGGGCGGGTCTCGCTGCTCGGTCGGGACGTCACCGGGCTGAGCGAATCGCAGTTGCCGGAGTTGCGGCGAAACCACCTCGGGTTCATCTTCCAGGGCTTCAACCTGCTGGGCGCGCTCAATGCGGCCGAGAACGTGGAGGTGATGCTGGCCCTGCAGGGCCTTCGGCGGCGTGCGGCGCGGCGCCGGGCCCTGGAGCTGCTGGACACGGTGGGCCTATCGGACCGGTGGGATCATCTGCCGGAAGCGCTCAGCGGCGGCGAGAAGCAGCGGGTCGCGGTGGCCCGGGCGCTGGCGAGCCCGGCGGAGTTGATCCTCGCGGACGAGCCGACGGGCAATCTCGACTCCAAGACGTCGGCCCAGGTGATCGGCATTTTGCGACAGCTGACGCACCAGGAGAACCGGGCGGTCTTCATCGTGACCCACGACCCGGCGCTGCGCCGGCTGGCCGACCGGATCGTCTACATGCGGGACGGGGAACTGGTCGACGCCCCCAAGGTGCTGGACGGGCTGGCGGCCGGGGCCCCCGGCGGATAGTCGGCGGGGCGGGTATCGGCTATCATGCGTCGCCCAAGGAGTGATGGCGTGAATCGTGTATGGATGCTGTTGATAATCGTGGCCGTGCTCGGCTGGTTCGGGTACACCCAGCTGATCGGTGGGTCGCCCGCCGAGGCGCCGGGGGCCGAAGTGCCGGCGGCGTGGCCCAGCGACGACCCGGACGTGGTGTTCAGCGCCCCGGGTGTGACCGAGCCGTCGTCGCGGACGATTCAGATCTTCAGCGAGCTGCCCGGCACGATCGGCCGGATGTGCGTCAAGGCGGGTGACCGGATCGAGGTCGGCGACCTGCTGTTCGAACTGGTCAACGACACGCAGCTGGCCGAGGTCCAGCGGTGCCAGGCCCTGGTCGCGCAGGCGCAGGCCGACCTGGAGAAGCTGCGGAGCTGGGACCGGCTGGAGGACCGCGAGATCGCCCGGCGGCAGTGGGACGAGGCCAAGGCCCTGCTGCTGCGGGCACAGGAGGAGTTCGACCGGGTCGAATCGCTCCGCTCGCGCGGGGTCGCCAGCGAGAAGGAATACGCGGATCGCAGCAACGACGTGGAGGTCGCCCAGGCCCGCGCCGCGGTCGCCAAGGCGCGCTACGAGCGTTCGACGGCCGGGCCGCGCCCCGAGGATCTCGCCCAGGCGCAGGCCCAGCTCGACGGGGTCCGGGCCGGGCTGGAGATCGCCCGGGCGACGCTGGCCAAGACGCGGATCCGCAGCCCGATCGACGGCATCGTGATCTACCGGTTCCGCGAGGTCGGCGAGTCGGTCTTCCCCAACGTACCGGCCCCGGTGGTCTCGATCGGCAACCGGGACGTGCTGAACATCCGCGTGGACGTCGACGAGATGGACCTGGGCAAGGTGACAGTCGGCCAGCGCGTCTTCGCCACGTGCGACGCGTTCGGCAGCCGCAGGTTCAATGGTACGGTCGTGCAGGTCGCCCAGACGATGGGGCGAAAGAATTTCCGCACGGACCGGCCGACCGAACGGGCGGATACCAAGATCCTCGAGGTGGTCTGCGCGCTGGATGACGGGGCGGACCTGCCGGTGGAGTTGCAGATGGCGGTGTGGTTCCTGCGAGAGGGGGCCGCGGTCCGGCCGGACGAAGAGTCGCCGTCGGGCGGCGTTCCGGCCAGCCGCCCCTTCGCGGGCAGTGAGGTAGCAAGATGACGCAGCAGGATTCGGGCGAAGCCCTCTTCAAGGTGGTGGTCAATCACGAGGGGCAGTATTCGATCTGGCCGGCCGATCGCGAGAACCCGCCCGGCTGGAGCGACGCCGGCAAGCAGGGCCCGCGCGAGGAGTGTCTGGCGCATATCGGCGAGGTGTGGACCGACATGCGGCCGCTGAGCCTGCGCAAGAAGATGGATGCGGGCGCTTGATGTCTGATCTGCGGTCAACTGCGCGGGCGGGCGGGCGGTGGGTGTCGTGTCCGCGGCCGGCGCTTGAGGCGCCGGTGCGGCTGTTCTGCCTGCCGTACGCGGGCGGCGGGGGTTCGGTCTTTCGGGGCTGGCCGGTGCGGCTGGAAGGGTTGGCGGAGGTGTGCCCGATCCTGCTGCCCGGGCGCGAGGCGCGGTTCAGCGATCCTGCCTGCACGCGGATGGAGCCGTTGGTGACGGCCCTGGTCGAGGCGGTTGCCGGGCGGCTCGATCGGCCGGTCGCCTTCTACGGTCACAGCATGGGGGCGCTGATTGCCTTTGAGGTGTGCCGCCGGCTGGAGCAGACGGGGGCGGCAGCGCCGGTGTGCCTGTTCGTCTCGGGGTCGCGGCCGCCGCATGCCCGCTGGTCGGAGGCGGCGGTGCACCATCTGCCGGACCGGGAGTTTCTCGACCGCCTGCACGAGAGGTACCGCGCGATTCCCGATGCGGTGCGGGATAGTGCGGAGCTGGCTTCGATCGTGCTGCCGGCGCTGCGGGCGGATTTCGAACTGCTCGAGACGTACAGCTGCGCGGACAGTGGCACGCTGGCGTGCGACCTGGTTGCCTATGCCGGCCGGGGCGACGAGACGGTTGCTCTGGCGGAGGTCGACGAGTGGGGCCGCTACACGGCGGGGGACTTCCGCCGGCGGGACTTCGACGGCGATCACTTCTTCATGCGGAGCGTCGAGGCGGAGATGGTGGCGGACCTGGCGGAGGAGCTGCGGCGGCGGGGCGGGTAATTCCCCACGATCCTTTATTATTTTCGTGGCTTGCTTGTCTGTCGCGTCATTCGGTACCATGTCTGCCGCGAAGGACGCGTGGAGGACGATGGCAAACAAGGCCAGTTCTTGCCTTTGTCCTCGTATCCTTCGGGTTTGCGTGTGCATTTCATAGGCTTCGCTTCGCCGTGCCAGGGTCGGGGGGAGAACGCGTGCAGAAATGGGAGGCGATTTATTGTCGAGGCGGGTGATCGGCTGTGCGCTGGAGGTCCACAAGGGGCTGGGGCCGGGGCTGCTGGAGTCGGCCTACGAACAGTGCCTGGCCTACGAGCTCAGCCAAGCCGGTATCGGCTTCAAGCTGCAGCATCCGCTTCCCGTATCGTACAAGGATGTTCATCTGAACTGCGGATTCCGCGTGGACGTTCTTGTTGAGGACAGGATCATCCTCGAGCTCAAGAGCGTCGAACAGATCCAGCCTGTCCACGTCGCTCAGCTGCTGACATACATGAGGTTGGCTTGCATTCCCACAGGCTTGTTGATGAACTTCAACGTCGGCCGGTTCAAGGACGGGCTTAAACGACTGGTCATCTGACATACCCCTCCCGCTTTCTTGGGGCAGGCAAGTGGGCCAGAGGAACGAATCACTACGAAGGATAGCGAAGAGAGAGGGAATGGACCATGGCCTGGCCAGTGGTCCAGCTATGCGTCACAGCGCGACTCACCCACGCCGAAAGAAACGACGTTATTACCACGAAGGACACGAAGGGCACGAAGAGAAGAAACAAGAGAGACTGTGTTTCCGGTTTGTGCATCTTCGCGTTGAACGTTGCTCCGAATGGCGAGAGGACCTCGCAAGAGACGCCCGGCGAAGAAGAGGGTGGGCCGTTGCCTGTTGCTGTTTTTTCCTTCGTGTTCTTCGTGTCCTTCGTGTCCTTCGTGGTGGCATTGTCGTTGTCGTTTCGGGGTCGGGGCGATTTGCTCATTCGCGGAGCCGGACACAGCGCGGCTATGGCACTCACGTTGTTATCCTGAACGATCAGGATGACAACTTTGCGTGGTGGTTCCGTAGAGAACACGCTGCGCATTCGCGGAATGCCATGGCATCCGGCGGCTTACTGGGCTGACTGGCTGGCCGGGGGCTTGCAGACATAAGGGGTCTGCTCGGCCTGTTCGGTCTTGGTGGCGAGGCGATTGATGTAGATGTTGCCGTGTTCGTTGAAATCGGCCTGCAGCAGGGTCCCCAGCAGGTCGCCGGTCGTGGAGCGCACGTAGCTGGCGTCGCCGGGCTGGAGGAAGGCGTAGTTCTGGCCGTCGTAGAGGATCACCTCCGGGCCGAAATGTTCGAGCTGCTCGGTGCCGGTAAAGCCGTTGGGGGGCAGATGCGGCACGGGGTCCTTGCGATTGACGAACCGCAGCAGCGGCACGTCGGCGAACTGTGCGGCGCCGGCCGCGTCGGTCAGCTTCGGCTGGCCGAAGGTGACGACGTCGACGACCTGGTAGCCGTTGATCATCAGGTACTTCGACAGCAGCACGGCCATCGCCCCGCCGAGGGAGTAGCCGGCGACCGTGGTGGGGTAGCTCGGCTCGAGCCGGGGCAGGGCGTCGTCCAGGACGGTCAGGGCGGCGTTGCTGAAGCCGCGGTGCACGCGGGCGCCGATGTCCGGATCGTCGATCATCGCCAGGTCGAGGTTGAACGACCACAGCGTGCTGGAGTTCGTCCCGGACAGGTAGACGGTCTGGGTCCCGCTGGCGTGGTCCTTGATGAACATGTAGCGGCTGGGGCTGGTGTCGCCGGCGAAGGTGGTGCTGGTGACGACCACCTCGTTGCCGTCGGTCTTGTAGGCGGCCTTTAAGGCGTCATCGCTGATCTGCTCGGTCATGGAGACGTCGAAGAGGGTCTTGGCCAGGGAATGGGCCGCAGCGAAGTCGATCGGCGGGGCCTTGGTGCTGATGGCCAGGTCGGGCAGGCAGAGGCAGCCCGTCACCGAACCGACTGCCAGCAAGGCGGCGAGCATCCACATCCGTTTGGCTGTCTGGGGCAGTCTGGTCATGACGTCTCCATGTTTTTGCGTCTGTGGGCCTCGCGCGGCCGGATGAGTCCCTGTCGTCTTGTGTATCGGTACGGCACGGTCGAAAGTGTACTTTCAGGCCCGGTCGGACGATGAGTAGGAAGTCACGATCGATCCCATGCGGAGGCCAAGCAATGACGCGACCGTACATGAGCAGGATATTGTCGATAGCACTGGGCCTGGTCATCCTTGTCGCGGGCGGTTGTCCGCC
>JAWLBS010000181.1:0-10285 GCA_041687575.1 Phycisphaerae bacterium | reverse complement strand
GCCAGGCCGTAGAACCGCGACAGCAGGATGCCCAAGGCCTTGCGCGCATCGACGACCACAACGTGCGGCCGATCGGCCAGCTCCGGCACGGGCCGCTCGCACACCACGGCGGCGGCGCCGGCCTCGATCGCCTTGGCGATGTAGGCGTGGCCATCGGTCGTCAGGCCCTCGATCGCCACGAACAGCCAGCCGGGCTTGACCCGACGCGAATCGTCGGTCACGCCGCACAGCGGCTCGTCACTCAGGTTGGCGTGCGAAACGATGCCGTCGCGCCACAGGGCGAGCAATTCACAGAGGCGGACACCGCGGACGGTCTGGTTGCCGGCGTGGGCGTGCTGGTGAGTGAGGGTGGTCATGGCAAGCTCCTTACCCCATCATGCAGGTTACAGGCGGACACAACAAATCTCTTTTTAACATATAGGTGCGACGTGTACAAATCGCGGCCGCATCGACAGTTGCAATTCACGCCAGAACATGTCCCATAAGAGGCTCGGCGGTGCCGCCCTCCGCGGGAAACGGCTGCCGACCAAGTCCGTACGCACCGGCCTGGTCCGCTCAGTCGTGGCCCGACACCAGCGCGGTGCCCGCGCGGGGCGGCGGCACCGGGTCGTCGGGAATATTGAGGTAATCCAGCGATGCGCCCAGGATCGTCGCCGCCGCCGGGGCGGCCACCGTCCCGCCGTAGTAGCCGAGCCGCCGGTTCGGGCGGTAGATCATCACCAGCACGCTGACGCGGGGGTCGCGGGCGGGAGCCCCGCAAATGAACGAACCGATATACGCGTCCGGCTCGTAGCCGCGGCCGTCGCGACGCGCCATCTGGGCCGTGCCCGTCTTGCCCACAACCTGCCACCGGCCGAGCCGAGCCGGCCAGCCGGTCCCGTCATTGACCACGCCTGTCAGCACCGTCTCGGTCATGTACTCGGCGACGCGGGCCTCGAGCACCCGGCGGGTGTTGTGCGGCTGACGATTGTCGACCACGAGCCGGCCGTCCGGCGCTATCACGCCGCGGGTGATCGTCGGCTGGACCCACGTGCCGCCGTTGATAACCGTGTTGAAGGCGGTAATCAGCTGAATGGGCGTGACGGCGATCTCCTGCCCCATGGGAATCGAGTGCGTGGAATAACGCGTCCACTTCGCCAGCGGCAGCAGGATGCCCACGTCCTCGCCGGGCAGATCGATGCCGGTCTTGGCCCCGAAGCCGAACCGCGTCAGGTGATGCCACATCGCCGGGTTGCCCAGCCGCTCACCGATCAGGGCCATGCCGATGTTGCTGCTCTTGCCGAGGACCTCTTCGAACGTCAGGTCCCCGTACCCGTGATGATCGCGCAGCCGGCGCGACCCCGACACGTAGACCCCATTGTGGCAGAAGAAGACCTCGCCCGGCCGGACGAACCCCTCCTGCAAGGCCGCCGCGGCAATCATCGGCTTGAAGGTCGAGCCAGGTTCCACCGGACCGGTCAGGGCGCGGTTGCGGAGGTTCTCCCCGGTCGCGTGGCGGTAGTCGTTCGGATCGAAGGTCGGGCGGCCCGCCATCGCCAGGACCTGCCCGGTCGACGGCTCGGTAACGACCGCCACGCCGGCCTCAGCCTCGTACTTGTCGACCGCCTGGGCCAGGGCCCGCTCGGCGATGCTCTGGATAAAGCTGTCGATGGTCAAGACTACGTCGCAGCCATCCCGCGGCGGCTGGAAGCCATTGGGCACCAGGCTCAGGATCCGGCCGCCCGCGTCCTTGTTGCATACCTTGAACCCGTCGCGCCCCTGCAGCGCCTTGTCGTACTGCAGCTCGGCGCCCGCCAGGCCCTCCTGGTCGGCCCCGATAAAGCCCAGCACGTGTGAGGCCAGCGGCCCGGCCGGGTAGCTGCGGAACGGCTCTCGCTGAATGCCGATGCCCCTGATCCGCAGGTCGCGGACCGCCCGTGCCTGCTGCTCGTCGACGTGGCGGGCGAGCCAGGCGAAACGCCGGTCTTTCCGCTTTTCGATCATCTCGGCGATCAGCGAGGCCGGCATCTCCAGCACCGGCGCCAGTTGCCCCGCCGCCTCGCCGACATTGTCGATCAGGACCGGATCGGCAAAGACGCTGGGCACCTCCAGGCTGCCCGCCAGCCGTCGGCCGCGACAGTCATAGATGTCGCCGCGCCGGGCGGACAGGTGGATACGGGCGGTGTGCTGGCGTTTGTACAGATCACGAAGGGCGGTTTCGTCGGGGGTGCGGGCCCGGCCGCTGGCGAGCCAGCCGACGCGGGCGGAGGTACCCACCAGGCCCAGCCCCAGGATCAGCAGGGCCGCAACCGCAATACCGCTGCGCAGCGGGCGCCGGTCGGGGCCGTCTACTGCGGCGCGGCGGGTCGATTGTTCTGGCCAGGACGACGGGACCATTGTACAGCAGGTTCTCCGGAACCAAGGGGCTGCGTAACGAACTTCACCGGCACGGGCTTGTCAACCGCATTGGTGCGCGAGCTTCGAGATCCGCCGGCCTCGCGCGTAGGGCCCGGCGCCTGGGTCAACACACCCATTGTCGAGAGCCGGTCCGCGACGCGCCACGGGGTACGGAGCTGCGCCAGATCGAGGTCCTGGCGGGCGATCCGCCGCTGCAGCTCGGTCTGCTCGCTCAGCAGCAGGTGGATCTCCCGCAGGCCCGCCCCGCGCATCAAGCGAACCTGCAGCACTCCCGCGGCCACCACCGCCAGCGCCAGACCCAGAAATGCGATCCGTCGAAACAGCATCGCTCGCCTCACTCAATCACCGTCCGACTGGCCAGGGCGATCCCGTTGTGCGCCGGCACGCGGATCTTCACACCCGTGCGAAGCCGGTTGATGTCCGGCACGATATCGTCGTTGAGGGCGTAGAGCTCACGCCAGCGGCTCGAATTGCCCATGAACCGACCCGCCAGCTTGTACCAGGTGTCGCCCTTGCGGACCTGGTAGCGGTCCAGCTGGCTGCGGTCCACGGCCGCCGGTTGCACAACCCGCGGGGCCTGCCCGGTCGAAGCACCGACCGCCGAAGCGGTCGCGGCGGCCGGCAAGGCCTCTGCCGAGTCCGCCATCTCAAAATGCCCGCTGGCCAGCAGCGACTCGATCTTGCGATTGGCCTCGACCGGCACCTGGATCTCCCAACCGACCTGCAGGGTCCGCTTGTCCGGCATGAGGTCCTTGTTGGCCTGGTACAACTCGTTAATCTCGGTCATGCTGGCCCGGCCGTACACCTCGCGGGCGATGCGGCTGAGCGTGTCGCCCTTGCGGACGACGTAGACGATGGTGCGGGTGCCGTCGGCGGCGGTCTGGTCACTGACGACCTCGGGGCCGTTTGCCAGGTCGGCGGCAACCATCTGCGGGGCGGGCGAGGCCGGCATCTGCGGCGCGGGCGCCGCCAGCTGGCTCTGCGGACTCGACGCGTCCGAAGCGGAGGTATCCAGCCAGGCGGGCTCGCCGTCCAGACGTAGCGGCAGTTGGGGGGCGGGCATCCCGCTCGCCTCTGCCAGCGCCGCCCCCGGCACAGCCAGCAGCTCGGGCGGCAGCGGGGTCGGCTCGAGCTCACGCACAATCTGGATGCCGGCGCGGGGTGGCTGGTGTGAGGCGAGCATCGGCTTTTCCGGCGGCGCGGCGATGTCCGGGGCCTGATTGCTCAGGATCACGCCGAACAGCACGATAAAGCTCAAGCCCACCAGCAACCCGACCTTGGTTTCTTTGTTCATCGAAACTCACCGCCTCCTCGCGAACATCCGTACCTTGGCGAACATCCGTACCTTGCCAGCCGTCAGGTCCGCCGGGCGGCGCGAAGCTTGGCACTGCGCGACCGAGGATTCTGGCGGATCTGCCCCTCTGTCGGTGTTATCGGCTTGCGGGTGAGAATTTCGTAGTGGCCTTTTTTCTTTCCCTCCTGCAGCGCAAACTTTATGAGACGATCCTCGCCGCTGTGGAACGAAATCACCGCAATCCGCCCGCCGGGAACGAGCAAATCCGGGGCCTTGCCCAGCAGATCCTGCAGTGTTTCGTACTCGCGGTTGACCGCGATCCGCAGGGCCATGAAGGTCCGCGTCGCCGGGTGGATCCGCCCGGGGCGGCTGTGCGGATCGACGCCGACGGCGTCGGCCACCACCCGGGCGAGTTGCCCCGTCGTCGTGATCCGGCCCTGGTGCCGGCTACGGTACAGGGCCCGCGCGATCTTGCGGCTGTAGCGCTCGTCGCCCAGGTTGTACAGCAGGTCGGCCAGTTCCTTTTCGGGAAGGGAGTTGACCAGGTCGGCGGCCGTCGTGGTCCGCGAACGGTCGATCCGCATGTCCAGCGGACCGTCGGTCTGGAAGGTGAAGCCCCGCCCCGGGTCGTCCAGCTGCGGGCTCGACAGGCCCAGGTCCGCCAGGATCGCGTCGACCTTCTGGACCGACAGGTCCGCCAAAACGGCGTCAACGTCCGAGAAGTTGCCCCGGGCCACGTCGACCGCGACTGGAAGATCGGCGAGCCGACTGCGGACGGCGCCCAGGTACGTGTCGTCCTGGTCCAGGCAGATCATGCGGCCGCGCTGGCCGAGTCGCTCAGCAAGGGCCCGGGCGTGACCGGCCAGGCCGACCGTGCAATCGACGATCGTCTGGCCCGGTTGCGGGTCGAGATATTCCAGCACCTGCTCCAGCAGGACGGGCTGATGCTGCGGTGAAGGTGCGGCGTGCGTCATGAGTGCTCGTAATTATTTGTAGCGACCGGCCGGCAAACCGCCCGGCCGCCGGGCATGCCTCTGCAGGCGGCAAAAAAGGCGCTTACAACAGCGCCCCCGGTGGCTGCACGCGCGCGTCAGCAGTCTACCGCTCCCTTACGGTCGCGGCTCGTTTCAGTGGCGCCAGTACCCTGCCGCGCCTTACGGTCGACGGTCGCGGCTCGTTGGCACGCGACGGCGGCACGCGCTTACGGAAACGTCCGTGCGTCCGTGGGATTCCATGGCCGGAAACAGCCCCTGCCATGGCACCCGGCGCCAACATGAGCGGGCTGGCCGTCGGTCCTCCGTGACCGGCGGCCGAGCCGAAGCAGACCTGTACGCGACCGGCGGAACCTGAAGCGGCCGGTCCTTTGCGAGTGACCCGTCCAAAACCCGTGGGGCGGGCACAGGGCCGACCGTTCTCCAATCGGTGTCACAGGCCGCCTGCTGTCCGACGATGCGGCACATCCGTGTGCCATCGGACATCGACAGCTCATACTGCCTCATACAGCCGTGCTACTGGTACAACGAGTAGACCTGCGAGCAGGTCGCCTCCGGGCGGTCTTCGCTCAGATCAACCGTGAAAACGCCTGTGTCATCCGTGACTGCCGCCCGGCGGAAAATGCCGTGCAAGAAACCGCGCCATCGTCTTCTTGCATTGGGGACTGCCTTACATCCTCGCGTCACGCTCCTGGTTGCGGCGAAGCGCCTCCCGCGCCCGCTGCAGGACCAGGGCACGCTGCGACTGGTTCTCCTGCTTGAACCGCAGCCAGTCGGCCCGGTTCCAGATCGCCATGTGATCCCGGACACCCGTGATCACAACCTGCCGCTCGATCCCGTTCTCCTTCATCAGCCGCTCGGGCACCAGCACACGTCCCTGCCCGTCCGGCTCGACCGCGTACGCATCCGAGTAGAACAGATTCTCGAACGCCATCAGGTCCGGGTCCGGAATCGGACTTTGCGGCAACTGATCGGCCATCTGCTGAAACTGCTGGGCCGGCCAGATCGCCAGGGTCCGATCCTGCATGCCCGGGGCGATGAACAGCTGCTTGCCGAGCCCGGCTTCGTCCATCGCCTCGCGGATCTGCGAGGGGATCGCCAGCCGGTTCTTCGCATCGATGCTATGTTCATATGTCCCGGAAAAGAGCATCTGATTCTCGACTCTCTTCCTCTCTCCCCACTCCTCACCACATGGCCCCATACGTTACCACATTAGACTACATTTGCAAGACGATCTTGCCGATATTTATACTTTTACTGTATCACGCCGTGTTATCGGGAGTTACCGTCAGCGCGCGCGGATTGGCAACCGGTTGCAGGATGAAAATTGCGGGGCGGGCAGGCGGGATCTCAGCGGTTTCGCGCCGCCTCAATCAGCGCGCCGAACAGCGCGGCGTGGTCCGGTTCGTCAGCGATCGCCTCAGGGTGCCACTGCAAGGCCAGCAGGAACGGATGGTTACGATCCTCCACCGCCTCGATCACCCCGTCGGGCGCCCAGGCCGACGCCTCCAGGCCGCAACCCAGCCGGTCGATCGCCTGGTGGTGGGACGAATTGGCCAGCACGTGGCCGTTCGGCAAGATCCCGGACAACATCGACCCTCGCGCGATGCGGACCTCGTGGCGCGGGTAGCCCCTGCCATCGGCATGACAGATTGTGGGCGCCAGCGCCAGATCGTCCAGATGTTGTATCAGAGTCCCCCCGCGGGCGACATTGATCACCTGGCAGCCCAGGCAGATGCCCAGGATCGGCAGGCCCCGCCGGTCGGCCTCGCGGAAGATCGCAATGTCATAGCCGGCCTTGCGGTCGCAGACCGGCACCGTCCTCGGGTGGGGCTTCTGCCCATACAACGCCGGCGGCACATCCGGTCCACCCGTTACGATAAGGCCGTCGAGGCCGTCGACCTGCCGGGCGAGACGGTCGGCGTCCAGCGTCGGCGCCAGCGGAAGCGGCAGCCCCCCGGCCGCCAGCACCGCGTCGATATAGGGCATGTTCAGACGCAGTCGCTGACTGACGCGACCGGTTAGCCCCTGGAAGTCATCGATACAACACGTAAGACCGATTCTTGGCAGCATACCCGGCAACTCCACATCTTCAATCCCACTATCTTAACACCATTCTGCAACTCCTGTGAAGGGCAACGGCACCATCCGAACCCGATCTCGCCGGGTGACGCCAAACCGTCCTAAGGGGATGCCGAGTATCCCCCATAAGAATCCCTGTGTCAGCATTAGTCACTGCTACTTAAGATGTCCGCGGCGACCGTCGATAATCGCAGTGGGTGACCGGCAGGGGACACTTGGCAGATGGAGCCGGCAGGATGTCCAGACCGAAACGAGTCTTGATTGTCGACGACGAGAGCGAGATCCGACGTCTTCTCGTCGATTTGCTGAGCCAGCCGGCCTGGCAGATCGACACAGCCAGAGACGGCGAAGAGGCGTTGGATCTGATTCATCGCCAGCCGTACGACGTCGTGATCAGCGACATGCTCATGCCGAATGTCGACGGGATGGACCTGCTGCAGCGGATCCAGGTGATCCGCCCGCGGACCCGTGTGATCCTCACCACCGGCGTGGGCACCACCGACTGGGTGAAACAGGCCCTGCGGCTGGGTGCGTACGACTACGTCGAAAAACCGTTCGACCTGCCCGGCTTTCGCGAGCTCGTCGACTCGGCCATGCATTCGCGGCACAGAGGCCGGCGGGCCGACGCCGCACCGCACGCCGGCACCGACCCGCTGACGGAGATGTGGACCCACCGCCATTTCTTCGAGCACCTCGGCTACCTGCGGGCCTGCTGCCGCCGCAACAATGAGCCCCTGAGTATTCTCATTCTCGATATCGATGATTTCAGCAAGATCAACGCCGACTGCGGGTATGCGGCCGGAGACGAGGTGCTCAAGGAGGTCGCCCGCCGTCTGCGCCGGCTGATCCGCGAGACCGACGTGGCGGCACGATACGGCAGCGAGGAATTCATCGTCGCCCTGCCGGGCACCCGCGAATCGGTCGCCCGCCGGATCGCCGATCGGATCCGCCAGGCCATGTGCGGCGAGCCGATCCGTGTGAAACTGGCCCAGCAACGCTCGGTGACGGTCAGCATCGGTCTGGCCGAGTGCGAGACGGGCTTTATCGAGACCGAGGACGACCTGGTGCGGCGGGCGACCGAGGCGTTGCGACTCGCCAAAGCCGGTGGGAAGGATCGCGCCGTGGCGTGGCGTCCGCGCAACCCGGCCGACCCGGAGGCACCGCATCCGGACCTCGACGGCGTTCAGAAACTTACCGAACGACTCGAACAGATCAACGTCCAGCTCAAGCAGACCTACCTCGAATCAACCCGGGCGCTGATCGCGGCCGTCGAGGCGAAAGACCCCTATACCGAGGCGCACTCGATGACGGTGACGCTGTACGCCGAGGCCATCGCCCGGTACATGGGGCTGGATATGCCGACCGTACACGTGATCCGGACGGCCGGGCTGCTTCACGACATCGGCAAGATCGGCGTGCCCGACCACATCCTGACCAAGCCGGGCAAGCTCACCGAGCCGGAGTGGCAGGTGATCAAGCGCCACCCGCTGATGGCGGTGCAGATCCTGGAGCACGCCTCGTTCCTGCGGGCGGAGCTGCCAATCATCCTCTACCACCACGAGCGATACGACGGCGCCGGCTATCCGGAAGGGCTTGAAGGCAAACGGATCCCGCTGGGGGCGCGGATCCTCAACGTCGCCGATGCGATGGACGCCATGTTCAGTCGGCGGTCCTACAAGCAGGGCTACGGCTGCCAGCGCGTCATCGAGGAACTGCGCAAGGGCGCGGGCACCCAGTTCGATCCGGAGGCAGCCGCCGCGGCAATCGCCTGGATCGACGCCAACCCGGGCGAAATTATCTACCCCGACATGCGGGCAAAAATCCAGATCCCTCTGCCGGCCCCGGTGGGGGTCGGCTGAGCATCTTTCGCGCCTTCCCTGCCGGACGCAACGTACGGTATACTATCATGTGCTGGTGAGTCGGCCGGTGCGGGGGTGCCGCCGCGGTCGGGCTCGCCGAGGACTATCGCTGCTAGAGGATGCGACCCATGCTCCAGGAGACCGTTGGACTGCTTTCCCCCCTGCCCGCCCTTGGCCTGCTGTGGCACTCGCGGAGCGACTCGCCCGGGCGGGCCAGCGCGTACTGGACGCCTCGCACGGCTGTCCCCTCCCTTCGCGAAGAGGACGACGACTTCGACCACACGGAAGAGGAAGGGGAACAGGAAGAGGAGCTCGAAGAGGAAGAGGAGTGGGAGGAAGACGAAGACGAGGAGGAGGACTGGGACGAGGACGAGGAAGAAGAGGACGAAATCTGATCTGTCGTCCTTGAGAAGGACTCCGACAAGAACGCAGGCAGTCCCGGACTTACGTCCGGGGCTGTTGCCTGTCGGGCCTGACGGGACTTGAGCAGCTGCAAAAACAAACCGGGACGTGGAGGGGGGGGCATGCGAAGCCTGCATCACTCGCCGAGCAGCGGCCCGAGCCCCGCACGACACTGCTCGGGACACACAAAGCGGATCGCCCGGAGCCCGACCTGTCGGGCCGCCTCCACGTTGTCCTGCCGGTCGTCGACAAAAACCGTCTCGTGGGCCTGCAGGCCGAACGTCGCCAAGGCATGGCGGTAGATCGCCGGGTCCGGCTTGATCAGCTTCACACAGCCCGAAATCACGATGCCGCGAAACCGGCCGAAAAACGCATGCTCGGCCATGAGGTGGTCCGCGCACGCCTCGCTCATGTTCGACAGGCAGTACAGCCCGACGCCGCGGGCGTGCAGGTCCTCGAGAACCTTCACCGTCCCGGCGATCGGCTTGAGCGAGCGACGCACCTCGCGGAACAGCTCGAGCATCTCGGCCTCGCTCCGGCCGCACCGCCGCGCGAACCGGTCGACCGCCTCGGCCTCCAGCAGCGTGCCGCGGTCGAGGTCCTGCCAGTCGGGGTGCTCAAAGGCCCCGACCCGGACCGCTTCGCGGGCGGCCGGCTCAGCGAAGACCGCCGCCAGGATCTTCTCCGGCGACCATTCGAAGAGCACCCCGCCCAGGTCGAAGATCACGTTTTTCACCGTCGGCGGGATTTCGCCACTATCCATCGTGCGTGCGTCCCCTCAAAGAACCACCAGAATGACAACATGAGCGCGCGTCCGAAACCGGACGCTACGACCCCGCATCGGCCGCCCGCGCTGCTTTCGCTTCCGCCTCGGCCAGGATGATATCCGCCTCGCGCTGCACCGCCTTGCCGAACGCCTCCGGCGTGATGCGGCGCGACGCCCCCGACTCCATCATCACCAGGTCCAGGTAACGGGTCATCTTCTGATAGATCGCATCCGACTGCGGGATCTTACGCATGAACCGCGCGTGGTCGATCGAACGCAGGAACTTCGTCTCGTCCCACGGCGTGTCCGGCCGGTTGTAGTAGTCGCTCTCGGCGACGGACTTCAGCGAGGGGATGCTCGATGCGTCCTTGGCGTGCACCCGCATCGCCTGCGGTCCGCAGATGAACTTCAGCAGCCGCCACGCCTCGGCCGGGTGCCTGGTCTTCGACCAGATCGCAAAGCCGTCGCAGTAGAACCGCGTCCACTGCCCGCC
>JAWLBS010000180.1:0-10347 GCA_041687575.1 Phycisphaerae bacterium | reverse complement strand
ACGGTCGTCGGACTGACCACGGTCCTGGAAAAGAAGGCGGTCGACCCGGTGGATCGGGATCTGCTGAGCCCGAAAGCGGCGGCATCCGCCCCGGCCGACTGGATCGCGGAGCTGCTGGCCGAACCGGCCGAGCGCGAGCCGCTCGCCCGGGCGGTGCTGCTGGCCCGGCGGCAGGGGGACGGTTCGAGCCTGCTGCTTGCCCCGGCCGACCTGGCGGGTTACGAGCGGGTGGTCTCGGCGGTCCGCCAGCGCGGCGACCTGGCGGCGCACTGGTACGTCCGGCCCGCGCCGCCGACGGGCCCGCTGCACCTGGCGGCGATGGTCGAGGTCTGGCCCGCGGACTTGCGGGACCTCGCCACGGCCGCGGCGGTCGCCCGCGATTACCAGCAGCCGTCGGCCCCGATCGTGGAGGTCGGGCGGCTGCGGACCGATGCGCCGGGCGATCTGGACGGGGACGGCTTCGCCGAGGCGACCGGCTGCTGGACGCTCCAGCCGGACGGGCAGGTCCTGCGGTTGCGGTGGCCGGCGGGGCAGCTGCGGTTCTGGCCGATGCTCGAGATTGCCGGCATCGGCTCCAAGGCGTGTTGGGCCTATCTCGACGGACAAATCATTCGCCCGATTGAAAAACGTCCCGACGGCGACGCGGTGTTCGTGGTTCCGGAGATCCTGAGTCGCTCGGCCCTGCTGGAAGTGACTGTCGAGAAGTAGGGCAAGACAGGCAAAGCGCCTTTGGCGCGGGAATCCCCGCACAAAGCGCAAGGCTTAACTAAACCTCATATTCCAACCTGCCGACAGGACTGGTTAGGGACGGTCCGCAGAGGGCCATCCCGTGACATCAACGCGCGCAGCTCCTGTCGTGGACGGCCTTTGGCGTTTGCCGGCTGTATGACCTGAATCGTAGGTTTACTGCGGGATCACGATCGAGTTATCGAACGTGCCTCGGGAAAGAACCTCATGATCCGACACGCGCTGCACAGACTGGTCGAGCCGCTGCTGGGCCTCAAGGCCAAGGCCTGCCTCGTACTGACGGTTATCGTGGTGGTCACTGCCGCAACCGTGGGCGGCACTAGCCTGTACCGGACCCGCGCCCATATGCTCAGGGCCGCCGCCACGCAGATGCAGAACACGGCCGAGCTGATCGCGGTGACCACCCAAGATGCCCACATTGGCCGCGATACGCCCGCACTGGCGTCTCTGTGCCAGGACCTGATCAGCGAGGAATCGCTCCTGTACGCGGCATTTGTCGACGGCTCGGGTCGCGTGGTTGCCGCCGCGCAGAAGCCGGGTACCCTGTCGACACTGCTGGATGACAGCGGCCAATACATGAAGGCCCCCTTGAAGCCCACCGTGCAGGTTCGTCGCCTGCCCGGGGATCTGTACGGGTTGGAGGCGGTGGTTTCGATCAAGGAAAAAGGTGGGGCCAGAGAGGCAGATTGCCCGGCGATGCTGATGATCGCCGGTGACCTGCAGCCGCTGCGGGCGGAGCTCGCCGCCACCGTCCAGCGGGTGATCGAGCTGACCAGTGCCGTGGCCATCGGTGTGATCGTGGTGGGCTTTTTCGTGGTGCACGGGCTGGTCCGGCCGGTCAACGACCTGGCCGACGCGGCGATCGACCTGGCGTACAAGCACGAATTCCGGCGTTTGCCCGCACGGGGCGGGGATGAGGTGGGGCGTCTGACGCAGGCGTTCAACCACATGGCCGAGCGCCTCCTGCGGACCCAGAAGGAGTTGCTGGATCTCAACAGCGAGCTGGAGAAGCGGGTGGCCCTGCGGACGGTCGAGCTGGAGGCCCGCAACAAGCAGCTCGACATGATCGCCAGCAAGGACCCGCTGACCGGCCTGTACAACCGCCGGGCGTTCAATGAGATGCTGGAAAAGGAGATGGCCGAGGCGATCCGCTATAAGCAGGAGATCGCCTGCATGATGATCGACCTGGACAACTTCAAGCAGGTCAACGACGTGAAAGGGCACCAGGCGGGCGACGAGGTGCTCAAGCAGGTCGCCCGGATCATCAGCCAGGAGGTCCGCCAGAGCGACATCACCGCCCGTTTCGGCGGCGACGAGTTCGTCGTCCTGCTGCCGCAGTGCAACGCCCTGCAGGCGTTCCACCTGGCCCGGCGCGTCCGGGAGGTCGCCAAGGAGGCGCTGGCCGGCCTGAACGCAGACGGCCCGGCCGTGACGCTGAGCATCGGCATCGCCGACCTGCACACCAGCCGCACCAAGACCGGCGACGCGCTGATCCGCACAGCCGATCAGGCCCTTTACCGGGTCAAGGGCATGGGCAAGGACGGCATCTGCGCCGCCCGGTGCGAGTCGGCGGTGGCGTGAGAGGGCGGCGAAGGTGAACAAGGATCGGGCATCCCTTTTGTCATCCTGAACGAAGTGAAGGATCTTCACAATACGGGTACGCGGGGGCTGTGAAGTGCTTTTCATCAGAAGGTTCACCGCTTCCTCACGGTCGCGGCTCGTTGTCATTGTTTCTCATCTGCGTAATCTGCGGAAGGTCGTTGTCATCCCGCTACAGCTGCGAGCGGACCAGGTCGACCGCATCCTCGCGGATCCGCTGGGCGAGCGGACGGTTTCGCCACTGCTCCAGCCGGATCTGCCGCGAGGCGTCCCGGTCCCGCTCGAACCACTCGGTCAGATCGGCAGCGAGTTGCTCGTCCATGAGGTTGACGTTCACCTCGTCATTGAGCCGGAACGAGCGGTTGTCCATGTTGGTCGAGCCGACCGAGACGAACTGGCCGTCGATGATCATTACCTTGCAGTGGTACATCGTCGGCTGGTACTCGTAGATCTTCACGCCCGCCTTCAGCAGTCGCCCCCACAGGCCCCGGGCGGCGATCCGGACGATCCGCTTGTCGATGTGCGGCCCGGGAACGATGATCTCGACACGGACGCCGCGGCGACGCGCGCTAATCAAGGCGTCCACGGTCATCGGGTCGGGCACGAAATAGGCGGTCGACACCAGGATCGACCTGGTGGCCGCGGTGATCGCGAACAGGTACATCAGCCGCATGGACTTGGCGCCCTCGGCCGGCGAACTGGCGAAGACCTGCGCGGTAGCCGTGCCCGCGGGTTCCAGCAGAGGAAAGTAGCCGGCGTCGTACAGGACCGTGTCGTGCGTCTTGAGCCAGTTGTCCATGAAGGCGGTCTGGAGCTGGCCGACGCAGGGGCCCTCGAGTTTGAAGTGGGTGTCGCGCCAGTGGTCCGGGTCCTCGGCGTTGCCGGTCCATTCGTCGGCGATGCCGACGCCCCCGGTAAAACCGATTCGGCCGTCGACCACGAGGATCTTGCGGTGGGTGCGGAAGTTGGTTTCGCTGAGGCTGTGCCACTGCGGCGGGTGGTAGCGCTCGACCTGCACCCCGCTGGAGGTCATCTGCTCGAGGAGGGTCTGTTCCATCGGCTTGCTGCCGAACCAGTCGAGGATCACGTGTACGCGCACCCCCGCCCGCGCCCGCTCACTCATGGCATCGGTAAACTCGCGGGCCACACCCCCCGACCAGTAGATGAAGGTCTCGAAGGTGATGGTCTTCTCGGCCCGGTGGATGGCGTCGAGCATGGCGGGGAAGATCTGGTCGCCGTTGATCAGCGGGGTCACGCGGTTGCCCTCGAGCATCGCCGGCGGCAGGAGCTTGCCGAGGACGTAGAGGAACCGCTCGTCCTCGACATCGTACGTGTGATCGATCTCGTGCTTGATGCGCGTCTCGCGGCTGGCGAACTGCCGCGCAAGAGACAGCGCCAGATACGTGCCGCCCGCCGACAGCAGCGCAACCGTCCATCGTGGCATGGATCTCATCGATGCTCCCCCGATATCTCGATCGCCAGCCGCGCCCCGCGGCAACCGCGCCCGCTGTGAGAGTATAGCGGGCTTATTCGGGAACCCGAACCTTCTGGCGATCTGCGCGCCTAATATCTACGGGCCCAACACGAAGCCGCAACGGTTGCGGATCGGTGACGGTGGGTCGACAGCATCGTGGGGAGGCGCGAAGGCGTGCTGGTCTCCATCCTACTGGCAATCGGATTGGCGGTGGTGACGCCGGGGCTGTACCGGCTGCTCGGTCGGGCAACCGGGGTGCTGCTCGGGCTGGCCAGCTTCGGGCTGGGGGGATATTACCTGCGGTACGCGGACGGCGTGGCGGCGGGGGAGATCTACCGCGAGAGCGTCTCCTGGGTGCCCCTGTTCGGGGTCGAGTTCTCGGCGTGGATGGACGGCCTGTCGCTGGTCTTCGTGCTGATCATTACCGGTGTCGGGGGGCTGGTGTTCCTGTACGCCAGCCGGTACATGCAGGAATACGACCTGCAGGGGCGGTTTTTCGGGTACCTGATGCTCTTCGAGGCGGCGATGCTGGGGGTGGCGCTGTCGGGGGATGTGATCGCGCTGATCGTCTTTTGGGAGCTGACGAGCATCAGTTCGTTTCTGTTGATCGGGTTCGACAACGACCGGCCGGCTGCGCGGCGGGCGGCGCTGCAGTCGCTGATCATCACGGGCGGGGCGGGCCTGGCGCTGCTGGCGGGGGTGATTTTGCTGACGCTGGCGGGGGGCAGCAGCAGCTGGGGCGAGCTGCTCGCGCGGGGGCAGACCGTGCGGGACAGTGCGCTGTACCCGGCGATCCTGGTGCTGGTGTTGATCGGGGCGGGCGCCAAGAGTGCGCAGTGGCCGTTTCACGTGTGGCTGCCGGCGGCGATGGAGGCGCCTTCGCCGGTCAGCGCGTACCTGCACTCGGCGGCGATGGTCAAGGCGGGGATCTACCTGTTGGCGCGGGTCCACCCGGTGCTGGGGGGCACGGACCTCTGGGCGTGGCTGGTCGGCACGGTGGGGATGATCACCATGGCGGTCGGGGCGTGGCGGGCGCTGGGGCAGACCGATCTGAAGCGGATGCTGGCGTACTCGACGGTGAGTGTGCTGGGGGCGCTGGTGATGCTCGCGGGAGTGGGCGGGGAGTATGGCATCCGGGCGCTGATCGTCTATTTGGTGGCGCACGCGCTGTACAAGAGCTCGCTGTTTTTGATGGCGGGGACGGTGGATCATGAGGCGGGCACGCGGGACATCCGGCTGCTGCGGGGGCTGGGTCGGGAGATGCCGCTGACGGCGGCGGTGGGGCTGCTGGCCGGGCTGAGCATGGCGGGCATCCCGCTGACGTTCGGGTTCAGCGGCAAGGAGCTGCTGCTGGAGGCGGGGCTGCAGGCGTCGCGGGGGTCGTGGCTGTTTACGGTGGCGGCGGTGCTGTCGAGCGTGTCGATGGTGGCGGTGGCGGCCGTGTGCGGGCTGCGGCTGTGGTGGGGCGAGAGGGCGCAGGAATTGCCGCACACGCCGCACCGGGCGCCGCTGCGGCTGGATCTGCCGCCGCTGATCCTCGCGTCGGCGGGGGCGCTGCTGGGAGTATGGCCTGCGCTGGTGGATGCGCGGTTGCTGGGCCCGGCCGTGGGGGCGGTGGCGGGGGCGGCGGTGCCACTCGAGCTGCACGTCTGGCCCATCGTGAATCTTGCGCTGGCGCTGAGTGCAGTGGCGCTGGCGGGCGGGGCGGCGGTCTACTTTTTCCTGGAGCGGGCGCGGCGCTGGGAGCACGCTGCGCACGGTCTGCTGCCGGGGTGGCTGGCGGACTGGTACCCGACGGTGATGCACGGGCTGAGCGACGCGGCGTACGTGCACACGCGATGGCTGCAGAACGGCCGGCTGCGGTCGTACGTGATGATCTGCTGCATCGCGACCGTGCTGCTGGCGGGCTACACGCTGATCCGCAAGGCGGAGTTCGGGCCGATTCCGCTGGAGATGGGCGTGGGGGCGAACCTGTGGGCCCTGATCATTGTGTTCACGGTGTGTTGGGTCGCGATCCTGCTGGTGCGGCAGGTGCTGTCGATTGTGGTGCTCCTGGGAGGGATCGGGTTCAGCATGGCGCTGGTGTTCCTGCTGCATGGCGGGATCGACCTGGGGATCACGCAGGTGGCGGTCGAGGCGCTGAGCGTGCTGCTGTTCGTGCTGGTGCTGTACCAGCTGCCGCAGCAGGTGGACGTGCGGGTGCGGCTGGGCCGGCTGGGCGATGTGGCGGTGGCGCTGGCGATGGGGGGGCTGATCGCGGGGGCGCTGCTGGCGGTGGTCTCGCAGGGGCCGGTTTCGGCGGTGGCGCCGTACTACCTGGACAAGGCATACCCGGAGGCGCACGGGCTGAACGTGGTCACGGTGATTCTTCTGGATTTCCGGGCGCTGGATACGCTGGGCGAGATTACGGTGCTGGGGGTGGCGTCGCTGGGGGTGTTCGCGCTGTTGCGGCTGGAGCCCAGGGGGCGGCCGCGCATGCAGGGGGACCTGCCATTGTCGCAGGGGGGGCTGCGTTCGAGAATTCTGGTGACGACGTGCCTGTACCTGCTGCCGCTGCTACTGCTGCTGTCGCTGTTTCTGTTGTTGCGGGGGCACGAGCAGCCGGGCGGGGGCTTCGTCGCGGGGCTCGTGGGGGCGATGGCATTCGCACTGTACGCGGTGGCGCGGGATGCGCGGCAGGCCCGGGCGGCGCTTCGGGTGGTTCCGCGGTACCTGGTGGGCACGGGGCTGCTGCTGGCGGTGGGAAGCGGCATTTTCGGGGTGGTGGCGGGTCAGCCGTTTTTGACGGGGCTGTGGGCTCCGGGGGGCTCGGCGATTCTGGCGCATGCGGGCACGCCGGTGCTGCTGGACCTGGGTGTGTACCTGTTGGTGATCGGCAGTGCGCTGACGATCTTCTTTGACCTGGTGGAGATGCCCTGATGCTGGTGCTGCTATGCATTACGGTCGGCGGGCTTTTCGCGGCGGGGATCTACCAGATGCTGCGCGGGAGCCTGGTGCGGTTGATCATCGGGCTGGTGCTGCTGGGGCACGCGGTGAACCTGCTGGTGTTCACGGCGGGCGGGCTGGCGTCGATTCGCCCGCCGTACGTTTTGCCGGACGGGTCGGTTCCGCCGGGGTTGGCGGACCCGTTGCCGCAGGCGCTGATCCTGACGGCGATTGTGATTGGTTTCGGGACGCAGGCCTTCGCCATCGTGCTGATCCGCAGGGTCTATCGGGAGGTGCGGACGGACGACCTGCACGAGCTGCGAACGACCGATGTGACGAGGAAGTAACGGGATATGACGAAGCTGCCTGACATCCTGCTGGTCCTGCCGCTGATCGTGCCGATGTTGACGGCGCTGGCGCTGCTTGCGCTGTGGGATCACCGGCGCTGGCAACAGGCCGTCAGCGCGGTCGGGGCGACGGGGCTGCTGGTCGCCGGGCTGGTCCTGCTGAGCTCCGTCTGGCGACACGGAATCCTGGCCAGCCAGATGGGCAACTGGCCGGCACCGTTCGGCATCACGCTGGTCGCGGACCTGTTCAGCGCGATCATGGTGGTGCTGGCGGGGGTGATGGGCCTGTGCACGGCTGTCTACTCGATCGCCAACATCGGCGTTAGCCGCGAACAGACGGGCTACTATGTGCTGCTGCATTTCCTGCTGATGGGGGTGTGCGGTTCGTTCCTGACGGGGGACCTGTTCAATCTGTACGTCTGGTTCGAGCTGATGCTGCTGGCGTCGTTCGTGCTGATCGTGCTGGGGGGACATCGGCGGCAACTGGAGGGCGGGATCAAGTACGTCACGCTCAGCCTGCTGGCGTCGATGGTGCTGCTGGCGGCGACGGGGATGGTCTACGGGGCGGCCGGTACGCTCAACATGGCGGACCTGGCGATGCGGCTGCCGCAGTTGGATCGGCCGGGCCTGGTGACGACGCTGGCGATGCTGTTTCTGATCGCCTTCGGGATCAAGGCGGCAATCTTTCCGCTGTACTTCTGGCTGCCGGCGTCGTACCACACCCCGCCGGCGGCGGTCTCGGCGCTGTTCGCGGGGCTCTTGACGAAGGTGGGGGTCTATGCGCTGGTGCGGGTGTTCACGCTGCTGTTCACGCAGGAGGTGGGCTACACGCACTCGATCATTCTGGTCATCGCGGGAGGCACGATGGTCAGCGGCGTGCTGGGGGCATTTGCGCAGACGGACTTCCGGCGGATCCTCTCGTTCCACATCATCAGCCAGATCGGCTATATGGTCATGGGGTTGGGGTTGTACAGTCCGGCGGCGGTGGCTGCGGCGATCTACTTCATCGCGCACAACATCTTCGCCAAGAGCAACCTGTTCCTGATCAGCGGACTGGTGCGGCAGATGGAAGGCACTTACCGGCTCAAGCGGCTGGGCGGGCTGTATGCCTCGCAGCCGCTGCTGACGGTGCTGTTTCTGATTTCCGCTCTGTCGCTGGCGGGGCTGCCGCCGCTGTCGGGGTTCTGGGGCAAGTTCGGCCTGGCGCGGGCGGGCTTTGCGCAGGGGCAGTACCTGATCATCGGGGTGTCGCTGCTGGTGGGGCTGGTGACGCTGCTGAGCATGCTCAAGATCTGGATGTATGCGTTCTGGAGGCCGCGGCCCGGGCGGCGCGAGTCACGGCCGCCGCTGGGGTTGTGGACGCGGGTCCTGTATCTGGCGCCGATCGTCCTGCTGGCGGGGCTGATCCTGGCGATGGGGCTGGCGGTCCAGCCGTTCTTTCTGCTGGCCGAGCGGGCGGGCGAGCAGCTGTTCGACCCGGGGCAGTACATGCAGGCCGTGCTGGAAGCGAGGTGAGCGATGTTTCTGCTGAACATTCTTCTGATGCTGGCGTGGGTGGTGTTGACGGGCTACTACAGCTTCCGTTCGCTGGTGTTCGGGTTTATCGTCAGCTACCTGCTGCTGTGGCTGCTGAGCCGGGCGGTCGGCGAGTCGAGCTATTTCCGGCGCAGCCGACAGCTGGTGTACCTGGGTTTCTACTTTCTTTACGAACTGGCCGTCTCGAATCTTCGGGTGGCGTGGGACGTGCTCACGCCGCGGCACCGGATGCGGCCGGGCGTGGTGCGGGTGCCGCTGGAGCTGACAGATGACGCGGAGGTGACGCTGCTGGCGAACCTGATTACGCTGACGCCGGGGACGCTGACGCTGGACATCAGCGAGGATGGCAAGACGCTGTTCATGCACGACATGTACATCGGGGAGCGGGACGAGGCGGTGCGGCGGATCAAGCAGGGGTTCGAGCGGCGGATCCGGGAGGTGAGCGGGCGATGATCCCTGCGTTCTGCATATATGTCATCATGCCGATTCTGGCGCTGTCGCTGCTGCTGACGCTGGTGCGGCTGGTGCGCGGGCCGCACGTGGCGGACCGGGTCATTGCGCTGGACCTGCTGACGATGGTGGGTATGGGCATGATCGTCACGCACGCGATCGGGACCGGCGAGGAGGTCACGCTGGACATGGCGGTGGTGTTGGCGATGATCGGGTTTTTGAGCACGGTGGGTTTCGCGCGGTACCTGGAAAGGGGGAGTCGCTGAGATGGGAGACCTGCTGGTCATGGGACTGCTGCTGATCGGGGCGCTGTTCACGCTGGTGGCGTCGCTGGGGCTGCTGCGGATGCCGGACCTGTACATGCGGATGAGCGCCAGCGCCAAGGCGAACACGCTCGGCATCTCTCTGATGCTGGGGGCGGCGGAGATCTACTTTCCGGGGGCGAGCACCAAGGGGATCATTCTGGCGACGATCGCGTTCATCTTTTTGACCAATCCGGTCGGGGCGCAAATGATCGCGCGGGCGGCGTACCTGTCGGGGGTGCCGATGTGGCGAGGGACGCTGGTTGACGAAGCGAGCGAGTACTACAGGGGGATCGGGCGGGCCACGCCGGATCGGCCGCCGGAGGGGCGGTAGATCGGGTTTCGGGTGTCGCAACGGCAGGGGCCAGGGGTCGGGGGTCAGGGTTCAGGGGTCAGGGGTCAGTGTCGAAAAGACGTCTACGATCGGCACGGCCCTGCTCCCGTCTTCGTCGCAGGGCGACTTCGCCGTGGCATGCCCGTCTTCGCCAGACCACGGCTACGCCGTGGCAGGCAGCCCCTGCCATGGCACCCCGACACCCGACACCCGACACCCGGCGGGGCGGGAAATGCAAAGCGGCGTCTTCGGCGCCGCAGTCCAAAGGCTGTCGCCGTCTTGTGCGTGCCTCGTCACCTTGCCATGTTGTCATGCTGTCATCCGGCCGTTACGAGACCCGACACCCGAGACCCGAGCCCCGACGCACTACCGGCCGCGCTGTTCCATCGGCACGTAGGCCTGCTGCGTCGGGCCGGTATAGATCTGCCGCGGGCGGTAGATCCGCGCGCTCTGGCCGTGGACCTCCTTCCAGTTGGCGATCCAGCCGGGCATCCGGCCGATGGCGAAGATGACCGTGAACATGTTGGCCGGGATGCCCATCGCCCGCAGGATGATGCCGCTGTAGAAGTCGACGTTGGGGTAGAGTTTGCGCTCGAGGAAGTACTCGTCCTTGAGGGCGATCTCTTCGAGCTG
>JAWLBS010000179.1:4316-10350 GCA_041687575.1 Phycisphaerae bacterium | reverse complement strand
GCCGGTGGCGCCGCTGATCGTCTGGAACGGCCAGAGCATGTTGTGGCGGTTGGGGTAGTACTGGAAGTAGGTGTTGTGGCAGACCCGCAGCACCTCCAGGCAGCCGTCGCGCAGGCGGGTATCGTCGTTGACGGCCAGGCACCGGGCCGCCGCCCGCATCGACTCGGGCAGGTTCCACCAGGGCATGTCGTCGTTGATGGGCTTTCGGCTCTGGGTGTCGACCGCCTTGAGCAGGCCCGGGTGCCTAGGGTTCCAGCCGAGCTCGACGGTCTTGAGCAGCAGCCGGGGCATCTCGGCGTGGACCCGGTCGAGGGTCTTCTGCCGGGCCGGGCTCAGCGTCGCCTTGTCGGCTTGAATGCATGCGGCGGCGCCCAGGCCCAGGCCGACGAACTCGGTCGCGTGGCCGGGGTCGAGGTAGGCCTTGCGCTGGCCGGTGGCGGTATCGACGTACTCGCTGAAGATGGCCGAGTCGGCGTCCCAGTGTCGGTCCAGGACGTGAGTGAGAAACTCCTCGCCGATTGCCAGGGCCTTTGCCCGCAAGGTCGCGTCGGCGGTCTTGCGGTACAGCAGCGAGACGGCGCCCAGGGTGAGCATGCGGGCGCCCTGGCCGATGTCCTTGGGCTGCTCCTTGAACTGGTCGGTGCCGTAGCGGTTGGCGCGGATGTTGGCGACCGTCTGCTCGAGCATTGCGAAGCCCTGGCGGACGTGGGCCTCGCGCCCCGTGGCGATCAGCCCCTTGGCGCAGAACGTGTCGCCGGCCCCGCTGGTGGTCGGGTCGAGTTTGACCCGCTGGCCATTCTCGTCGATGGCGACCAGGTCGCGGTTGACGCGGAAGGGGCAGCGGCCGTCGTTGTGGTCGCGGACCTTGCCGATCGCCTCGCTCATATTGTCGATGTACCGGCCGAACACGTCCTCGGCCTCGCGGCGCTCCTCAGCCGTCAGGTCCTCGATCTCGTCGAGCCGCAGCAGGTGTTCCTGCAGGGCCTCGGTGCCGCGGCCAAGGAACCACGGGTAGACCACGCTATAGGCGCTATTGGGCAGGTCGCGGCCGGTGTTGGGGTTGAACTTGGTGTCGATGTAGGGCCAGTCGGGGTGGCTGCGGTGCCGCTCCAGGATCAGGCGGATGCCCGAGGCGATCGACGCGTCGAGGACGAACCGCCGGTACTCGGCGCTCTTGTAGACGGCCAGGGAGGCCTTCTCCAGCAGCATGGGCCTGTATTCGGTATAGTCGCGTGCCATGTCCTCATCTTCCTTTCCGCGCCAGCGAGAGAGAGGTCCTTTCCGTTTATCGCCACTCGACCCGCGCCGCGCTTCGCTGCGGCACGAGGTGGTCATCGTATCGAGGATACCCGAGCATCAGCGGCCTGCAAGTACGATATGATGCGTGTTATATGATTGACAAGGGATTCCTGCCAGCACGGCGCGGCGGGACTGGCCTGGACGGTTGAGACCTGCGCGACGAAGGGCTTGCGGCGAGGGCTGTTTCCCGGAGTCCCGAAGGGACGGGATACTATCCCGCCCCCGTTGGGGCTTCGGACACGACGGCAGATGCTTGCTGGTGTGGCCCCGACGGCATTTACCAGAACCGTCTCCTCGGGCACGTCATGCGGTCTGGCCGAACGGCTATCCTCCTGCGGTGTGCTCTCCCTTTTCGTGAAGCGTACGCCGGCCAGATCCTACGCACTCGGGATGGACTTGTCGGAAAGCACGTCGCTTCTGAGGAGTAGCGAACCACTCCCAGGCCAGCCATTCCGCTAGTCGAGCGGCTTCGCGCCGCAGATCGCTATCACTCCTGAATAACTGAAATGTGTGCCAACCAGTGTTGATTTTGTACCGAGTCGCAAAGACCGCGCCGACATAAGTAACCGTCTGCCCCCGGGGCGCCTCGTTGATCTGCAGAAAACAGTCATCTCTGTCGCCAGCTGCCTTTCCCGCTTCATACCAGGTAATCACGGTTCCACGAAGCCTCGGCGGCACATCTTCTCCACTTGGAAGATGCTGGTAGAACCGAACCGGAAATGGCCATCCCAAAAGACGAGCCATCTTCTGGATCTGCTTCAACGGCTTATCCGGATTCGATGGCATTACGGATCCCCTTTGCCTCGCCGTCAAAAGTCCCGCGCCGTGATGAACTCCGCCATCGCGGTCAGCTGCGTCCGGGCGGGACTGGGCGGCAAACATTCGAGCGAGGCCACCGCCCGGGCGACGTACTGCTCGGCCCGGCGGCGGGCGTAGTCGAGGCTGCCGGCGGCGGTGAGGGTCTGCTCAAGTCGCACGCGGTCGCCGGCGTCGGGTCCGCAGAGAACTTCGAGCAACCGATCGGCATCGGCGGGCGCCGCCGTCCGCAGGTAGTGGATCAGCGGCAGCGTCGGCTTGCCGTTTCTGGCGTCGGTGCCGAGGGTCTTGCCGGCCTGCTCTTCCCGGCCGGTGATGTCGAGGATGTCGTCGACGATCTGGAACGCCAGGCCGACCGACAGGCCGTAGTCTTCGAGGGCACGCACCGTCCGCTCGTCGGCCCCGGCGTAGTGCGCGCCCAGGCGGCAGGAGGCGGCGGTCAGCGCGGCGGTCTTGCGCTCGATGATCCGCAGATACTCGTCCTCGTCGAGGCGGAAGTCGTCGCGATGGCTCAGCTGCTGCAGCTCCCCCTCGCAGACCGTCGCCGCCGCCCGCGCGACCACCTGGCTGGCCTGCTGGCAACCAATGCTGCTGCACAGCAGGAACGAGCGGCTGATCAGAAAGTCGCCGAGCATCACGGCCATTTCGTTGCCGGTCATGCGGTTGACGGTGACGGCCTTTCGCCGGATGTCGGCCTCGTCCAGCACGTCGTCGTGTACGAGCGTCGCCATGTGGACCATCTCGACGACGGCGGCGAGGGTGTAGTGCTCGTCGCGGACCTCGCCGGCTGCCTCGCCAGCCAGCAGGACCAGGATCGGGCGGAGCATCTTGCCGCGCAGCCGCCTGACGTGGCGACAGAGCCGATCGGCCACGGGCAGGTCGCTGGCAAGCGCCTGCTCGAAGACCTCGCCGACCTTGGCCAGGTGCAGGGCCATCGGTTCGCACAGTTCGGTCAGTGTGGGCATATGGACATATTCCGGCAAAATCACGCCAGGCACGCTCGCCTGCTCCGCCTGCTCCCTGTCGAGACGGTGCAGCCAATTATTACAGGCCGCCGCCCCGCGGGAATGAGTCTGGCATTACTTTCAGAAGGTTTGAAAACAAGAATCATTTCGCACGCGGGGCGCATCACGCCTTCGAGGCGTCCTCGAAGATGAACGGCTCGGGCGCCAGCATGATCGGCTTGCGGAGCCCGATGCTCAAGAGCAGGCCGACCGTCGCCCCGTTGGCCAGCAGGCTCGACCCGCCGTAGCTGACAAACGGCAGGGTCAATCCCGTCACCGGCAGCAGCCCGATCGTCATCCCGATATTCACCGTCGCCTGCGTGACCATCAGGCTGACCACCCCCACCGCCAGCAGCCGGCCGAACGGTTCGTTGGTCGCGGCGGAAATGTGGCACCCCGCCAGCAGGATCACCCCGTAGCAGGCCAGCACCACGCCGCAGCCGAGCAGGCCCCACTTGTGGCCGATCACCGAGAAGATGAAGTCGTTGTGCCGGTCCGGCAGGAAGTTGTACCGCAGACAGTCGGCGTCGGGGTTGCGGGCGCCCAACAGCCCGCCGGTCGCCAGGGCCACCTTGCTGTGGTCGAGCTGGTAGCCCTCGCCGCTTTCCCACTGCATCACGGCCGGGGCCTCGACCCGCAGCAGTTTCAGGACCCCGGGGTGCTCCAGCAACCACTGCCGCATGTGGTCGGACTGCAACACCGCGCCGAGCACCCTCATCCGCTGGTAGTCGTGCATCGTGCCGTACATCACCGGGGCGGCCGCCACGCACATCAGCACCAGGCTCAGCAGGTGGCGGCGGCGGGCCCCGGCCACCAGCAGCATCGCGAAAAAGACCGGCAGCATCAGCAGGACAGTGCCCAGGTCCGGTTCCAACAGGATCAGGAACATCGGCAGCAGCGTCAGGCCCAACGGCCACATCAGGCCGCTCAGCGTGCGGTAGTTCGTGCGGAACCGCAGGTACCACGCCAGCGCCATGATGTAGCTGATCTTGGCGAACTCGCTCGGCTGGACCCGGAACGGGCCCAGCTCGATCCACCGCCGCGCCCCCCGGATCTCGGGGATGATCGACTCGGGAAACGGCAGCCACCGGGCCGCCGCCAGGATCGCCAGCAGCACCAGCGTCGCCCCGAAGGCCGGGTACGCCAGCGGCCCCAGCCGCCGGTAGTCGACCATCGAGACCAGCACCATCACCGCCAGGGCGGCGATCACGTACGTGCCCTGGTGCTGCGTGAACCGGCTCGAGCCCGAACCGGATGCCTCGACGATGTAGATCGCCAGCAGCCCGATTCCCGCCAGCAGCACCGTTGCGGCCGTGACGCCCACGACGTTCAGGTCGGTGCCGAGCACGCCGGCCGCCGTCTCCCGCAGCGGCGCCGCCAGCCAGCCGGCGAGCCGGGCGGTTCGGGTTCGGTTGTGGGTGGTGGATGCAGCCATATGGGGGGTAGTTTATCATGGGGGTCATGTATCGAATAGGGCGGGCGGAGGCGGGTGGAGGATACGGGGCGTAACAAAACTTGCGTGAGCCCCTCAATTCCGGTGGTGCAGGTCGACAGCCCATAGCGCCGACCACAGATCGCTCTGGTGCACCGCCTCCAGGGCCATTACCGCCTCGGCATTGTCCGCATCCCAGCGCTTGCCCGGCCCTTTGCCACGGGCCGGAACCACCCGGCACTGGCTCTCGATGGGAACGGCCGCAGCTATTGCGGCGACATGCCCCCCAGCCGCAAGCCTCCCGCTTCTGCCATTGCTCCCACTGGTCTTACCAAATGTCTCGCTTGCCCGTTGATGCGCGCCGGGGCACCGGATAGAGTCGGCATCTGGTTTTTGGTTTCCCAAAGATGAACTGCAACAAGGGCGATCGAGAACGTATGCATGCCGAAAATCCCCCCATCATCCGCAAGAGCCGCCTGATCGCCGACCTCCATGGCCTTGGCGTTCAGGCGGGCCAGACGGTTATGCTCCACGTGTCGGTTAAGGCGATCGGTTGGATCGTCGGCGGGCCCGATGTCGTACTGGATGCGCTGCTGGAGGTGCTGGGGCCATCCGGCACGCTGATGATGGTCGCCGGCTCGGAGGACAGCGGCTACGGGATCTACGAGTGGGACGAGGCCAAGCGCCAAGCCTACCTGGAGGAACTGCCGCCCTTCGACATCACCCGCACGCGGGCGTACCGCAAGTGGTCGATCCTGACCGAGTACCTCCGCACCCGGCCGGGCACCGTCCGCAGCCGCCACCCGGACTGTTCGTTCGTGGCCAGGGGCGCCAAGGCTGCGTTCCTGATGGCCGACCAGCCGCTGTCTTACAGCCTCGGTCCCGGCTCGCCGCTGGACAAGCTGGTCCAGTGCGACGGCGAGGTCCTGCTGCTTGGCTCAGCGGTGTCGGACGTGACGCTGCTGCACTACGCAGAGTACTTGCTGGAGATCCCGAACAAGAAGGCGGTTCGCTATCGCACGCCGATGCTCGTGGACGGCCGGACCGAGTGGGTCGAGATCGAGGAACTCGATGGCAATAACGGCATCGCCGACTTCGGCGTCTTCGACTACTTCACGCCCATCACCACCAGCTACCTGGCCGCCAGACTCGGCCGGTCCGGCAAGGTCGGAGCGGCCGACGCCCACCTGCTGAGTGCCCCGGAGTTCCTCCGTCACGCCGTCACCTGTATGCAGCGCGAATACCGCGGCGAGTGGGTGGATCATCAGGCGAAATGGCGCGCCCGTAAATCATAACTACATAACTACATAACTAGGGACAGCCACTAGTTAGTTCAACAGCGCGCGGAACGCGCAGGCTCTGAGCTGCGTGATCATACGGATTCCTCCCAAGACTCATGCCACAGGAAATACGGATCGCCCGCGACGTGCGGGCTCGAACGACTTGACCCTCATAAGGGTAGGGCGTCCAAACGGCCCGGCCA
>JAWLBS010000179.1:0-4216 GCA_041687575.1 Phycisphaerae bacterium | reverse complement strand
CTCGACTATCCCGGCTACGGAACCCACACCTTGCCTTACGGGATCTGGGGCGATCAGGTCGTGGGCGTATGGGCGTATGGATACGGAGCCGGGCGCGGCTTCACCTATGAAGCCGACACCTGGTCGAGCATCCATCCCGAGGGCACCGACAGCAGCCTGCTGACCGGGATCTCCGGCGATACGGCTGTCGGCTTCAGCAACCTCGAGTTCGGGAACATCGGCGTCTCCAGTTTCCTTTACGATGCAAGCGGGGTCACCTGGATCGACTGCCCTTTCGGCCCCACCGCCCAGGCCTGGGGGATCTACGGTGACACCATCGTCGGCATCTACCGCGAGACCCTCGGCGGCGACGACCGCGGCTTCATACTGACCATCCCCGAGCCCGCCAGCCTCACGCTGGTACTGATCGGGGCGGTAGGGCTGATGGGCCGGCGGACACGCCGATCGAGGGCCGGGGCGCAGGGACCGATGGGATCTGCTTGACAGAGCCTTCTCCGACGCGCCGAAGATCGGCCCGCTGATCGTCGCCATGACCACCATCAGGCTCACGAACACCGTCTTGCGCGTGCCCATCACGCTGCGGACCACCAGCATGTTCGGCAGCGACAGTGCCAGGGCCGCAAGCGGGTGCCGCGGCCGTTCTGCGTGCGTACCGATACAGCCCGTCGTCGACAAGGTTGCCGGCGTTGTCGTAGTGCGTGGCGGCGGGCATGTCGAGCTGTGTGGCGAAGGATTCCGAGGTGTAATCGGTGCATAGGATTACACAGGGGCCGGCGCGTCGTCGGGTGGTATCGGTCAGTGCCGTGGGGCCTTGCTGATTCCGCCTGTCCGCCGGCGGTGAATCGCACTCGCAAGAACGATCGGAGGTGGCTCATGAAAGGGGTAACAACCCTGACGGGACTGGTCTTGGCGCTGCTATGCTCTGCGCCGGCCGCATGCGACACGGCTGGGCCGGGGCAGACCGGGCCGCCCAAAGAGGCCAAGGGCTGGCAGCTGGTGACCGTGGCCAGAGGGATCAGTCACCCCTGGGGGCTGGCCTGGCTGCCAAACGGAAACGCCCTGGTTACGGCCCGCGACGACGCCGCGGTGTACCTGTTCAACGGAAAGGAATTCGTCGAGGTGCCGGCCGACGGGATGCCCGAGGTGTTCACCGGCGGCCAGGGCGGACTGCTGGATATCGCGGTGCATCCCGGCGACACCGAAGGCGATCTGCGGGTGTATATGACGCTGAGCACGGGCACGCGCCAAGAGAACCGCACGGTGCTTGTGCGCGGCGTATACGACGGACGGCGCATAAAGGGCATCAAGGAGCTTTTCCGGGTCGTGCCGGACAAGTCCGGCAGCCAGCATTTCGGCTCGCGGCTGTTGTGGCTTCCCGATGGCACGCTGCTGATGACCGTGGGCGACGGCGGCAACCCTCCGCTGGAGATCGACGGCATGCTGGCCCGTGACCAGGCGCAGAACCTGCAAAGCCACCTCGGCTCGATCCTGCGGCTGACCGAGGACGGCAAGCCGGCCCCCGACAACCCATTCGTCGAGCGCGACGACGCACGGCCGGAGATATGGACCTACGGCAACCGGAACAGCCAGGGGCTGGCCAGGGACCCTCGCTCGGGGAGAATCTGGGCCAACGAACACGGGCCCCGCGGTGGAGACGAACTCAACCTGCTCAAGCCCGGCCGCAACTACGGCTGGCCGCTTCAGACCCGGGGACGCGACTACCGCACCGGAGCGCCGATCGGGCGGACGGACGTGAAGGGGGTGGAGCATCCCAAGGTCGTCTGGACGCCGGCGCATGCGCCGTCGGGACTGGAGTTTTACACCGGCAAGCACTTTCCCGATTGGCAGGGCAGCTTGCTCAGCGGGGGCCTGGCCGCACAGGACGTCCGGCGGATCATGCTGGACAAAGACGGTAACGTAACCGGCCAGGAGCGTCTGACAATCGGCAGCCGGGTACGGGCGGTCTCACAGGGACCCGATGGCCACATCTACATCCTGACCGACGAGCAGGACGGCGGCCTGTCCAGGGTAGAGCCGAAGTGACCCGATCCGGCAAGCCATCGACGAGATGGTCGGTTTGGCTTTACAGTTTCTTCTGATCCGGCAGACCGACGCGCAGGCTGTGCCGCTGCGTGGCGCAAGCCAGCCGGTCCCGCCGGAACCGCTGCAGCCGACCGCCGCAGCAGGCGCAAGCCCCTCGGGGCGGTGCTCCCGCTACGGCGGTCGCTCTGCGTGCATCTGGCATTTTGCACATATCTGCCTGGCCCGTTGGCCTACGGAGATGCCACTTCCATCGTATCGATCAGCGCCGCAAGGGACTGCTGCACGTCTTGGTCGAACCCGGAAAACGCCTCGCCGCCGAAGAAGATGATTGGAAGAAGGCTAAAGGTCGATGATACGCCCCGGCTCTCGCCGTAGGCATCCTTCCACTGCTCGAGGATCGCCAGATTGGCCGGGTCCGTGGTCAGATATTCCTCGACCGGCAGATCGGGGTGCTCCGCAGCCAGCCAGTCCAGCGCTTCGAGGCACATCGGCCCCGTGTCGTTGTGAAAGATCACCAGCGTGTCTTCATCGGGCAGTTCCACCTCGGAAGCAGGGGGTACGCACCCGCCCATGGACACAGTTGTCAACGCAACCAGCGTTATCGTCTGGATCATTCTTTTCATGGTGCACCACAGGGATTCTGCATCTGGTCAAGATCGTCCATCTCATCGAGCGGCGCCGAAGGAGCAGGCGTATCGTACTTCACCTCGCGGTTGATCGGAATCAGGGCCATCGGGACCCGGATGTTCACGCCACTTTCCGGCTTGACCCACTCGTCGAAGCTGGCCGCCCACTGGATGTCGGGAGAGTCGAGGAGCTTCTCGTACACCGCCCACCAATCCTTCTTCATGCCGCCCAGATAGGCGTGGGAAGCAATCATCAGACGATGGGGCTTTTTGGCGATCGACTCCCGGGCGACCTGATCGAACTCGCCAGGCGTCGAGCCACGGGCCCAAAGCGAGTAATCGCAGAGGCTCCCGCGCCCCATGTCTTCGAAGGTGACGTTGCTGACGGAGATGATCCTGCAGTTGTACTCGTCCGGCTCGTAAATCAACACATCGACGTCGCTGGTTCCTCGAGCCAGGATGAACTCGATGCCCAGGGCATCTGCCGCCTTCAGCGTGTTTTCATCGTAGGCGAAGTATCGTGAACCGAACACACGCATCGGCTTGCCGGTGATGGCCTCCACCACGGCCTTGGTTTGCGTCATGATCTGCAACTGGGTCTCGTAGGCCACATCCCAGAAGGCCTCTTCGGCGTACCCGCCGCCTATTTCGTGGCCTTTATCCGCCAGCCATTTAAATTCTTCCGGGTATGCCTCGATGATGTTCCTCTGCACGAAGATCTGCGAGGTCAGGCCTCGCTGCTCCAATTCGTGCGCCCAGTTTCGGATTCCCTGAATATCGTGGAACTCGATGAGCTGGATCAGGGCTACCGGCTTGTGCTCCCCGGGCAAAATGCCGCTGCCGGGCCACAGCTCCACGCATCCCGACATGGACAGCCCCAGACAGAGGACGAACCCGGAAAACGCAATACGATTCATACAGCACTCTCCAATCCTTTTCAGATCGGCCAACCCCCATGTATTCCCTTGATCGCGCGGCCCGGAATGTCGAGGGTCATGCTCCTTTGCTCGCCGTGCGACGCTATCGCCAGGCGAAGAACGTCGTCGCCTCGAGGGGCCTGGCCAAGCACAAGTCTGCCGGCGTGCCGACAAGGCAGATCGTGCACCACCATGATCTCGCCGCCCGCAGCCAGACCGGGCGTCATCGTATGTCCACATTGCCCATATGGCCTTGCTCGCTTCCCGCGTCCTTGCCAGGCGATGATCGGCAACCGGCCAACATCTCCGCAGTCTTTATGTTACTGGCCAGCCGGCCCCTTGTGAACAACGGCATGCGCAAAACCAGATCCGCGGACATCCCCGGTGACGCCACGCCAGGCCCCGATACGGATCGGCCGGACCTGAAAGCACGAAGCCGGGCAGCCCCAGCGGTTCAATCATCGTCATTACCATAAAACGAACGCTTAACCCCAGACCGCCCCGAAGATCAACCCGCTGATCGTCGCCATCACCACGACCAGGCTTACGAACACCGCCGTCTTGCGCGTGCCCATCACGCTGCGGATCACCAGCATGTTCGGCAGCGACAATGCCGGCCCCGCCAGCAGC
>JAWLBS010000178.1:0-10372 GCA_041687575.1 Phycisphaerae bacterium | reverse complement strand
AACCTGGCCAACGGCCGCCGCGAGACGGTCGAGTTCCGGGTCTTCTCCGGCTCGCTCAACCCCATCAAGGTCCTCGGCTGGATCCAGGTCTGCCTGGGCTTGGTCGAGCGGGCACTGAGCGCCAAGCGGATGCCGACCTGGAACCCCAAGCCGCTTTCGGGTGGCTGGAAGAAGGCCGGCGAGGGGGCCAGCGAGGCCGAGCGGCTGATGGGCTACCTCGCCTGGGGCCGCGGCTACGCCCGCATCCACGGGGGCCGCCAGTACGGATGGATCTCGGACGCGATCGCCCAGGAACAGGTCAAGGGCGAGTTCCGCCGCCTGGCCGCCAAGTACGACAGCCAACTCTAACGAGCAACCTGCCGCCCGGGGCGCTGCGGCGCCTCGGGCACAACGGAGGAACCAACCATGTGCGGGATTTTCGGATTCATCAGCAGCACCGGCAAAGGCCCCGACATCGCCCGGCTGCGGCACCTGGCGCTGGTCACCCAGAGCCGGGGCCGCCCCAGCACAGGATCTCATTGGAGCAAGCGCGTGGTCTTATTGCCCGAGCCGTTGGTCAATGCGTTGGCGACTGCAAACCGGCCCACCCTGACTCTCGTGAAGGCACCGCCCGGGGCCGGCAAGAGCCATGCGGTCCAGCATGCCCTGGCGACCCACAAGAGCCGGACCCTGTATGTGGCGCCGACGCATGATCTGGCCAGGCAGGTGCACCAGGATCTGCAGGACCTTGGAGTGACCACGCATTACTGGCGGCAGGGGCCGGACGACCAGGACGAGTGCCCCGAGCGGGACCTGGTGGAGTTCTTCCGCGGGATGGGCTACATGATCCGCCTGGGGCCGTGCCTGAAGTGCTTCCGCAAGAAGAAGTGCACGTACCGCCGCGTGTTCACCTGCCGGGCGAACCGCCAGGCCCAGGTGCTGATCGTGACCAGCTGGCACCTGCGGCGCAGCGATCTGTGGGGTCTCAAGGCGATGCTGGACAGGCCGCTGGTCGTGCTGGATGAGGATGCGATGTCCGCTCTGGCCGCCCCGGTGGAGCTGACCGTCGAGCGGCTGCAGATGTTCGACCAGAACCTGCAGGCCCTGCGCGACGTGCTCGGCGGCGAGACGGATGGCACTGCCTGGCTGGTCCGTCGCCGGCACAAGCCTGCCGACGGGGATGGGACGGCGCTGGCGCTGACGGACATCCTTCGCCGGACCGCCCTCCTGCGCCTCCGCAGAAGCGCCCGCGAAAAGAGACCCATTTCGAGCGAATCCGACCTTGATCTTTGCCGCCGATCGAGGCTCAGTGTGTCCGACGAAAGCGATAAGGAGGATTGACAATGGAACTGACGGTTATTCAGCAGGTGGCGGCCCTGCAGAAGGCGTCGCTGCCGGTCCTGCGGGACCGCTGGCGGATCCTGATGGGCACCGAGCCGCCCAAGGCCTACAACAGGACCCAGCTCGTGCGGCGCCTGGTGTGGCGGCTCCAGGAGATCCACTACGGCGGGCTCTGCCAGGCGGCCCGGGACCAGCTGCACCAGATCGCCGACGCCGACGACCTGGCCGGCGGCAAGCCCCGCCGGCCCAAGCAGCGTAAGAGCGTCGTCGCCCCCGGCACCCGGCTGGTCCGCGCCACCGACGGTACGTCCGAAGGTATCCTCTCCGACGAGCTGCGATCCCTCAACGATGAGTACGCGAACCTCGAGAAACGCCTGCGCGAACTGGATGCCGACAGCGAGCAGGCGAGCGGCACGCCCACGGAGCGGGACGTAGCCGAGGCCCTGCGGATGATCGACCCGCTGTGGGAGCAGCTGTTCCCCGCCGAGAAAGAACGGATCGTCCGCCTGCTGGTCGAATCCGCCGTCGTCCGCCCCGACGGCCTGACCGTCCGCCTGCGCCCGATGGGCCTGCTGGACCTGGCCACGGAACTGGCCCCCGATCAGACAAACGAGCAGCTCCTGGAGGCAATTGCGTGACTGAAGCGTGCACTACTGAACCCACATCGAAAGCGAACGCCCGCTCGGCCAAGCCGGTCGTCCGCCGCGATGGCGAAAACATCGTGATCGACATCCCGATGACCTTCCGCCACAAGTACGGCCGCAAACAGATCGTCCCGCCCGCCGGCGGCGAGCCGCTCTGCCCATCCAAACCCGCCGCCCCCACCCCGCTGGCCCTCGCCCTGGCCCGGGCGTTCCGCTGGCAGGAGCTGATCGAAACCGGCCAGGCCGCCTCCAACAGCGACCTGGCCCGCCGACTGAAGATGGACCAGTCCTACATCGCCCGCACGATCCGCCTGACCTCCCTCGCCCCAGCCATCATCGAGGCCATCCTCGCCGGCCAGGAACCCGACGGCCTGGGCCTGAACCTGCTGCGACGGGACCTGCCACTGCTGTGGCACGAGCAGCAACGGCAGCGAAGAACGTAGCCCCAATTCCATTCACGCCCATCTCTGTGTTCGGCGCAGATCGCCAGTCGGCTCCCATGCCGGCGTGAAAAGATCAAAGATTCCTGGATTGATCTTCATGGTCTGGAGATTCTCGTCACGAACCGTTACCGTATCTGCATGGCAAGGATGATGGGCCCTGGCATGCCGATCGGGCCGCTGAAGCTCGCGAACAGGTCGTCAGAGAAGCGAATTCTTATCTATCCGGTCCGGCAAAAGTACATCGCCAGCTCGTACCAGGGCACGAACATGACTCTATGGGAGGGACTGCCTTGCAACGGGCATCCGAGAGCAACCGTCTGCAAATCCACAAGTCACTTATAGATCCGGTCTATCCGCATCACGAGGCAAACGCTCCGATACACTTGGACGCTTTGCCGATACGGTTCTGTGACGGCAGCCAGAGGTGTGAAACCACGGCTCACGTAACCATGCGCTTTGTTCCAGACGTTCGCCTCGTTTTCACTGTGCCCGAAGGCGAGGTCGGCATGCCCACCATTCTTCGTGTTGCGTTCGGGGAAGGCTCGGAAAGAAGACTGGAGTTACCAAGCAGAAACGTGGAGCTGGATATGCTCTACATGGGCAGCGGTGGCGACCGCGAAGCATTGACGTTCGAGCCAAAGACATCTGTCGTGACCGTGACTCCACCGAGCGACAAACTTTCGACGACTGTATTCCACCTGTTCAACTTCCCGGACTTCAGTGGGCGAGAGGACTACATCATTGCCCCGATGCCAGCACCGCAATCTGGCCGTGAACAGCGCGGTCGTGTCACGCTATCGGCCGGCGACTGGACGATCACGCTTGCCGCCATGAAAGAGACGAAGGATCTGTGCGAACAGTTGCGGCATCAAGGCGGCTTCGTCCTTACGCACATGGGCAAGATTGAGAAGAGGGGAGGATCAACCTTTTCAAGCGAAGAGTTGGGCGATCTTCTTCGCTGCCTCCATTCTTTCCTTTCCTTCGCCTCCGGACGTTGGGCGGGACTCGCAGTACCGGTCGGCTGCGATGCCGAAGGCAACAGAGTGTTTGAGCAGTGGGGGATGCCCATGGCCGCCTCCGGCCCTTGGAACGGCTCATGCTCGTGGTTTGACAGGCATCATAGCGAGTTGCTTTCTCAAGTGTTCCCTGGCTTCTTCGCTCTCTGGAAAGATCCGTGCTGTCATAGGCTCCTGAGCGAAGGGCTCTACTGGTACATGGGCGCAAATGACCGTAGGACCGGAATTGGCGTAGACACCGGTTTGATCCTCGCCCAGACGGGGCTGGAATTGCTGGCATGGACCTACTGTGTCCAGCACCGAAAGATGATTTCGGCAGCAGCATTCGAGCCACGGGGGTTGTCGGCCGCCGACAAACTCCGTCTGCTGGTCTCGGCACTGGATATTCCGCCAGAAGTGCCAGCTTGTCTGACAGCCCTTTCAGCCAAGCCGGGAAAGAAATGGCAAGATGGAATGGACGCGATAACGTCTGTACGCAACGCGATAGTGCATCCTCACGCCAAAGTGCGGCTGCCGAGACTCGCTGACTTTGAGGCCTGGAAATTGTCGTTGTGGTACATGGACATGGTCTTGCTGAGGCTGTGTGGACATGCTGGCCAGTACGCCAGCCGCTTACATGCGGAGAGGTCAGCCGGGCAGGTGGAATCGGTTCCATGGTGATGACAGCCGGCGTCAGTTGTCGGGCCGCGACGAGCCATAGGGCCAGCAAAGTGCGTCTATCGAAATCGTCTACGACCAAGACCGCTGTTCATTCGTAACTAATGTGTAGAAAGCAGGTTACGCACACTTGGACCTCTCTCTTGGTGCGACCAAGAAAAGAGAGATCCGGGCGGCAAGGAGAGACGATATCCGTAACGAAACGGAGAAAACCGGGGTAGCCGAAACCAAGGAGACTGGCAGCCGACACGGGCAGACGTGTTTCGCAAGCCCTTTGTGGTTGCGGAGTTAACGCGATCTCCGGCAATCGGACGGTCGCCGGCCAGGATCGGCGTGAGAGCCTTCGCTGAGGGGACCGGTACTGGGGGCACTAGGATTCGAACCTAGGACAAACGGCTTAAAAGGCCGCTGCTCTACCACTGAGCTACGCCCCCAAGTGTCTGCTTTACAGCGACTTACGCAGAAAGCCGCGCCTTACGTCCTGCCTGGCGGCAGCACCATCCTGCGTTGCCCGCCAAACACTGCCTCGGGACGACCTGCCCGTGTCGGCACCGGCCGGTCTAGAGCCCTCAGTCCCACGGCCAAAGAGCCACCTGGACCGTGAATACTAGCACATAACGCCACAGCCGACAATCGCACCGTCACGCGTTCGGCACCGCACACCGCATGCTCCAGGCGAAAACATCCCCCGGTCCAGGCGTAGCGTCTGGCACCTGGGATCGGGTCTCGGGTCCCGGGTGTCTACGACTGGCACGGCCCTGCAGACAGCCGCAGGAGCGTGGCACCCGAAGACCTGGCCGCTGCACCTGCGTTAGCAATCCTCTAATCCTTGTCCCCGCCGTCCTGCCGGTCCTCTTGCTCCCCCTCCTCCAGGTCCTCCTCGTCCTCCGTCGGCAGGCCGAGGGACTCGATCATCGCCGCGGAGGACTCGAACGTCTGCATCCACTGCCTCAGCTGCTCGGTGGCGGCCCAGACGTCGTCCTGGTTCTGCTGGCCGTAGACCTCGACTGCCCTCTCGTGGAGCTCCAGGCTCTTTTCGAGCACCTCGTCAGACTCTACGTCTTCCGGTTCGGCCTCGGCAGCCAGCGGGTTCTGCAGCAGCGATTCGAGCATCGCATCAACCGCCACAGGCAGCGCCTCGTGAGGGACCTGCTGGTTGGCGAAGCACCACTGCCTGACCCCCTGCAGGAGCCTTTCGTGCAGGTCATCCCGCAGCTGCTCCATCTCCTCCTGGGCCTCGGCGAGCTGCTCGGAGTCCTCGATATCCTCGAACTCCATCGCAGAGGCCATGTCGTCGGACAGCAGGTAGTGCACGTCCGGGCTCGACAGGAACTCCTCCAGCGACGAGCCGATCAACCGCTGCTCCAGGTCCTCCAGCGTCCCGACGTACCGCAGCGGCCTGTCCGAATCCTTCACCCCGAACAGGTCCAGGTCCGCGTCGCTCGAGTCCGGGGCCACCCCGATCAGGCCCACCCACCGATCGTAGCGATGAGGCAGGCGGAAACCATTTTGCCTGGCGAACCGAATCCCCCCGGCTACCATCTTCTGGACCAGGTCGAGGTGAACGCGGCCCATCGGCGCATGCGCCCCGGCGTCAGCCAGAGCCTCATCGAACTCGGCCTCAGTCATCTCCAGCCGGCCCCAGGCGTCCTTGAGCCCGCAGCACCAGAAGTCGACCAGGTAGGCCCCCATCACGTGCCCACCCCCCGGAACGGTCTTCAGGACCAGGATCGAGGCGATGCCCTCCTCCTCCCAATCCTGCGTGCAATAGCACAGAAATTCCCCCGGGGCGCGTATCACCTGCCGGTAGGGGCTGATGTTCTGCCGGCGGAGCGCCCCCTGCTGCTTGCGCTTTCGTTTCTGCCCTTGACGGCTCTTCTTGCCCATAATAACCCACCATTACGATCACAAACTCGCAACACAGTAACTTTATTGCCCGAAACGTCTGCGGGCAAAGTCCGAAAAGGTGTGCCCCAGCATACCTGAAACCGCCGAGCGGAGACAACCCGTACGTATGACGTAAATCCGCGTCGTTTTTTCCCTTGACGAACCCCTTATCGTTCGGCCAGAATAAGTTGCGTTCCGGCGGTATCTTGCGCCGAATCGGACCCACGTGCAGCTCGGGTCAAGTCTTCAATCGGTTTTCGGGAGGAATCGGCATATGAATATGTGGCTTCGTGGGGCTGCTGTCGTTGTCGCCTGCATCAGTTGCGCTGTTCTGTCGTTCGGTTGCGACGGCAACCCGGTGGTTGCACCCGAGGGAAGGACCCTGTTTCTGCCGACCCCGACGTTCGACCCGCCGGCCGGGCGCTACGAAGAGCCGATCGAAGTGACGATTGCCTGCTCGCAGGCAGATGGCGACATCTATTACACAACCGATGGAACCATCCCGGACCTGGTACCTGAGCATCTGTACGCGGGGCCTGTCCGCGTCGCGCGCTCCATGACCCTGCGCGCCGTCGCAGCACACGAGGGCATACCGACCAGCCTGGTTTCAGGCGCCACATACACGATCCGGCATCCGGCAGGAGATATGGCAATCACCGCCGCCGCAATCACCAATCCGCTTCAGCAGAACGCCCTCCAAAGCGTCACCGTTTCATGCCAGATCGCCAACGACGTTGCCGAGGTGGTCGGCGTGACGGTCGATCTGTCCGCGATCGGCGGAAAGGCCGCCCAGCCTCTGCAAATCGACAGTGACGCCGGGACATCGACATGGACGTGGTCGGGACAGCTCACCCCCGCCAGCGACGGAAGCAAGACCGTGAGATTCGCCGCCCGGGACGATCTCGGGCACACGGCGGAGCTGATGCTCTCGCTGACTGTTCTCCCGTCGACCTCGCAAAGCATCGGCCAGGCACACTGGCAATTCGCCGCGACCGATCCGGTGACGGCTTCGCCCGCTATAGGGCCAGACGGCACGGTCTACATCGGCTCGCTCGATGGCCGTCTCTACGCCCTCGGCGCCGACGGGCTAGTGATCTGGAGCTTCGCCGCCGGCAGGGCGATCGACGCCTCCGCGGCCGTGGCGGCTGACGGCACAGTTTACTTCGGCTGCTCAGACGGCATGATCTATGCCCTGAATCCGGACGGCTCTACGAGATGGTCGTTCCAGGCCAGCGGCGCCGTCCACTCGACCCCGGCTATCGGGCCGGACGGCACGATATATGTCAGCGCCTACGAAACGGGAACGCTCTACGCCCTCGGAGTTGATGGTTCGCCCAAGTGGACATTCACCGCTCCGCAGGAGCTGCATTCCTCTGCGGCACTTGCCACCGACCGCTCCGTATACGTCGGCTGCCGAGACGGCAACCTTTACGCGGTCGGCCCGGGAGGCTACCTCAGGTGGACCTTCCAGACAGGCGGCGCGATCGCGTCCTCTCCAGCCATCGACAGAGATGCCAGGATATACATCGGCTCGGATGACGGCACCTTGTACGCCCTCGATTCCCGGGGGCGCGAAGCATGGCGATTTGTGACCAGGGGGGCCATTAAGTCGTCCCCCGCCATCGGCCCCGATGGCACAATCTACGTAGGCTCGCAGGATCACAATCTTTACGCCATCGCAGCTAACGGAACCCGAAAGTGGCAGTTCAATACAGATGCCGAAGTCATCAGTTCGCCGGCCGTCTGCGAAGATGGCTCCGTCTATGTCGGCTCGCTCGCAGGCAGTGTGTACGCGATCAGCGCCAGCGGCCAGCAGCAGTGGCGGTTCGCGACCGGCAGCCCTGTCTTTTCCTCCCCGGCCGTATCGGAAGATATGCTGGTTTACATTGCCTCCTCGAATTCGTTCGTCTATGCGATTAACGGCGCCTCCAGACTGGCTGACAGTCCCTGGCCCATGTTCCACCGCGACCGTCGGCATTCGGGCGTAGGCGAGGGCACGATGCAACCGAACCTTGCCCCGGTCATCACAAACTTGATACAGGCGGGCCAATTGACCCAGAATCGCGCGGCCGCCGTCACATTCTCCTGTGACGTCACGGACCCGGACGGCGTCGTCGCCTCCGTCTATGCAGACCTGTCTGCCCTTGGCGGGCCGGCCCATCTTCGCTTCACAAATGCGGGAGGCGATTCATACAGTTGGTCCGGCACGATCAAGCCCTCGGACGACGGTCTGTACGAGATCGTCGTGTACGCCACGGACGCCGAATACAACCCGGCGAACAACACGGGCATCACTTCACAGAAACTGACCGTCGACGTCGTCAACATCCCCCCGACGCTCACCGGGGCGACCGCCACCGGCCACCTCGTCCAGGGCCGGAGTTCGACCATCACGCTGACCTGCCAGGCAGCCGATCCCGACGGCACAGTCGATGCGGTCACGGTGGACCTCTCAGCACTGGGCGGCGCGGCCGACGAGCCGCTCACCCGGGGCAGCGGCAACACCTGGAGCCGCATCCTTGACTTCACACCCACCGCCGGCGGCACGCTGGTGGTCACGTTCCGGGCGGTCGATGACGACGGCGGCGAGGAGACGATGGACGTCGCTATCGCCGTGCTCGCCGTACCGTCAATCAGCAATCCCGCCGCAACCGGGACCTTCAAGGCAGGCATCCCCACAGACACGACGATCTCCTGCCGCGCCACCGATAGCGACGGCACGATCCAGTCGGTCAAGATGGATCTCTCGTCTCTCGGCGGACCGGCCGATGCGGAGATGACCCCGGCCGGCCAGAATACCTACACATGGTCCGGCACGTTGACCGCGCCCGACAGCGGGTTCTGGCTGATCACCTTCACCGCAACCGATAACGATGGCCTGGTCGGCTCGCTGGATTACGATCTGGAGGTGCCCAATATCGCACCCGCCATCGATTCGCTCTCGCTGGCGTCGTTCCTGATCCTGAACGAACAGGCGCAATTCACCGTTTCCTGCAACGCCACGGACGAGGATGGCACGGTCGTTTCCGTCATGGCCGACCTGACGCCGCTGGGCGGCGCGAACCTGTCGCTGACCAATATCGGCGGCAACACATGGCAGGCGGATACCCAGCTGACGCCCATCGAGTCCGGCTCGTTCGACATCAGTGTAACGGCCACCGATGACAAGGGCGCCACGACCACGGCGGTTGCGACCGTACGCGTTGGCGCCCCGCCGACGATCTCCAACGCGCAGGTCCTGCAGCAGCCCGACGCGCTGATCGCCAACAGGGACGGCCAGGTCGTTGTCTCGTGCATGGTGACCGACGAAGGATCCGTCCAGTCGGTGCGGGCCAACCTCACCTCGCTGGGCGGTCCGGCCAACGTCGACCTTATCAAAGGGGCGGCAGGTGTCTGGAGCCTCACCGCAAACGTCTTTCCGACGGCCCTGGGCGAGGTGACTGTGCAGATTACAGCCACGGACAATGACGGCCTTACCGGCACCGCACTGGCCTCCACAACCGTCGAGTATATCGCTCCGCTGATCGCCGCCGTGCATCTCGACGGCCAGCTCCGCGTCGCCCGGACGGGCGACGTGGAGGTGTGGGCGCAGGTGGCCTACGACGGCGCGCTGGCCGGCGTGACGGCGGACCTGTCCGCGATCGGTGGGCCGGATCAGGTAAACCTCACCTGGGACGGGGCGGTCTGGCGGACCTCCGCCAGCGTCGGCGTCACTCCCACAGTCATGGGCCCCGCGACAATCACCGTCACCGCCACCGCCGCCAGCCTGACCAACTCCTTCGACAAGACGGTCTTCGTCGGCCCGGCCGGCGATTGGACCGCACCGCTCGGCGGGACGATCGAATCGTCCCCGGCGGTCGATTCGCAGTCTCGGGTCTACGTCGGTTCGTCCAACGGCGTGCTGCATGTGATCAACCCGAACGGTTCGCCGGCGTGGCAGTTCGCCCTGAACGGCGCGGTCAAGTCGAGCCCGGCGATCGGGCCCGACGACACCGTCTACGTCGGTTGCAGCGGCGGCGGCCTGCACACCCCGCCGGGCCTGTTCGCGATCAACTTCACGCTCGACGCGAACAACGAGCAGTGGTTCTACGAGACGGCCGCCGCGGTGGTCTCAGCCCCGGCCATCACGAACGACACGGTGTACGTGGCGTCTTACGATGGCGTCGTGCATGCGGTCGACAAGGCGACCGGACAGCCGGGGTGGACGCTGCCGCTGGGCACCACCGTCACCGGCTCGCCGGCGATCGCCGCCGACGGCACCGTGTACGTGCCCGGCTGGGACAAGAAGCTCTATGCGATCACGCCCGGGGCATCGAGCGGGTCCCAGAAGTGGGTCACCGCCGAGATGAGCGGCAGGCTCTACGGCTCGCCCGCAATCGCCGCCGACGGCACGGTCTACGTGACC
>JAWLBS010000177.1:0-10418 GCA_041687575.1 Phycisphaerae bacterium | reverse complement strand
TGGTTCTACCTTCGGCGACACCCGTGGCTGGACGCAGGTCCGCTGTTGCGGCAGACCGAGCAGGCGGCCGCGACGGAGGCCCCCGAGCGGGAGTACCTGCAGGCCGGCTCGCCGCTGGAGTGGGCGCTGCTGCGGCGGCTGGCCTCGGCGGCGGTCGAGGGGCTCAGCGCGATCGAGGCGGTGGGGCTGCTCGCACGGCAGGCGAATCTGCACTGGCACATCGAGCCGGTTGGCGAAAACGGCAGCGTGCGGTGCGAGGTCCGCCTCTGGAGCGACCGGCAAGGCGACGCGAGGCATTTCGCGCTGGCGGGCGAGCAGCGCCTCGATGACACGAGGCCGACGGCGTCGGGTTGCGCGGTCGGCGGGCGGGTTCGCCGGGCGATCGACGCGGCGACGAGCCGGGCAGTGGTCGTCGGGGGCGTCAAGTATCACGAGGTGACGGTGGAACTGGTGCCCGGCTGGATGCCGGTGGCGTCGGTCGACCTGGTGCCGGCGGCGCAGTGGGCGGCGGAAAAGGCAAAGGCCCTGCTGGCCGAGGACATCGAGGCGCTGGGCGAGGCGGCGGCCGACGACCCGTGGTTCCGCGCGTATCACCACCAGGGGTCGCAGTTCGCAGCCAACCAGGACGTGGGGCGCAAGTGGGTGCTCAACGAAGCCGGCTTGTGCGACGGGTCGCTGTACGGGCGGCATGCGCCGTTCGATTCGTACGCGCCGTTCCGGTTCGAGACGGTGGTCTCGCGGGAGGTCGCCGATGCGGCGGGATGGATGGTCCGGCCGCGGCGGTTTCTCGAGCCGATCACGCGCAGCCTCGAGTGCCAGTCGCTGCCGCTGCAGGTGGAGGTGAGTTTCGACAGTGGCGCGACGTGGCTGGCGCATGGCGGGCCGGTGCGGGTGCTGCGCGACGAGTGCGGGGTGGTGCTGGAGGCGGAGAACCTGTGCGAGGTCGCTCCGCCGGGGGTGGCGGCACGGGTGACAAACTTCTGGTACGCCCTGATCGACCAGCGGGCGCGGGTGCGCGTGACGGCGCTGGTGGAGGGCGACGAGCGGGTGGTGGCATCGGCGAGCGCCGGCCGCGGTCCGGCGCTGGGGCGCGGGGTGTTGGTCCAGGCGGACCGGGAGCTGCCGTACCGGTCGGCAACGGGGGCGACCAACGTGCTGCGGGCGGCGCGGCTGAGCGGGGACGACGTCGACAGCAGCGAGGCTGCATCGGCGCTGGCGGACGCGGCCCTGGCGGACGATTCCGGGTTCTCGTTCGAGGTGGACCTGCCGGGCGTGCGGCTGGATGTGTCGCTGGGCCAGCGCGTGTGGGCCCTGGCGTGGCCGGCGATGCGGCTCTATGAGCGGACGCTGGACGAACCGCTACCGGCCGTGCGCCGGGTGGAGTACCGCTGGGCGGACGGGCAGGCGACGCGGGTGAGCGGGGAGTAGATCGGCCATGAAGCGACTGCGAGTCAGCGTGTGGGTGGATGGCGAGTGCGCGGCGGCCTGCGGCCGGGTGGAGATGGTTGCCGCCGGTGGCCGGCGGGTGTGTGGGGTGTACGCCCTGGGCCTGGATGCGCCGCGGTGGGTGCGCCAGTGGCTGGCTGGGCCATGGTGGCTGGGGCCGGACATCGGCGCAGGGTGGATGGAAGCGGCGTGGCAGGATCTGTGGCATGTGCGCAGCGGATGGCGGATCGAGGCGGTCTCGCCGCCGACGGTGCTGGCGGCGGTGACGGCGCGGGTGCTGCTGGAGCGGGCGCCGGAGGCGCCGGATGCGGTGGTGGTAGCGGAGCAGTGTGTGCGGATCAGCAGCGAACCGGTGCCGGTCGAGGGGTTGCGGTTGATCGGCGCGGATGGCGGCGGCAAGGCGAGGTTCGGATTGCGGTGACAGGCACAGGCTCCGCGGTCTCGACCGCCACCTGGCGAAAGCCCTGCTGTCATCCTGAACGAAGTGAAGGATCTCTGGCTCGCGGGGCGCTACACCATGGGCACGCTGTCCAGTAGAGATTCTTCGCTGCGATCAGAATGACAGCTTCGGGGGCGGTCTTCGAGGAGGGAGCGTCCCCTCATCCGCAGAATTCCATGGCCGCAACGACCCACTGCCGGCGCTGCGCTTGGCAGCGGGTACCCCGGCGACCATGGCACCCAACGGCAAAGGCATTGGCGGGCATAGCCCGCCCTACAGGAGGCAGACGATATGGCTGAGGTGTATCCGACGGAGGTGTGGCCGAGCGACGCGGTGGTGGCGCAGCTGGACGGGACGATGGATCCGGCGACGGGATTGCCATACATCGCCCGGGGGACGGGGCCGACGAGCAGTCCGCCGCTGGAGATCCAGTACAACCGCGGTCAGCAGCGGCTTAAGCGGATGCTCGCGCCGTGGAACCAGGGGCGGGTCGTCGACGAGGGCGGCGGGCGGATCGGGGTGTATCCGCTGCGCTACTGGATGAACGGTTCGCTGCAGCAGTTTCAGGGGGCGACAGGGGTCGACGCGGGCGGCGACGGCTCGAAGGTCGTTTACATCGACCAGGACGGGCTGCTGCAGGTCGCGGAGCTCTGGCCGGGCGAGGGCGTGAGCTTCATCCCGCTGGCCGAGGTGCTCGTCGACGGCGGGGCGGTCTCGGTCGTGGACGCGCGGCCGCAGGCGGCGTTTCGCGTCGGCAGCCAAAGCGCGCTGTGGCAGTTGACCCATGGCCTGGTGCTGTCGGTGGCCGAGGCGGGGGCCGACCGCGACGTGACGATCCAGGTGACCGATGCGGCCGGCACGCCGACGGCGGGGCTGATGGAGGTACACACCTGGCTGAGCGACGCGCCGCAGGGCGGTGTCACGGCCGCATCTCCCAGCGGCGGGGCGAACGTGGTGACGGGCACGCTGCTGGTCACCGAGAACAACGGCCGGCGGTGGCGGCTGTTGACGTCGGGGACGGGGACGATCGTGCTGCGGGTGATTCATGCCGGCTCGCGGGTGTGGTACCTCAATGCCCAGGCGGGCGGGCGGGTTGTGACCAGCGGCGACATCCAGTTCTAGAAACGTGATAGGGGGAACACGCATGGCAATTGCCAGGTACAAGTATGCGGCTTCGAGTGTGGAGCAGGTGCCGGCCGAGCCGCTGGCGGCGGGGCAGCGGCGGGACGTGGTGGTGGACCTGGAAGGGTCGGCGGGGATGCTGTTTCGGGTGACGTGCCTGTGCATGCCCGGCGCGACGCGCGGGGCGAGAGTGGAGATCACGCACGCTTCGGACGCGGCGTATTCGTTCGACTCGTACAACGTGCCGGTAATGGCGCTGCGGATGCCGGTCGCGACGGCCGTGCCCGAGGTCCTGACGTTTCCGGTGATGCTGCCGGAGGTGGCCCCGCAGGTGCGGCTCAGCGTACTGAACGAGTCGGAGGGCACGGTGTTCATCTCGGTGTCGAGCCGGTCGATCGAGGGCGTCGAGGTGGCCTGACCGCCGAAAGCGAGGGGCGAACATGGGATGGACGTGTGAGAGAAAGCCGCCGCTGCGGGCGGGGATGCTGGACCGGGCCGACCCGCTGGCGCGGCAGCTGGTGCTGGCGGCGCCGCTGGTCGAGCCGGCGCCGGCCGAGGCATGGGAGGCGTTCGATTTCGCCGGGCGCGTGACGGCCAGCCGGGGCAATCGGACCGGTGAGGTTGGTGCGATCGGGCGGGGCGCGGCGCATCCCGGCTGGTCGAACACGGCGATCGAGTGGGCGTGTCGGTCGGCGTTTGACAGCGAAGACCTGACAGCGGCGGTGCTGGTGGAGTACGGGGCGGACCGGGCGGCCGAGGCGGTACTGATCGGGCGCGGCGAGGCCGAGCCGTGGGAGGTCCGCGAGGTCTTTGACGGCGAGCGGTGGCGGATGCGGGCACGCGTGCGGCTTGCCGGGGGTGGCACAGCCGAGGCGGCGGTCGAGGTGGGCGAGGTCGCGCCGGGGAGTCTGGCGCTGGCGGTGGTGCGGGTGCGATCGGCGGAGCGGGTCGTGCGGTTCGACGTCTTCGGTGGCGCGGCCGGGCGAGCGGACGCCGAGACGATCTGGCCGGCCGGCGAGGTGCCGGCGCCGTCGTCGTCGCCGGTTGCGGTGGGCGATCTGCCGGGTGAGGCCCAGAGCGGGACGACCGGCTGGCAGGGGCTGGTTCACGCGGCATGGGTGTGGGGTCGCGCGCTGACGGACGGTGAGGTCGAGGCTCTGGCGCGCGAGCCGTTTCGAATGTTTCGCCCGTGGCATGCGCGGCAGTTGGTGATGCTGGCAGCGGGGGCGGTGCCGACCGCGCGGCGGCCCATGATCTGGGGCAGTTGCGAGCGGTATGCGGTCCCGGCACGGATGCGGCCGGCGGGATGGGCGGGTATCTACGCAACTGTTTGATTCGGGCTCCGCCCGAGGATGCCTGGTCCGGCATGCGCGGGCGCATCGACCTTTGACGACAAAAAACCGATGTGAGGGAGGTGAGGCGATGGCGACGTTCCTGGTTTACTTCAGTCGTTCGGGCGCGCCGGCGGCGGGGCTGGCGCCGGTGTGGAGTAGCTTGCGCGAGACGGGCGGGGCGGACCGGCTGGCGGAGGCGCCGGCCGTCAGCGAGATCGGCGGCGGTTGGTATCGGTTTGAGGCGAGCAAGGGGGCGGCGCCGTGGGACGCTGCCGACCTGGTCGGCGTGCTCGACGGCGGCGAGGGGCTCAGCGGGGCGGAGCGCTACCTGCCGGTGATCCTCAGCGAGCAGACGCTGGAGCGCCAGACGGAGGCGGTGCTGCGAGAGAGCGTCAGCGCGCACAAGGCGGCGGCCGGGAGCCTGGCGGCGGATGTCAATCTGGTTCGCCAGGCGGTGGCGGGCCGGCGGACGCAGGAGGTGGCGACCGGGACGATCCGCATCTATGACGAGGACTACGCGACGGTGCTGCGGACGCTGCAGCCGACCGAGCAGGACGGCGTGCTGATCGTTGATGATCAGTAGCGGGGGTGCAATCGATGGCGAGTGAGATGCTGGGCGCGTGGCTGGAGCGGCAGCTGCTGTTGCGCGGGGGCCTTACGCGCCGCGGGGTGGCGGATGGCTGGCTGCTGACGGGCGGGCTGTTCTGGGTGCGGACGGCCGGCGGGTGCCTCCTGTACCGAGGGGTGGGGTCCGAGGCGGCGATCGATTTCGACAGGCCGGTGGGGGCGGCGGCGCACGATGCGGTGGAGATTCGCGAGTTTCCGTGGATCGCCGCCGGCGCCGCCGGCTCGTGCTGGTACGCGGTCCGCACGGTGAGCGCCGACGGGACCGAATCGGTCGGGGCGACGGTCATTCGCGTGGAGCTGGATGCGGCGGGGGCGCTCGTCGGCGGCCGGCCTGGCGCGGTGGAGCGGGTCTGGGCGCAGCCGGCCGGGGCGGGGCGGCTGCGGCTCGCCTGGCGGTATTCTCCGGCGACGGAGGTCGACCGGCCGGAGGGCTTCCGGATCTATCACGATAATGGAACGGGCGTGATGGACCTGTCGGCGCCGGCGGGGGAGGTGGCGTGGGACGGGCACCGAGTGGTGTACGGCTGGACGAGCGGTGCGTATGCAGCGGGGCAGCGCGTGCGACTGCGGGTGTGTGCGGTCAGCGCCGCGGGCGAAGGCGAGGCGTGCGACGTCGAGGCGACGGTGGACGGGCCGCTGGCGGGCTGGCCGGCGGTGATGAGCGTCGACGTCCTGGATGCGAGCGAGGTGCCTGATGGGGCGTGAGGACCTGGAGGCGGCGGGGCGGGAGATGCTGGCGCGGTGGAGGGCGCGGCGCGAAGCGGCCGCGGCGCTGCCGAGCGCCGCGGCGGCGGGTTCGGGCGGTGCGGTCAGCCTGATGGCGGTCAGCGAGGTGGTGCCGGCCGATGCGACATATGGGCCGCACCTGCTGGCGGTGCCGGTGCGGTTCGAGGGGGCGCCCCCGGCGATGGCGGCGCTGATCGGGCCGGTGGTGCGGTGCTGGCCGGCGCCGCCGCAGGCGGTGGACGGCTTTGCGATCGGGGAGCTGATCAAGGTGTATCGCGCGGCGGGCGCGCGGATCGCGGAGCGAATGGGGTAGGCGGTAGTTGCCAGATGCCAGATGCCAGTGAACGGCAACGGCAACGACAGGGATCAGGGGTTGGGGATCGGGGATCAGGGGTCAGGGAACGACCTTCTGCAGTTTGTAGGGTGGGCTATTGCCCACCTTGCATTGGGCTGGTGCCGGTGGGGATCCCGCAGGTTGACGGGCGCCCGCCGAACGGGACGTTCAGAGAAATGCGAAGCCGCGTCTGCGCCGCCGCAGTCCGGTCCATAGCCGGGCGGTGGCGTTCATACGGGGATTCGGAGCCCGCACGGCCCGGCGACTTGATTGAAAGCGCCGTCACGGCCGCCGCAGTCCATAGTCGCCGCTGACGGTTCATCTTTATTTGCAGGCGGCGAACCGATGGCGGCTTGAGTGAAAGCGGCGTGTTTTACGCCGCACTCCATGTTGTGCGGGGACGTGCGTTTGGGGGGCGAGGAGGTACAATGGTGCCGGGTCAATTGTGAAGGAGCTGAATATGAAAACCGGCGCCTGGGTGCGGATCGTTGTTGTCGTGAGTCTTCTGCTGACGAGCGGGCTGGCCATGCGGTCGGCGGCGGCGGTGCAGGACCTGAAGGTCACCACGGACACGAGCATCGACTGTTCGAGCATCGCCACAATCGCCCGCGACCTGTACCGCGACTGCAAGACCGATGAAGAGAAGGCGATCGCCACGTGGTACTTCGTCCGGCGGGTGATGTTCCACTGGCCGCACATCCCGACGTGGGACACGGTCGAGCTGATCAACAGCTACGGCATCGGCCTGTGCGGGTACCAGTCCAAGGCCTTCGCCGAGATCGCCCAGGCCGGCGGGCTCAAGGCTCGCACGCTGCACATGCCCGGGCACGTGCTGGCCGAGGTGTGGTACGACGGCGACTGGCACTTCTTCGACTGCCAGGTCGGCTGGTTCGCCTTCGAGGAGGTCGACGGCAAGCGGACGGTCGCCAGCGCCGAGGACATCGCCAAGGATCCTTCGATCGTGCTGAATGCGGTCGCCGAGGGGCGGGCGAGCGAGCCGTTCTTCCAGTGCCGCGTCAATGCCCGCAGCAGCGACAGCCCCGAAGACGGCGTGAGATACGCGAAGAACGCCAGGCCAAGAGGATCGCCAAAGCCGCTCGACACGCGCCTGGTGATCGACCTGCGGCCGGGCGAGTCGATCACCCGCAACTGGTCGAACGAAGGCAAGAGCTGGTTCGACCGCGAGGGGACCAAGGACAAGCCCAGCTTTACATCGTTGCGTCATCCCTGCACGGCCAGCCCGATCGACGAGAACGACCCGGTCAACTGGCCGTACTGGCAGCCGTACGCCACGCGGGTCCGCAACAAGGAAGGCAAGATGCGCTACGGCGAAAAGCGCTACTACGGCAACGGCCGGATGGTCTACGCGCCGGACCTGGCGAGCGAGGCCTTCCGCGAGGGGCTGGCGCCCGGCGGACTGGTGAATGTCGCGACCGGCGACGAGGCTGGTCCGGCACTGCGGCCGGCGGATGCGGACATGCCGGGCGAGGTGATCTTCGCGATCGACTGCCCGTACGTGGCGGTTGATGCATGGCTGGATTTCAAGGGTGTGTGCAAGGGCAAGGGCGACTCGGTGGCCGTCTACGCCCGCCCGGCAGATGCAAAGGACGACGCCTGGATGCCGGTCTGGCAATCGATAGCGACCGGCGCGTTCCAGGCCGAGGAGATCAGCCTCAAGGAGATCGCCTGGGAGCAGCACAAGTATTTTGTAAAGGTGCGCATGCAGTCGGCGGGCGGGCCGGCCGGCGTCGGCATCGATGACATCCGGTTCACCACAGTCTTCGTTAACAACATGTACGCGCTGCCGTACTTCATGCCGGGAAAGAACACGATCCGCTTGTCGGCGGAAAAGGCGGAGGATCTGAAGGACCATCCGGTGACGCTGACGTACGTGTGGGAGCAGCAGGGCGGCGAGCGGCGGCTGGAAAAGAAGATCGAGAAGCTGCCCGCGGAGTTCACGGTGACCGTGCCCGGCGAGCAGATGCCGAAGATGAAGTCGGTGACGCTGGCGGTGGAGTAGGGCGGGCTGTGGCGGCGGAAGTTGCCAGTTGCCAGTAACGGCAGGGGTCAGGGGTCAGGGATCAGGGGTCAGTTAGGAGTCCCGGCTTCAGCCGGCGCTTGGAGTCCCCGCTTTAGCGGGCGTTCGGAGTCCCGCCTTCAGGCGGTCCGCCCAAGCGAGCGATGCGATGCGAGTGGCCGAGCCGCCAGGTGCAAAGCGATCCAGGCAATGGGAACAGGGTCCGGTGTCGTCCACGAGGCAGCCGTGCTGCCATGGGACGCCGTAGTATAACGGGCGTCCGCGTGAGGAACGCCGGGAGAAAGGCAAAGCGGCGTCGTTGCCGCCGCACTCCATATTGCCGCCGCGCGATCCGCTCGGCACCGGAAGCGTTGGCGCCGATGGCGGCTTCGAGTGAAAGCGGCGTCTTCGGCGCCGCAGTCCAAGATGGCGCCGGGTTGTTGACACCTGCCTGTCTTGGCGGCCCGTGCTAAAGGCAAAGCGGCGTCTTCGGCGCCGCAGTCCAAAGTGTCGCGGGACTGTGAGGCATTTGGCGGGCGCAGCCCGCCCTACACGGTCCGCTACGTGGACCGCCCATTTGGCTGATCGGGCCTGGAGGTCACTGTCGTGCTAACGCTCATCAACACGAACCGCATGCAGCCGCCGATCGCGCCGATCGGGGTGGACTACGTGGCGGCCGCGGCGCGGGCGGCGGGCATCGAGACCGACGTGGTCGACCTGTGCCTGGCGGATGATCCGGCCGAGGCGCTGGGGCACCACTTCGCCTCGCGGCAGCCGGTGCTGGTGGCGATGTCGTTTCGCAACGTCGACGACTCGTTCTACCCGAGCATGCAGTCGTTCCTGCCGCATTTGCGGGAGGTGATCGGCCAGGTCCGCCGGCACACCGACGCCCCGATTGTCCTGGGTGGGGCGGGGTACTCGATCTTCGCAGGGCCGATCCTCGAGCGGACCGGGGCCGAGTTCGGCATTCGGGGCGACGGGGAGGGGGCCCTGGTGACGCTGGTGCGGGCCCTGCAGGGCGGTGGGTCGCTGGAGGACGTGCCGGGGCTCGTCTGGCGGCGGGGGGCGACACTGTGTGCCAACCGGCCGGCCTGGCCCGAGCCGGCCGACGTGCCGGTCGCGCGGGACGCGGTCGACAACGCAACGTACCTCCGCCGCGGGGGGCAGATCGGCCTGGAGACCAAGCGGGGCTGCGGCCGGGGGTGCATCTTCTGCGCCGACCCGCTGGCCAAGGGCCACGCGGTGCGGTGCCGGCCGACGGCGCGGGTGGCGGACGAGGTCGAGGCATTGCTGGCACAAGGCATCGACGTGCTGCACCTGTGCGACGCGGAGTTCAACATCCCGTACGGTCACGCGATGGCGGTGTGCGAGGAGCTTACCCGGCGGGGGCTCGGCGAGCGGGTCCGCTGGTATGCATATTTATCGGTCGTGCCGTTCGATGAGGCCCTGGCGGTGGCAATGCGGCGGGCGGGCTGCGTGGGCATCAACTTTACCGGACCTGCCGCCAGCGACGAAATGCTGACGGGATACCGTCAGCCGCATCGTCCGGCGGACCTGGCGGCGGCGGTGCGGGCGTGCCGGGCGGCGGGCATTACGGTGATGGTCGATCTGATGCTGGGCGGTCCCGGCGAGACGCCGGCGACGCTGGCGGCGGGGATCGGATTCGTCAAATCGCTGCCGGTCGACTGCGTGGGGGCGGGCCTGGGGGTGCGGCTCTATCCGGGGCTGCCGATCCTCAATGCGATCGCGGCCGAGGCGCCTATTGATATAAATAATGGAATACGCAGACGTTACGCAGGGCCGATCGACCTGGTGCAGCCGACGTTCTACGTCTCGCCGGCGCTGGGGGATCGGCCGGCGGCGCTGGTGCGGCAGTGCATCGGCGGCGACGACCGCTTTTTCCCGCCGGCCGACGAGGGCGGGGCGGCGGGTGATCATAACTATAATGACAACAACCCCTTGGCGGCGGCGATCGCGGCGGGGGCACGTGGGGCGTACTGGGATATCCTTCGGCGGTTGCAGTCGGGGCAGGCGTGAAGAGGCGGCGACACGCCGTCATCCTGAACGAAGTGAAGGATCTCTACCAAGCGGAGCGCCAAACCATGGGCACGCTGTCCGAAAGAGATTCTTCGCTGCGCTCAGAATGACAGCGTTGGGCGGGTGATTAGGGGTGGAAGATGCTGCGCATTCACGGCATTCCATGGCCGGAAACAGCCCCTGCCATGGGTCGGCACTTAGCCCGGCGCGCCGGTTTTCCATACTGCTGAAAAGGTAATTATTGGCCGGTGCGGCCGGCGGGAAAACGGGGGCGGGCCCCGCCGATAACAACACCTCTTTTCGGCCGCAAGCCTGTCGTAATAAAAAGCTTGCAGA
>JAWLBS010000176.1:0-10472 GCA_041687575.1 Phycisphaerae bacterium | reverse complement strand
CTGCTGGGCCCGCCGGCCAGGACGGTGATGCGCAGAGTCTTGGCGGCTGATGTGCCGGCAGGTTCGTTTGTGTGGTTGGCGGTGTGCACGTGGTGTCCCTCCCCTGGTACAGGCTCCTCATCTATATTGGCAGGTGCCCGCGTGTCGTGCAAACTTATTCCGCTGGGTGCAGTACGGCCCTGCTTCCGGCTTCGTCAAACGACGACTGCGCCGTGGCCAGGACGCAGGACCGCGGCCCCCTGACCTTCGCAGCTCGGCCACTCGCATCGCTGCGCTCGCTCGGGCGGACCGCCTGAAGGCGGGACTCCGAACGCCGGCTGAAGCCGGGACTCCGAACTTGGCGGGCACAGCCCGCCCTACACTGACTAATCTGTGTAATCTGCGAAATCTGCGGATACCTCGTTGTTGTCGTTACTGGCAACTGGTAACTAACCTCAGGCGCAGGATCGCTTGTGGTCGGCTTCGGCGGTCGGTTCGTCCCAGACCTCGATCTCGGTTCGCAGCTGCAGCCCGGCCTGGTCGAGGACCCGCTGTTTGATCGTGCGGATCAGGGCCAGCACGTCGGCGGCGGTGCATCCGTCTTCGGCGACGATGAAGTTGGCGTGCAGGTGCGAGACGCTCGCTCCGCCGCAGCGCAGGCCCTTGCAGCCGGCCTGCTCGACCAGCCGGCCCGCCGAGTTGCCCGCCGGGTTGCGGAAGATGCACCCGGCCGAGCGCTGCGTGACCGGCTGGTGCTGTCGTTTGTAGATCCAGACCTGCCGGTAGCGGTCGAGCAGGACCTTGGGCTCCTCCTCGAGCAGGTCGAATTCGCCGGCCAGCACGAGGTAGTCCCCCAGGCTGCTGGTGCGATAGCCGAACGCCGCCCGCGCCCGGTCCAGCCACTGCAGCCGCCCGCCAGGGTGCATCACCAGCACCCGGCTGACGGCGGCGCCGATCTGGCCGAACCGTCCGCCGGCGTTCATTCGCAGGGCCCCGCCGATGGTGGCGGGGATGCCGGCCAGGCCCTCAAGGCCTTCGAGCCCGCCCCGCACGGCGGCGCGCACGCAGGCCCCCAGGTCGGCGCCGCCGCCGGCGCGAAGGCGGCAGCTGTCGGCGGTCCTGTCGATATCGATCGTGGAAAACTGGGCGCCGGAGAGGCGCACGATCGCGCCGTCAAAGCCTGCGTCAGAGGCCAGGACATTGGCGCCGCGACCAAGGACGCGCCAGTTTACCTGATTGTCACGGCAGCAGCGGATGACGTCCGCCAGTTCCGCGTGGCTTCGCGGGCCAAGCACGAAACGGGCAGGGCCGCCGATGCGGAAGCTGGTCAGCTGCGACAGCGGTACGTCAAAGCGGCAGATCGACTCAAAGTCGCTGTACCAGGGCATCTGCGACTTTCCAGATGTTGCCCGGACCCATGGTCAGTACCAGGTCGCCCGGATGACAGTTCTTGACCAGCACTTCCACAATGCTATCGAAGTCCGGCACGTAATCCACCCGCTTGCCTCGCTGGCGCAGGCGCTCCGCCAGGTCGCGAGCGCAGACGCGCTGGGCGTCCTGCTGGCTGTCGCGGGCCGAGTAGATGTCCGGCAGAAGGATCTCATCGGCGCCGCCGAAGCAGTCGGCGAACTGCTCCAGCAGGATGCGGCACCGCGAGTGCTGGTGCGGCTGGAAGACCGCCCACAGCCGCCGCGGCTGGTAATGTTCCCGCGCCGCCTGCAGCGTTGCCCGCACCTCCGTGGGGTGGTGGGCGTAGTCGTCGACGACGTTGATTCCCTTGACCAGGCCCCGCCATGTCAGCCGGCGGGTCGCCCCGGTGTATTCTCCCAGATACCGGCACAGGTCATCGTCGGTCACGCCGGCCGCGTGCGCGACCGCCGCGGCCGCCAGGGCGTTCGAGACGTTGTGCAGGCCCAGCATCTTCAATGTCACGCGCCCCAGGCTGCGCCCCCGGTGCATCAGGTCGAACTCGTGCCGTCCGGCGACCTCCCGCCGGTTGGCGGCGTACCAGTCGGCGGCGGGGTCCTGTGTCGAGAAAGTCTGGACCGCCGCACAGGTCGCCGCGACCGTCCGCAGGGCCAGCGCGTCGTCCTTGTTGACCACCAGCAGGCCGTCGGCGGGCAGCAGGGCGGCGAAGGTGTCGAAGGCCTCGGCGATCCGCTCGAGGTCGTCGTAGCAGTCGAAGTGGTCGCCTTCGATGTTGAGCACCGTGGCGATCCGGGGGCGGAAGTTGTGGAACGAACGGTTGTATTCGCACGCCTCGGCGATCAGGTGCGGCCCGTGGCCCACGCCCGACGAGCCGCCGAGCTGCCGCACGTCGGCCCCGACAATGAAGGTCGGATCGAGCCCCGCGCTTCGCAGGATGAACGAGACCCACCCGGTGGTCGTGCTCTTGCCGTGCGTGCCGGCGATGGCGATGCCCTCGTGACATGCCATCAGGCGCCCCACCATCTCGGCGTAACGGACGCACTCGATGCCACGCTGCATGGCCGCAGCCAGCTCCGGGTCACTCGCGGGGATTGCCGCGCTGGAGACGACCAGGTCCGCGCGTTGGGGCAGGTTGTCGGCGCTTTGGCTGACCGCGACGACGGCGCCGGCCTCCCGCAACCGATCGATCGCCGCGGAGGTCTGGGCATCCGAACCGCTGACGCAGGCGCCCGAGTTGAGGAGCACCCCCGCCAGGGCCTGCATGCCCGATCCGCCGATGCCGATCAGGTGGACTCGCTTGCCCGCAAACGACGCACCGGCCTGGCCGGTAAGTCGTCTGTCCATCGCTGTAAGTGGCGCGATCATTCGTGTCGGACCTGCCCGCTTTGACCCTGCCTGGAAGGGTGTATGGTATCGACTTCGTGGAATGGAGACAACGAACCTTCTCCAGGTGTACCCCTCGTGGCCACCATCAGGTGTATCGGGTTCCATCGGCCAGGCGCTTTAGCGGGTTGAGCCTATTTCAGGTCAACCTTGCGATTGCTCTTCGCGTCCATCATCCTGCGCAGGATCCGGCCTCGGCTGCCGTACTCGCTGAGGATCTGCTCCTCGGTCGGGACGACCAGTTTCTCGGCCGGGACCTCCAGGCGATGGGTCTTGTCGTTCCACACCACCTGATCCTTGTTCAGGGACCACCACGCCAGCTCGTACGACATCCGCAGGACCTCCGACCAGTCCTGCCTGCTGGTGTCGATGGCCGGCTCGGTCGCCGTGCTCAGTTTGAGTATCAGGGGCGCCAGGTCCTTCGCCTGGCATTCGTTCACGAACGGCTTGATCGCCGCGATCATCCACATGTGAATGCCGTTGTACCCTCTGTCGGGCATGTCGCCCTTGCGGTACACGTCCATCAGGTAGTTGACGCCGCGGGCGTTGTCCACCGCGAGCAGCCCGATGGTGGAGAACTCGGTGGCCCCCCTGCCGGTCGCCTCGAACAGATCGATCGCGATGCGATTCACCCATTCCCGGTCCGGCCAGAAATACAGGGTGTTCTGCATCACGAAACTGGCCTCTGTGAGTCGGCGCGGATTGCCGCTGACGGCATCGGCCAGCATGCCGGGGCACTGCTTTTCGAGCGTCTTGGGCCAGGCCTTGCGCAGCGAGTCGACATACGGGGCCAGGGGGGTCGTCTCGACGATGAAGTCGAGCATACGTGCCTGGGGGTGTCCGGCGAGGATGGCGTGCTCGACCGCCTTGCGGGCCTCGGCATCGTGCAGCCGGGTGCGCAGCAGGCGCCCGATGTGCTGGCGCGCGGGGAATGGCTTGGTCGCCATCCCCTCCAGCAGGGCCTTCGTGTCGGTCGAGGAGGTGTACTGCGTCACCCATGGCGGCGTCTGCCACAGGCCCAGCCTCTCGAGCTCGGCCTTGTACATGTCCAGGGCCTCAAAGACCAGCCGCGTAGGCAGACCCCAGGGGGTCGTCGGCGAGGCGGCCGTTGCCTCCGGGCTGATCTGGACCGGGGCGTCGTAGGGACGCGGCTCGTCGATGGGCTTGGCCCAGTACCCCTGCCATTGCCTGGTGAGATCGCCGGTCAGGTTCATGTTCAAGTGGCGGTCCAGCACCTGCATTGTCAGCGGGATCGTCACCGGATCGCTGCCCCGTGTATTGACCTCCGTCGAGGTCCTGGCCACGTCCATCAGCGCCCAATAACCGTACGGGTCTCCGTCACGAAGCATTTCCAGCGCCAGGTGGCCGTACTTGATCAGGTCCACGTTCGCCATCAGACGGATCTCGCCCGTGGTCGTCGACTCGGGAAACAGGCTCATCATGTTCCATTCGAGCCGCAGCGGCGAGGGATGATGAATGTCGTCGGGATGGTCCCGCAGCCACGTCAGCAGTCCCCGGGCGGCGGTCGAATCGCCCTCCCGCAACTGTTCCCACACGGGTACGCCGCGCTTGGTCAGCAGCTTCAGCCCGGCGCTCGCGTTCGCCGCGTTCAGGGGGCTGACCTCGCCCAAAGCGGCAATCATCCGCCGGATCGAGGCCGGATCCGTCGCCAGATCCGAAAACGCGGGTTGGGTCGCCGCCGGCTGCGTCGCCGCCGGCCGGGTCGCGACCGCCGCCGGTTGCGTCGTGGCAGCAGGGGAAGGCGTCTGAGCCCTCGCCGGTACTGCCAATGCCAGGGCGAGTGTGCCGGTCAGGACCATCGAAACGTTCACACGCAGATACTGCATACGTATTCTCCCATGGCTCCGGCCAGCCTGTTCGGCGGAGCGGGTATCCCGGTTCGTGCCAGTCCCGATCGATCTGTTCAGACCGAGTCGGGTCCGTTGAGTGTAAAATATCGGCTCAGATCGGCATCCGTCAACCGGTTTCGAATACATTGGGAGGGGATTAATGAGAGTTGCGCGCCGACCTTGCCGGCCCACAGGCGGGCGATCAGCAGCGCGCCGAGGCCCGCATTGTCAACTGCCTCGGCGGCGGTCAGGTCGACGACGATGTGCCTGGGACGCTCCGTGGCCGCCTCGACCAGGGCCGCCCGCATCCGGCCGGCCGCCGGGGCCAGCAGGTCCCCGCCGACCTCCAGGCGAACCGTATCGCCATGGCGGGATGTCCGTAACGTCAGGCTCGCCTGCTGCGCCGATCGACTGCTCATGATTGCGTCCGGTTGAATTTGACCATGCGGACCACGTTGCCGCGACAGCTGTAGTGAACCTGATCCATGTAGGCTCGCATCAGCATGATGCCGCGACCGCTCGCCCTGTCGAGGTTTTCATCGGCCGTGCAGTCGGGCACGGACGCGGGACAGAACCCGCCGCCTTCATCGGCGACGAGGATCGCCGCGCGAGTCGCATTGATATCGTAGCGGATCGAGATGTACTTGGCAGGATCGCTGCGGTTGCCGTGCTTGATGGCGTTGACGATCGCCTCTTCCACCGCCAGCTTGATCGCGAAGACGGCTTCATCGGGATAGCGGAAGCGCTGCAGGGCACTTACGATTTCCTGCTCGGGTTGCCTGGCAGCTACCAGGTCCGAGGGAAACAGAAGCTCGTTAATAAGGCTTTCGCTAGCCATGCCTCCTGCGCCTGCCTGAAATGCCGTGCGGTCGAGCATTCCCATGTACGGCCCGCCACCGGGGGTCATTGCGGCCGCTTCGCCTTGTCCAGGGCCTCGCCCACGGTCTCGCAAATGTCGAACAACCGGTTGAGCTTGGTGATCTTGAACACCTCGTAGATCTGGGGACGGATGTCGGCCAGCACGAGGTGGCCGCTTTGCTGGTTCACCTGCTCGCGGAGCTTGATCAGCAGACCGAGGGTCGCGCTGGAGAGGTGGTCGACGTTGCTGAAGCTGATGATGAGCATGCGCCCCGGGTAGGCGTCCGCCAGGTGGGACAGCTCGCTGCCAATCTCCACGATCGAGAGCTCTTCGAGGATCTTGCGATCGGCGAACTCGATGACGACCGCCCTGGTCAGATCATTGACACGCAGATGCTGGTATGTGTCGGCCATGTACTTACTCCTGCAAACCCGCGTCGGTTCGACGTCGCTCCGGGAGGCAACTCCTCACTGATTAAATCGGGCGGCGACGAGGGTGTCAAGCAGAAGGTCCTCGGACGGCAAGGCCTTTGGCCCCCTCGGCCGGAGGCGCCCGCTTGTCGTACAGTGCTTCGGCAGGACCGCCTCGCCGCAGGCGTTAAAAGTTTCCTTTTCTGGCCGATGCCAGTATCATCAGGTGTTTGGACGGATGGATGAACAGATGTTGCCGGAAAATGCAGGTCATATGAAAATAACGCGATGCGGATGGCTGGCAGTGGTCGGGGCGGTCGTGGTGCTGGGCTGTGCGGACTCGGTCTGGGCGTGGGGGCCCGCGACGCACGTCCATCTGGCCGGTCAGGTGCTCGGGCATGTGGGGCTGCTTTCGGCAGGGTTGGCGGCCCTGCTGGTCAGACACGCCCGCCATTTCATCTATGGCAATATTGCCGCCGACGTGGTCTTCGGCAAACGGTTCAGCAAGGTCAAGCACAGCTGCCACAAATGGTCGCTGGCCCACCAGCTGTTGGCGGCGGCGGATTCGCCCCAGCAGCAGGCCTTTGCCCACGGGTACCTTGCACATCTTGCGGCCGACGTGGTCGCCCACAACAAGTATTTGCCCCGACAGATGCTTACGACCGGCACGACGGTGAATTTCGGGCATCTGTTCTGGGAGATCCGGGCCGATTCGCAGGTGAGCCCGGCATGCTGGGACGTACTGGCTACGACGCTGCAGCAACCCTTCCCCCAGCACGTGCATCTGCTCGAACAGCATCTGCACGATACGTTTCTGCCGTTCGAGGCAAATCTGCTGATCTTCAACCGGATGAACATGGCCACCTGCGCGGACCGCTGGCGGGCGTTGATGGGGCACTGGGGCCGGCGGAGCCGCTGGCCGCTCGATCCCCAGCTGTTGCGGGCCTACCACGCCGAATCGCTCGCGATGATGCGGATCGCGCTGGAACAGTCGCATCACACCTGGCTGACCCGGCAAGACCCGGCCGGCGCAGCTGCATTCGAACAGGTCCGCCGGGACCGGCGGGTCGCACGTCGGTTGGCCTGGCGGGGGGTCCGGGGCCAACTGATAGCGGGCAGGATGGCCGCGCCGTTCGAACCGGTCACCCTGTCGCCGGTCAGGCAGACCAGCGTCGCGTGAGTCCTCGCCTTCGCATGGCCCTGCTGCAGGCAGACGCCTGTGACCGCTTCTAGACGGTCTGGTCCTGCTGCCGCGGGAACGCCGGGTGCTCCGGCTGGTCCGGTTGCTGCTCCCGCGGCTGCTGCGGAGGCTGCACCTCGCTTCCCTCGGTCAGATCCTGCAGTTTCTTGCCAGGCTGGAAGACCACGACCTTGCGCGGCGGCAGCCGGATCGGTTCGTTGGTCCTCGGGTTACGTGCCACGCGAGAGGCCCGGTTGCGGATTTCGAACACGCCGAAGTTCCGCAGCTCGATCCTCCCCTCTTCGGCCAGGGACCCGACGACCGCGTCGAGGACGCCCTGGACGATCTTGCGTGTCACAGCCTGGTCCACGCCATAGCGTTGGGACAGTTCTTTGACGATTTGCTTTTTAGTCACAGCGTCACCCCCGTTCGCCGAGCAGGGCGCCCTTACAGACCTGCCACGTGTTGCCTAACAGTTCCGTCAGAAACCAACCCGATACATCCGCGACTCCGCTCTTGCGTGTCGCCCCCCATCGCCAAACACAAGCGATCTGTCAGCCGCCCCCGATAACAGACAAGTGGCACACCAGCGGACGAGACCTCACGCGGCATAACATCTTGTCACGCGGGCCATTTCGATGGCCTTACATTTAGAGCATAGGGCGGCAGAAAATTACGGTCAACTTGCCGCGACGAATTGGTGCGCACCGTTGGCCCTTTGCGCCCACAGGGTTTACAGCGAACTTCGGCCCCGGCGCGGAGCACCCGCATCCACTCAGCGTAGAAGTAGGGCACTTCATATCGGACGTGCAATTCCCGCAGCCGCGCGTGCATCCGGTCGTACAGATGGTACTGCCACCACTGGGCGTCCGGCCGGCAATGGTACAGACGGCAGCCGAGCAGCCGCGCCGAGCGTGCGGCGCAGCGGCTGGGTCCCTCCCGCAGGAAGGGGCACTGCCCGGCGATCGGCCCGGTGACCCGCGAAAGGTTGGTTCGGTGCAGGAAGAAGGCGAATTCGGCGGTGCTGACGAACAGGTTGTGCCCGTGCCGCTCGAAGCGGCAGCATCCGCCGCACTGGGCGCAAACGGCGTCGTGCCGCGCGACCTCGATATCGACCTGGCGATACAGGGCCGCCACGGCGGCAAGGAGCCGTCGATTATCGGTCGCCTGTGCGGCGGCCCGGACCAGATCGGTCGATTGATCGAACATGGCTGCGGCCTCGGGCTACCACCAGCGCTTCTTCGTCCGCTGCTGCTCGATCTGCTCGAAGGACCAGTGGCGGCCGGTGTTGATGCCGGGGCACATGCCGCCGGCGGCGTCCCACTCGCAGCGGTTCCGCAGGTTGCTGGTCCAGAACGGCCAGGTCCGGCACTGCAGCGGACGGACGGAATAGACCCCGCAGACCCGCTTGCCGTCCGGCTGGTGAACGAGATAGACGCAGTCGCCGTTGGCCCGTTCGGTCAGGCTGTAGCGGGTGCCCACACGCCGCAGATGCTCGGCGGGCAGCCGGCCGTCGGTCCGGCCGGTCTGCTCGGCGATCATGCGGATCTCGTCGACGGTCACCCAGACGTAGCCCGGCGGGCCGGTACAGCAGTTGCCGCACTCGGTGCAGGTGAACTGGAGACCGCCCTTATACCACTTCTTGCCGCTTATACTCATTCGCGAACAACCTTGCCGCCCGTAGGGCGGGTCTAAACGCCGGCGACCGACGGAGCGGGGGCCGCGCCGGCCGGGGATTTTATTGATCTGGGCGCATGTCGATTCACGCCTTCCTTTAGCCTGCCCGCTTGCGGGCAGCGTTCCCGGCCCGGGCCACGCCGCAGTCGTTGTCTGGCGAAACCGGGGTGCAGACCCGTGGTCTAAACGTCTCCGACACTCGTCACCCGAGACCCGACCCCCGATCCCCGATCCCCACGCGCGCTCACTTCCCCACCGTAATGCCGAGGTCCTCGCTCGTAAACAGGGCCTCAAAGGCGAGCCCGGCACCGCGGATTTTATCCGCCGCCCCCTCCATGCGGTCCAGGACGGCGACGACCTTTTCTACGGTCGCGCCGGCACTGCGGATCGTTTCGGCCGCCTCGAGGACCTGTCCGCCGCTGGTCACCACGTCCTCGACGAGCAGGATCCGGTCGCCGGGCTCGATGGTGCCCTCGATCATCTTGCTGGTGCCGTAGTCCTTTTTGCCCTGGCGGATGATGACGAACGGCTTGCCGCAGGCCAGTGCGGCCGCGGTGGCCAGGGGGATGCCGCCCAGTTCGGCCCCGCCGATGCGGTCGGCGCTGCCGAGGTGCCCAGCCAGGAGCTTGCCGACCTCGGCGAGGATGGCCGGCTTGGTCTCGAAGAGGTACTTGTCGAGGTAGTATTTGCTGCGCTTGCCGCTTCGCAGGAGAAAGTCGCCTTCGAGGTAGGCGGCGTCCTTGATGGCCCGGGCCAGTTCCTGTTTGTCCATGGATCGGTTCCTTGTCTTGTGTCGGGGGACCGCTTAAGGGGGGTTAGTTTCGACTCGCGGGGGCGGCGGGTCAAGGGCGGAGCGAGCGTTGACGGTGTCGCAGGGCAGGTACATCCGGTGATCGGTGGCGGGCGGTTGATGGGGATCTGACCCCATACGCGTGCACAGACATCCAGGCCGCCATGAGATCATGGCGTACATCCCGCTGGGAAACGGGCGACTTGGGGTCAGACCCCTGGTAGCCCCACCAGATAACGGATGCACCCCGGCGGATGCCTTGCGCAACGTGTTGGTGGGCAACAGCCCACCCTGCGTTTGCCCTTGCCAGCCGGTGGTGCATGGGAGTATAAGACGCATATCTGACGGCAGTTCCAGCTGTTCTTTTTTGTTTCGGCCCTGTTTTTGACGGCGGAGTTTCCTCATGCGGCACGCATCGTTGATGTTCGCGTTCTCCTTGTGCCTGCTTCTTTCGGCATGTCAGTCTGGCCCCAAGGGGGTACCGGTTGCGGATCCCGGCCCGGCGGCGGGCCCGGGCGGGGGGGAGGCATCCCCCGATTCGGGAGTTGCCTCAGCCGGGCGGGCGCCTTCCCTCGACCCGGCGGCGGCACTGGATTTCCGCGAGGTGATCCGCCAGGCCAAGGCGAAGGTCTTTCCGGCGGTGGTCTTCATCAAGGCCCTGCAGCAGAACCACGAGTCGGGGCGGCGCCTCGCCACGGAGGTCTCCGGCAGCGGCGTGCTGATCTCTACGGACGGCGAGGTCCTGACCAACTGGCACGTCGTCGACAAGGCGATCGAGGTCCGCTGCCTGCTGTACGACGGGCGACACTTCGGCGCTGACGTACTCGGCAGCGACAAGGACACCGACCTGGCGCTGCTGAAGCTCAAGATGCCGGCTGGCGCCGAGCTGGTGCCCCATGCCGAGATCGGTGATTCG
>JAWLBS010000175.1:0-10478 GCA_041687575.1 Phycisphaerae bacterium | reverse complement strand
AGCACGTTGCGCTACGATACGCTGATCGAGGACTGCAAGCAGGTGCTGGCCTCGCTGATCCCGCGCGAGAAAGAGATCCGCGACATGGACGGCCGGTGGCACATGGTGCGGCTGATGCCGTACCGCACGGCCGCGAACGTGATCGACGGGGTGGTCATGACGATCATGAACGTCGATCGCATCAAGCAGGCCGAGGCGGCGCTGCGTGAGTCGGAAGACCTCTACCACACGCTGTTCGAGGAGGTGGACGAGGGCTGCTGTATTGTCGAGGTGCTCGTGGATGAACACGAAAAGCCGGTGGACTACCGCTTCCTGGAGGTCAACCCCGCGTTCCAGGAGCAGACGGGGCTGGCGGGCGCAAAGGGCAAGCGGATGCGCGAACTGGCGCCGGACCGCCGGGAGGACTGGCTCGATGCCTGCGGGCGGGTGGCGCTGACCGGTGAGGCGGTTCGCTTCACGCATCACGCCGCGCAGATGAACCGCTGGTTTGAGGTGTACGCCGCGCGGATCAGCTTGCCGGAGCAGCGGCGGGTGGCCGTGCTGTTCAGCGATGTCACCCGGCGCAGGCGGGCCGAAAAGGGCGAGGCCGACGCGCTGGTGTCCAGGGACCTCTTCCAGGGCATCGTCCAGACGATCCGCCTGCCGCTGCTGGTCCTGGGTACGGACCTTCGGGTCGTCTCGGTCAACGAGGCGTTCTATCGCACCTTTGCCGAGCGGCCGGACCAGACCGAGGGCCGACTGGTGTACGAGCTGGGCAACGGTCAGTGGGATATGCCCGCCTTGCGCCAGCTGCTGGAGGACATCCTGCCCGGCCGTGAGGTGATGACGGACTTCCGGGTGGAGCACGAGTTCCCGGATATCGGGCGGCGGACGTTCCTGCTGAACGCCCGGCGGCTGCGGCGGGAAGGGGATGAGCCGGGGCTGATCCTGCTGGCCCTTGAGGACGTCACGGGAGGTGAGGCTTGAAACCGCAAGAGCAAGGGCCCACAGGACAGGGACCGCACCAGCCGCAAGGCCTGCGGCAGGAGGCCGAGCAGAGGCTGCGGGCCAGCCGGCCGGCCGATCTGGCCGCCCTGGAGAACCAGGATCTGCGCGTGCTCATTCACGAACTGGAGGTCCACCAGATCGAGCTGCAGGTGCAGAACGAGGACCTCCGCCAGACCCAGGAAGAACTGACAGAGGCCCGCAACCGGTATGAGGAGCTCTACGAATATGCCCCGGTCGCCTATCTGACGCTCGATGCGCAGGGGGTGATCCAGCGGGCGAATCTGACGGCCGAGCAGGTATGCGGGATGGATCGGTCGCAGCTCGTCGGCCGGCGGATCGAGCAGCTGCTGGTCAGCGAGGACCGGGACCGCTGCTACGTGTTCCTGCGTGAGACGGCGGCCACGAGCGAGCGGCGGGCTCAGGAGTTGCGGCTGGGTTGCCGCAAGGACGAGGCCCGCTGGGCGGATGTGACGGCCAGCGTGCTGGGCGGACCGGGGGCCGCGTACGGCTTTCGCGTGACCCTCAGCGACGTGACGGAGCGCAAACAGGCCGAGCAGGCCTTGCAGCAGCGCGAGCAGCAGCTGCAGGAGCTGGCAGCCACGCTCGAGCAGCGGGTCGTCGAGCGGACGATGCAGCTGCAGGCGCTGGCGGTGCAGTTGAGCCAGGCCGAGCAGCGGGAGCGCCACCGCCTGGCCAAGGTGCTGCACGACCACCTGCAGCAGCTGCTGGTGGGGGCGAAGTTCCAGCTCAGCTCCTTGCGGAGCGATCTGACGGACGATGTCCTGCTGGAATCGGCGGGCCGGGTGGACGATCTGCTGGACGAGTCGGTAAAGGTCTCGCGGTCGCTGACGGCCGAGCTGAGCCCGCCGATCCTCTACCACGGGGGCATGCGCAACATCTTCGAATGGCTGGCCCGGTGGATGCGGGAGAAGCACGGGCTGGCGGTGCACGTGGATGTCGACGAGGCGGCCGACGAGCAGGCGGAGGAGGTGCGGGTACTGATCTTTGGCGCGGTCCGGGAGCTGCTGCTCAATGTGGTCAAGCATGCCAACGTGCTGGCGGCGACGATACAGATGAGCCGGGAGGAGGACGGGCTGGCGCGGGTGCTGGTGGCCGACAAGGGCGACGGGTTCGATGCGGCGCACGTGCAGCCCGGGGATCATCAGGGCGGCTTCGGGCTGCTGAACCTTCGCGAGCGGCTGGCGGCGCTGGGCGGGCGGGTCGAGGTCGAATCGGGGCAAGGCGACGGGACGCGGGTGACGCTGGTGGTGCCGACGGCGTTGGGCAGGGCCGCGGCCGAAGCGGCCGCCACCCACGCCGAGATCGCGGAGGTGGTCGGGGCGTGTCCAGCCGGCGGGGCAGGTGGCGACGGTGTCGCGGGCCAGGCGGGAGCGGTGCGTGCTGCCGCTGTGCGGCGGCGGATCCGGGTGCTGCTGGCGGATGACCACGCGGTGGTCCGGGACGGGCTGGCGCGGATGCTGCTGGTCCAGCCGGGCATCGAGGTCGTCGGCACGGCCTCCAGCGGCATCGAGGCGCGTGACCTGGCGCTGCAGCTGGAGCCGGACGTGGTGGTGATGGACGTGGGGATGCCGGGCCTGAGCGGGATGGAGGCGACCCGCCAGATCCTGGCGCAGCTGCCGGAGACGCGGGTGATCGGCCTGTCGATGCACCAGGAGTCGCGGATCGCCGCGGCGATGCGGGAGGCGGGGGCGGTGGCGTACATGGCGAAGACCTCGCCGCCGGACATGCTGATCGGCATGATCCGCCGCGCCGCGGCGGGGTAGTTGTCAGATGCCAGTTGTCAGTTGTCAGTAACGGCAGGGGTCAGGGGTCAGGGGTCAGGGGTCAGTAGGCTAACAACGTGACAATGTGATAGTGTGACACCGTGAAAGCGTGACAAGGTGACCGGGTGGCAAGATGACAAGGTGAGGAAAGCGCCCTGCGCGACTATGGAGTGCGGCGGCGCAGACGCCGCTTTGTATTTCCGCGCGGGCCTGAAAGCCTGCATGCCATCAATAAGCGCCCTGCCGCCCCCCTTTGGACTGCGGCGCCGCTAGACGCCGCTTTCAATCAAGCCTCCATCGGCTGCCCGGCTGTGAATCGAAAAGGCAGTGTCGGCGGCAATATGGAGTGCGGCGGCGCAGACGCCGCTTTGTATTTCCGCGCGGGCCTCGAAGTCTGCGTGACGTCGGCAAGACGGCAAGTTACCATGGTTGCATGAACAACAACATCGATCATCGCAGCCCGCCGCCGAGGAAAGTTTCCCGCCCCGTCCCCTGGCCCCACGCCCCCGTGCACGACCTCTCGGAATCGGGTACGTATTTCGTCACCGCGGGCACATACCTGAAGCGCCATTATTTTCGAGGCGCGAAGCGCCTGGAAGTCCTGCACCGCGGCCTGCTGACCGTCGCCCGCGATTCCGGCTGGACGCTCGAGGCCTGGGCCGTCTTTTCCAATCATTACCATTTCGTGGGGCACCCTCCCGTCGAGGAGCAGGGCGCATCCAGTCTCAGATCCATGCTCGGATCCCTGCACGAGAAGACGGCCATCTGGGTCAACCGGCTCGACGGGGCCGCGGGGCGCAAGGCCTGGTACAATTTCCGGGAAACCCTCCTGACGTATCAGAAGTCATATCTGGCGAGACTGAACTACGTGCACCAGAACGCTGTCAAGCATGGGCTGGTATCCGTCGCCCGGCTGTACCCTTGGTGCTCGGCAGGATGGTTCGAGGAGACGGCCAGGCCGGCACAAGTCAAGACGATCTACGCCCTGCCGATTGATCGTCTGAACGTCTGCGATGATTATGAAGTGGCGGCGGAGTACTGAGTGGCCCTGCAACGCCCGGGCGAGGGCGTGGAATGCAAAGCGGCGTCTGCGCCGCCGCACTCCATAGTCGCGCGGCGGCGTTCAACGCGAGACTCGGAACCCGGACAGCCCGGCGGCTTGATCCAAAGCGGCGTCTGCGGCGCCGCACTCCAAAGGGCCCTGGCCGGGCTGTTGAGGTGATGCCCCTTTGAGGCCCGTTGGAAAGGCAAAGCGGCGTCTGGCGGCGCCGCAGTCCAAAGGCTGTCGCCGGATTGAGCGTCCACAGGTTCCCCGGCTGTGAACCGAAAGGCAGTGTCGGCGGCGCAGACGCCGCTTTCACTCAAGGCTTCCATCGGCGTCAACGCTCGCGATCCCGTGCGGACCGCTCGGCGGCAATATGGAGTGCGGCGCCGATAGACGCCGCTTTGCCGTTCCTACGGGCCTCAAAGGGGCGCCACCTGTCGTCAACAACCCGGCGAGAGCCCTATGGAGTGCGGCGCCGATAGACGCCGCTTTGCCGTTCGCACGGGCCTCCGACTCCGCCCAGGTCAAAACTCCGGCGCGACCTCATAATCATCACAAACGTTCAGCCGATCGATCGGCAGAGAATAGATCGTCTTCACCTGTGCGGGCCTGGCCGTCTCCTCGAACCACCCCGCCGAGCACCAGGGGTACAGTCGGGCGGTCGCTACCAGCCCGTGCTTGACCGCGTTCTGATGGACGTAGTTCAGTCTCGCCAGATACGACTTCTGATACGTCAAGAGGGTTTCCCGATAATTGTGCCAGACCTTGCGCCCCGCCGCCCGGTCGAGGCGGTTGATCCAGATGGCCGTCTTCTTGTGCAAAGTCCAGAGCATCGGTTGGAGGCTGGATGCGCCCTGTTCGGCCACGGGAGCGTACCCCACGAAATGGTAATGGTTGGAGAAGACGGCCCAGGCTTCCAGGGTCCAGCCGAAGTTGCGGGCAACGCTCAACAGGCCGCGGTGCAGGACTTCCAGGCGTTGTCGTCCGCGGAAGTGGTGGTGTTTGCTGTACGTGCCCGCGGTGACGAAGTAGGCGCCGGATTCCGAAAGCTCGTGCGTGGGAGCGTGGGGCCAGGGGATGGGGCGGGCGACTTTTTCCGGCGGGGGGCTGGGATGGTCGATGTTGTGGTTCATGCATCTATGGTAACTTTTGGTTTTGTGGATGTCACGCGGTTCGGTGGCCCGTTGGAAAGGCAAAGCGGCGTCTGGCGGCGCCGCAGTCCAAAGGGCCCTGGCCGGGCTGTTGAGGTGATCCCCCTTTGAGGCCCGTTGGAAAGGCAAAGCGGCGTCTGGCGGCGCCGCAGTCCAAAGGCTGGCGCTGGGTTGAGCGTCTACCTGTTCGGCAGCGGTCAATCTTGCTTCGGTCGGGCTGGGTCCACGTGGCGCTTGAAGGGCACCTCGTAGCGGATGCTCAGGCGGTTCTCGCCGTGGCGCGGTCGCTCGGGGACGTCGGTGGTGACGACGATGCCGGCTGGGGTCATCTGCTGCGTCCAGAGGTTGGTTTCCAGGACGTGGTCCTGCCAGAGGACCTGTTTGATCGTGGCGCGGCGGTCGATGGTGGCCTTGAAGCGAAGGGCCTCGGGGAGCGTGCGGACCGTCTCCTGCACGGGCAGGGCGATGGTGGCGGTCCAGTCGTAGTCGTTGGGCAGCCGCTCGAACCAGGGCACGCCCTGCAGGATCATCCGGGACATGTCCCGGCGCGAGCGGCGGCGCTGGGTGTAGTCGGTGCCATAGGACATCAGCGCGCCCATCCGCCCGCCGCTGACCAGGTCGCAGGCATAGTTGGGGTAGTCCTGGAAGTAGCGGACCTCCTCGCCGATCTCCATGAACCGCAACATCCGCGCTACGCCGGAGCGGACGCTGTCTTCGAGGGGGTAGTAGTTCTCCGTGCCCTCGACTACCATGCACAGCGATGAGAAGTTGCGGGCGAGCCAGCCGGGCAGGTTGTTGCGCGGGTCCCACCAGAGGCGCGGGCGGCCCTGCTGGGGGAAGCCCGCGCGGGCGCCGGCCTCTTCTATTTCCTTGTCGATCTCCATCAGGATCGGGATCGACCACTTGGCGTTGACGGTGGGGTAGAGGAACGAGCAGTCGCCCATGCCGCCGCCGGCCAGGCCGTGGAAGTCGACGTGGGCATCGGGGATCCACTCGTCGACCAGGGCCCGCATCGCGCGGCCCTCGGCGGTGGCGGGGGGCTGGTCCTGCAGGTAGGTCCGCGTGGCGGGGATGCCGTTGGCGTTGCCCTTGTTGTCGGCCTGGTTGCGGACCGAGCCGTCAGGGTTGGTCACCGGCACGACCAGCACGACCTGACGCTGCAGGTGGGTCAGGTGCTGGGGCTCGAGCAGCGTTCGCGCCACGCCCAGGGCGACGGCCCGGCCGACCTCTTCGCTGCCGTCGGTCCCGCCGCTGAGCAGGAAGACGCTCTTTTGCGAGGCGGGGATCGACGGGTCGGTCAGCGTCAGCAGGGGCATCGGCCGGCCTTCCTCGGATTTGCCGATTTCGCTATACGTGGCGAGCTGCGGGTGTGCAGCGGCGAGATCATGGCTTTCGCGGACGGCGTCTTCGTAGGTGGGGTAGGGGGCGCTGGTCATGTGTCGGGTCCTGTTTTCCTTGTTGGGGGGCGTACCGCAAGCCCACCCCGCGCCTGAGGGCACGGCCCTGCGACGGCCGCAGGACCGTGCCGCCCGGCTTTGTACCTGCTATGCGGCTTTCTCTCTGCCTTCGTGGCTCGGCCACTCGCATCGCTTCGCTCGCTCGGGCGGACCGCCTGAAGGCGGGACTCCGAACGCCGGCTAAAGCCGGTACTCCGAACGCCCGCTGAAGCGGGGACGCCAAACACCTGCTAAAGCAGGGACTCCGAACGCCCGCTGAAGCGGGGACTCCGAGCTTGGCGGGCACAGCCCGCCCTACATCGGCAAAAGGCGGGACTCCGAGCGCCGGCTAACCGGCGCAGATGCACGCCTCGATTCGGGCGCGGCACTTCGGGCACATCTCGACGTTGTTGCCGGCCGGGAAGCCCTTGGCCTCGCCGGGGCCCAGCATGGTGAACGCGGCGGTCTGGCCGGTGGACAGCGTCGCGGTCAGCTGGTTGCGGTCGGCGATCTCGCCCTTGCAGAACAGCCGGAACCGGGTCTGGTCGAGCCGCTCGGCCGTCCAGCCTTGGGGCACCTTCAGGTCGACGCAGGGTTCGTCCTGGCCGGCGACGGAGAACCACACCTCGCGGGCGATGTTCGGGTAGAGCACCGGCTCGCCGCCATAGTGGAGGGTCACCTCGACGGCGCCGTCGGGGCCGGTTGCCAGGGCGGTGGCGGCGTGGATGTCCTGGTTGCGGGCGGCGATGGCGGCATCGGTGCGGAAGAGCCGGCTGAGCAGGTCGTCCGGCAGCACCGTCTTATCGGCGAAGCCGCGGTCGGGGGCGTCGGCGGCGGCCTTTTCGGCCAGCGCGACGGTGCGGTCGGTCAGCTCGGTGATGTCCTTAGGCGAGTTCAGGCCGCGGGTGAACTGGTGCAGGACGATGTCCAGGCCGACCGGCTTGCGCCAGCGGTCGGGGATGGCTTTGGTGCCGCCGAGGATGCCCAGGGTCGCCCCGAGGGTCGCGCCGGTGCAGTCGGTATCGTAGCCGCAGTTGACCGCCTTGCAGAGCTGGTCGCCGAAGTCCTGGCCGTATAGCCAGCCGACGATCGTAAAGCCGTGGTTGGGCACGGCATTGCAGGGCTGAATTCCGCCGAACCGGCTGGCGAGCCGCTCGCGGGCATCGCCCCAGCCCAGGCCGCTGTCATGGCACCAGAGGGCCTCGCGGATACTGCGGGCGACGTGGCTGCTCAGCGGGATCATGTTCAGGCCGATGCGGATCAGCGTGCGGGCGTCGGTCTCGACAAAGGCGGCGGCCTGGACCGCGGCCCAGAACATCTCGCCGTGCATACCCTCGCCGCCGGCATGGTCGACGACCGAGTCCTTCCAGGCCATGCGGGCGGCGGCCTGCGGGTCGCCGGGGTGCAGGCAGGCCCAGATCTCGCTGCGGATCGGCGAGCCCATCTCGTCGACGAAGTAGTTCTCGAAGCAGCCGGCCACCGGCGGCATCAGGCCGCGGCTGTAGTTGCGCATCCAGAAGCCGTACTCGTTCCAGGGATAGGCGTCGGCGTAGCGGGCCCAGTATTCGGCGAAGTGGGGCAGGGCAGGGTCGATGCCCTGCTCTTCGAGCATCTGCAGCCAGACCAGCTGCAGGTCGAGGTCGTCGTTGGGCAGGGCCTTTTCCGGCACCGGCTCGTAGAAATCAAGGCCCAGGGCATAGCGCTTGCCCTCGTGGGGCGTGCCGAGGGTCCCGCCGATATTCTTGCCTAACCAGCAGGCGAAGACCTTGTCCCGATATTCGGTGTGGCTGATGAGCAGGTCGCTCATGTGCGTTCTCCGGTCAGCAGGTTTTTTTGCGATTCACGGTTTCATCGACTGTGCGGTATGGTGAACGATGTCGCGGGTTTCGTCAATGGAAGGTGCGATGTGACGGCGACGTGGCGAGCATGCAGGACGATGGCAGCCGACGGCAACATGCAAGCGGCGTGTTCGGCGCCGCACTTCAATGGGCTGGCGCCGGTTGTTGATGTTGCACGCCTCTGGAGCCCGATGCAAAAGGCAAAGCGGCGTCTGCGGCGCCGCAGTCCATAGTCGTCGCCGTACGATCCGCTCGGGTCGTAGACGTTGGCGCCGATGGTGGCCTGAGTGAAAGCGGCGTCGTTGCCGCCGCAGTCCATAGTCGCCGCCGACACTGCCTTTCGGTTCGCAGGCGGAGCACCGATGGAGGCTTGAGTGAAAGCGGCGTCGTTGCCGCCGCAGTCCATAGTCGCGCAGGGCGCTTTCCTCACCTTGTCACCTTGCCATCCGGTCACCTTGTCATGCCTTCACGTTGTCACGTTGTCACGTTGTCATGTTGCCATGTTGTCACGTTGTCATGTTGTCGCATTGCCATCCGCGAAACCCGATCCCGCCGTCACACCTCCAGCAGGTCCTGGGCCTCGTTGCGCATCTCGGTCTCGGTCTCGGCGGCGACCTTGTGGAAGATGCTGGCGGGGATACGGGGCGGCTGCTCGCGGGTGTCCTCGCCGAGAATCACCTGGCACGCCTCGGCGACCAGGCGGTTCATGAACTTGGCGGCATAGCGGGGCATGCGGAGCCGCCCGAGCGTGTCGATCAGCAGGTCGCGCGAGATCTGCGGGTCGAACAGGGCGTGCAGGTCGAACTCCAGGTCCTGGCGCTGCTTTTTGCAGACGGCCGCCCGCTCCGAGAGGATCTCGTAGAGGGCCTCGCCCGACCAGGTCAGCGGGTGGATCATGTTGGCCTTGTCGAGCCGCGCGGCGTTAAGCAGATCGCTGTCGGCCTTGCGGATGGTCCGGTAGAGCTGGGCCGGCAGGAGCATCTTGAACTGGATGCCGCTGGTCTGGAGCAGCTTGTTGTTCCAGAGCGGCTGGATGAAGCGGCCCATCGCCTCGTAGTCGCCCTGGATCATGCTGGGCTCGTCAACCTTGTCCAGCACGACGACGATCCGCGGATAGCCGCAGTGGCGGGCGACCTCAACCGCCTTTTCGAGCATCTCGTACCGGCCGGCCTCGTCCGTCGGTGAGAGGTTGTCCTCGGTCAGCGGCTGGTTCTTGAGATAGCCCGTCGGCAGCATGCGGAAGGCCCAGCGGCGGTCAGGTACGTCGCGCTCGAGGACCTGCACGCGCCGGGCGAACCGTTTGGCCAGGGCCTGCGTCTGGCCGAACCGGTAGGCGAAGTAGCCGCCGAGGGTCAGCACGTACGCCAGCACGCTCTTGGTGGTTTGCCAGAAGCGGGCCGGGCCGGAGAAGAGCTTCTCGCGAAGGTCGCGCATCGTGCGGACGTAGTCGTTGCTGCGGCCGGGCAGGTAGACCGCCGCGAGAAACAGGGCGTCGTGCTTGATCGAGTCCGGCCAGAGCCGCGGGTGGTTGGTGCTCGACTCGAGCATCTCGGGCAGCAGCCGGGTGATCTCGGCGAGGATCGCGTCCATGTGGTGGGCGAGCCGCCAGTGGTGCTCCATCGAGGCGGTGGCGGCGGGCCGGCCGCGGACCCGGTCCCAGAACTTCTGGTAGCGGGCCAGCGCCCGGTCGATGTGCTGCTTCCAGCTGGCCAGGTAGGTGTTGAACTCGTCGTAGTTGACGACCAGGACCCGGCTGTCGGGGGAGCGGCGATTGAAATCGGCGATCGCGGCGCCCAGGGCGAGGCGCATGGCGGTCTTGCCGCTGCCCTTGAGGCCGAACACGACGCTGGTCTGGTTGCCGGGCGGGTCGCCGAGGAACTTGGGCCACTGCGGGTGGCCGAAGCGAAAGCCGCGGCTTTTGAGCAGCTCCAGGAGGATCGCGTCGCCCTGGGCCTCTTCGGCGTTGGCGAACGGGTTGCACTGCAGGTCGTGTCTGGCGAGGAATTCTTCGATTCTCATGGAATGCTCACTGTTTTTCGCGCCGGCGGTCGTCGAACGTCAAACCAGTCAACATTGTATGACGGCGGACCGGGGAAATGCGAGCCGGGCCGCGGACGGGGGATAGGATATCGGACGAGCGGGGGGTGTGCCAAGGGCCGTGGGCGGAAACGACCTTCCGCAGATTTCGGGGAACAGCAGTTGCCAGTGAACGGCAGGGGTCAGGGGTCAGGGGTCAG
>JAWLBS010000174.1:0-10506 GCA_041687575.1 Phycisphaerae bacterium | reverse complement strand
GCGGTTGACCCCGCCGCGGCTGGTCCTGTCAGAAAAGTTGGACGAGTACAAACAGTCCTGGGACGACTGGACCCGCGGCCAGGTGAAACCGCGCGAGGCGCCGCCGGCGGCCCAGTCGGCCTACATGCCGCGCTGACAAGGGAGTCCCCGCTTCAGCGGGTGTTCGGAGTCCCGCCTTCAGGCGGTCCGCCCGAGCGAGCGCAGCGACGCGAGTGGCCGAGCTGCGAAGACAGAGGAAAGGTGCGCCACGAGAACAAAGCCGCCAAGGAGCGGATCGGGGCCGTTCTACGCCGCTACCCGCCCCTCACGGTCGCCGCTCGTTCCCGCGGGATCTGGGACCGGTGCGCATTCGAACGACTCCCTCGCTTACGCTTCGGGCTCTTGCCCGCGGGATCCGGAAGCGTCGCAAATTGTGCAACCATCCATCAACCGCCGCTCCAGCTGCGCCTCGTCGCTGCCGCGCCACCAGATCACCCAGTCCGGCGGCACCTCGTGACGCCGAAGGAAACACGCTGGGGTCGCCACCGCCTCGGCCAGCAGCCGCAGGTACCGCCGCCGCGAAATCTCCTCGGCCCCGTACATCGCCAGGTGCGGGGTGAGCCACTGCACGTCGAGCATCCGGTAGCCCGCTCGGCGGCACCGCTCGATCAGCCAGACCAGCGCGTGCTTGCTGGCGCCGGTGGCGCCGCCGAACATCGACTCGCCGAAAAACACGCTCCCCAGCGCCACCCCGTACAGCCCGCCGACCAGCCGGGGCCCCTGCCACGCCTCGACACTGTGGGCGAAGCCCAGGTCTCGCAGCAGACAGTACGCCTCCAGGATGTCGCCATTGATCCACGACCCCTCCGGCCGCTGGCGGCACCCGTCGATCACCCGCTCAAAGGCGGTGTCCACCCGGATCGTGTACGGGCTCGACCGTGCCTGCGCCCTGGCCGTGGCGGGCAGGCGGCAGCGGTCCGGAAAAATCACCGTCCGCGGGTCCGGGCAGAACCAGTACATCCGGTCGGTCTCGTCGGCCATCGGAAACAGCCCGCTGGCGTAGGCCCGCAGCAATATGTGCGGGCGAAGCAGCGGGTGGCACGCCGGCGGCGAGGCGCGGCGGTTCCGATCGGCCATGAACAAAACCTCCAAGGTTGCACGAACGATATTGTGGCGAACGCGCCGATTGTAAGTATGATACCGAATTCTGCCATCGGCGGGACGCCCTCGCCGGCAGAGACAGGACAAGCGGCCGGGGTGGCCCCGGGCCTGCAGGTCCTCGCAGCCGGGTCGACGGAACCGGCGTGACGGAACATATGCCCCTGCGGCGGCAACTCCCGCGGGGGCGCTGTGATATACAGGAGACGTATCGCCGTGCCTTCGCCGCGCAAATGGTTTTCGATATTGCTGGTCGTGCTGGCGTGCCTGTCGGTCGCGCTGGCTGCGACGTACATGGCCTCGGGGCGCAATCCCCGCAACAGCGACGCTGCCGCACGCGTCGTGCCGGACAATGCCCCCGATGTCGTCTTTGCCCCGGGCGTGACCTCCGGCCGGCAGGATGTCGACGCATTCATCCACCGTTTCATCACGCTGTGCCGGGAGAACGACTACGAACAGTACCGCCTCTGCTGGACCGCCTACGGCATGCCGATCAGCAGGGACCGGTTCAACAAGCTCTACGGCTTCGCCCGCAAGATCACCATCACCGAGATCATGCCCCTGCCCGGCCGGGACGAGCAGGACCACCCGTCCTACCTGATCCGGGCCCGTGCCGAACTGGCGAATCCCTCGGTGCCGTACAAGGACGTCGATCTGATGGTCCGCTGGGAGGAGAACCGCTGGGCGATCGCGCCCGCCCCCTCGCGCGATGGCGTGACCGACACTGCCCCCGCGAGCAGATCGGCCACCGGCCCCGAAGCAGCGGCTGAAAGATAGCAACTGCCAGCCATACCCTCTCGACCCTCGCCCCCGGCACGAGCTTCCGGGGGTCTGACCCCGAGTTGACGCATCCGGCCGGAATCGACGCCAAAACTTCGTGGGTGCCTGGATACCGGATCAGGTCATTGGGGTCTGACCCCGTGGCGCTGGGGGCTGCGGCGTTCTCCCAGGGGTCTGACCCCGAAGCGAACGCCTCCGACGGAATCAACGCCGGGACTTTCTGGCGGCCTGGATGGTTGCGCACGCCACCGGGGTCTGACCCCGTGGCGTCCAAGTGCCGGCGTCTTTCGCAGGGGGTCAGACCCCGGTAGCTGCCGCAGGTGTCGGGGCGGGCAAGAGGTCTTGGGCCGGCCTTGCACGGAAACGTCGGCGTCGGGGTCAGACCCCCGGCACGAGACCTGCTCTGCCACTGACCCGGCCGGATAAAGGACCAAGCCCATGGCTTTTTTCGGGAGTCGGGATCCGCTACAATGGCACGTATACGCGCGCAAGCGAGTTGTGGGGGCCTTTCGGGGGCTTCCAACCAAACGGATGTTGACGGACCAGCGAATACAGCGACGAGGTCGGTGATGGCGGATAAAGGCAATCGGTTTTTTCCGAAGGTGGTGCGAGAAAGCAGCGCAAAGCACGAAGACATCATCACTTATGATGATGTGCGCAGCGCCAGCAACGCCCCCTTCGAGCAGGTGAAGGTCCCCGAGGGCGTCACGCCCCTGCGGGGGGCGGAGGTGCTGGTGCACGCCCTGGCGGCCGTGGGGGTCGACACGCTGTTCGGCTACCCCGGCGGGGCGAACCTCGAGATCTTCGACGTGCTGTTCAAGGCCGGCATCCGCTGCATCCGCACCGAGCACGAGCAGGGCGCCGCCCACGGCGCCGAAGGCTACGCCCGCGCCACCGGCAAGGTCGGCGTCTGCCTGGCGACCAGCGGGCCCGGGGCGACCAACCTGGTCACCGGCATCGCCGACGCCTACAGCGACAGCATCCCCATGGTCGCGATCACCGGGCAGGTGCCCCAGTTCCTGCTGGGCAAGAACGCCTTCCAGGAGGTCGACATCGTCGGGATTTGCAAGCCGATCACCAAGGCCCAGTTCCAGATCAAGCGGGTGATCGACATCCCGACCGTGGTCCGCGAGGCGTTCCACATCGCCGTCAGCGGCAAACCCGGGCCGGTGCTGATCGACTTTCCCAAGGACGTCCAGCAGCAGTATGCCGTCGATATCGAGAGCAACTACATCCCGCCGCAGCTCGACGCGCCCCTGCCGTCGGCGCCGCAGCAGACGCTCAACGGCGCGGTGCTCGACCAGGTGGCGAACCTGATCCGTGATGCGAAGCGGCCGGTCATCTACGCCGGCGGCGGCGTGGTCAGCGCCAACGCGGCCAGGCTGCTGGTCGAGTTCATGGACCGCACGGGCATCCCCGCGGTCACGACGATCATGGGCCTGGGCGTGGTGCCGCCGGACCACCCGCTGTGCTTCGACGTGCTGGGCATGCACGGCTCGAAGTACGCCAACGACGCGGTCAACGAGGCCGACCTGGTGCTGGCGATCGGCGTGCGGTTCGATGATCGGGTCACCGGGAAGGTCAGCGCCTTCGCCGAGCACGCGCGGATCGTGCACATCGATATCGACGCCAGGGAGATCAACAAAAACAAGACGGTCGACGTGTCAATCGTCTGCGACCTGCAGATCGTCCTGCGCACACTGCTTGGCCGCGTCGAAAAGGCCGACTGCAGCGACTGGGTCGAGACCCTGTCCCAGTGGAAGCAGCGCTGGCCGGTGCCCGTGCCGTTCTGCGACCGGGTGATCAAGCCCCAGTGGGCGATCTGGCTGCTCAATGAGATGCTCAAAGGTCAGGCGATCGTCGTCACCGGCGTCGGCCAGCACCAGATGTGGGCGATGCAGCTGTGCCGCCCGTGCCAGCCGCGGAGCTTCATCTCCTCCAGCGGCCTTGGCACGATGGGCTTCGGTCTGCCGGCCGCGATGGGCGCGCAGGCGGGCCGGCCGGACCGGCTGGTGCTCAACATCGATGGCGACGGTTCGTTCAACATGACCGCCCAGGAGCTCAGCACGCTGCACCGCTATGGCCTGCCGGTCAAGAACGTGGTGATCAACAACCAGTACCTCGGCATGGTCAAGCAGTGGCAGGACCTGATCTACAAGGGTCACCGCGCTGAAAGCCATCTGGCCGACCCGACGCAGCAGCCGCAGTGGGCCAATGAAGACGGCACGTGTGTCTACCCGGACTTTGTGACGCTGGCGCGGTCGTACGGCGTGGCCGGGGCGCGGGTGTGGGAGCCGGCGCAGCTGGAGGAGGCCTACCGCCGGATGCTCGGCACCGACGGGCCGTACGTGCTCGACGTGATCGTCGATCCGGAGGAGGACGTCTACCCGATGATTCCGGCCGGCGCGACCTACCGCGACATCATCCTGGAAAAGCCCCCGCACTGCTGCCGCAAGCCGGGCGACCAGAAGGCGTGCTGCCAGGAAGAGGCGGGGGTGGCGGGTAAGTGAACCAGCAGTCGATCTGTCACGCGATCGTCGAGTCGTTGCCGTACCCGGTTGTGTTCGTGGACCTCGACCATACGATCCGGTATGTGAACCGCGCGGCCCGCTACCACTACGGCCAGGAGCGGGGCCTCGACGGCCTGGTGGGCCGGTCGATCTTCGACTGTCATTTCGAGCCCGCCTCGCACGAGCGGATCCGGGCGGTGGTCGAGGGCTTCCGCCGCGACGCCAAGGAGGTCTTCGAGAAGGTCAGCAGCCGAAACCTGCGGGCCTACATCAGCCCCGTGCGGACAGCCGATGGCGAACTGATCGGATATTACGAACGGTTCGAGCTGAACCAGCGGATCGACAAGACCGAGCGCTGAAGGCCGGCCCCGTAGGGTGGGTTATTGCCACGGAAGTTCCCAGTTGCCAGTTGCCAGTGAACGGCAGGGAGCAGGGGTCAGTGAATCGGGTGCGACGGTCCTGCGCAGCAGGGCCGTGCTTTGGACTGCGGCGCCGAAGACGCCGCTTTGCATTTCCATCGGGTGCCATGGTCTTTCCGCTTGTCCCGGCGTGGATCAACCGGCAGGTGACACTGGCTGGGGAAAATGGCTTATGTGCGACACCTCTGAGCGGGAAGAGCACCGCGGCGAGCATCTTCGCCCTTTAAGGCTTGAAAGCTGTCCGGATTGCGGATACCCCCTCAAGGGGCTGCCGGAAACAGGTCGTTGCCCGGAGTGCGGATTTACCTACGGCAGTAGGATGATAGTGCTCTATGGGCACCGGGTCGGGTGGCGAGACGGGCGGGATGAGGCCCCTGTGTCAACGGGCATCTGGGCTGCTCTTGTCTTCAGCGGAGCGACACTGTGGTTCCTGCTGCGAGTGATCTTTGCACTCGATGTTGTGCTCGCCGGAGTCCTGTCGATGGTATGGGTGTCAGCATGTTGTGCAGTTGTGTCGCTCTGGAAGCGTTTTGGGAAGGGAGCTCCGCCCAAACCCGACCAGGTTCGCTTTCTTGCAGACGGCTTCGCTCAGCATGAAGGCCTCGGGCCAGCCAGGTTGAATCGTTGGGAGCCGGAATCACGCGTGTATATCGCGGACTCTGTCATACCGGCCGAGCCGTCCCAGGTGCTCAAATGCCACTTCTTCGTAAGCGCAGGAGTCTCTGCGTACTGGAAGGTGTACAGGCCGGGCTGTGTGGATATCATTGTGGAACTGAAACCTGAGGAACTTGAAGCGGTCCGCCGTCGCCTTAGAGAGTGGGGCGTGCTTGCCTCGCCAGCGGAGAATGAGGAGTTCTGGCTGGAGTACAGGGGACCGGGGCCGGACTGATACTCCCAGGCAGTCCATGGCCGGAAACAGCCCCCGCCATGGCACCCGGCCAGAGGCTCCTTTGGGCGACAACCGCAAGATGGAAGGAGTGCTGGGAGGGGGAAATGGGGAGCTAACTGATTCTCCGTCACCGAGCATTCGGGACGAGCACGCGTTAGGCCCGTAAGTATGGTCGAAGCCTGCCTCGGCGGCGCCCTGCATCTGGACAAGCGGGCAGGCCACCTGCTGGGTGTGGTGGCCAGAAAGAGCTTCTGGGAAGACGACTACACCGTGACCGCCACCCTGACCAACGGCTACACCAACGGCATCGCCATCCGCATCCGGTCGCCTGTTATCGGCCTTGCCTTGTCGACATTGCCGGTTTACCATGCGGGGCGTTTGGAGGCGAGGGAGCCGTTGCCAAAGAACATGGAGGGTTTTGCCATGCTCCGTGTCGCACGCCGGCCCTTGGGCAGCGACAAGTGGCTCGCCCGGCCGGAGCCGTCTGGGCGGGCACCTGCGGCCGCTGCCGCCGGGGCGCCCGAAGGAATGGCGGCAGAAGAAGACCGCGGCTGCGAGAATAACAGGTGGCTGTCCCTAGTTATTTGGTTATTCTGGTTATTCAAAGGGAACATGGTACAAAACAGATACAAGTTTGGCCTCGATGGGTTGGGTTTGCTGGTGCTTGGGGCCGTCCTCTGGGCAGGGCCAGTTGGTGACTGGGTTGCGGGCCGGTTTGTTGCGTCAGTGCAAAACCCGCCATGTATCTGGCCTGTCTTTTCTGTCGTTGCAGGCGTCTGGGCGTTGATTCGCATTGTGCGGGCAGCGGTTTCCAGGAAAGGGCTCGCACGAGTGGTTACTGCGACATCTATCATCCTGGGAATTGCGCTGCCATGGATGATCTTGGGACCGAATGCGTATGCTCTGGGCTTTGCTTCATGGGCCGGCGCGAATCTGGATGTTCAGGCTGTCCGAAACTGGGCTGCAGGTGTGCCTCTCGATTCGGCCATCGATACGAAATGGGTTCCGTGGTGGGTGGATCGACAGGATGAGCAACAGGTTTGGCTGAAGGTACCACGGCCGGATTGGCCCGACGCTATCAATCGCCTTCAACCTGACGACGTCTTCATTGAGCCTGATCGCGAGTACACGATTATTGTGTGGTGGGGTGGCGCGTGGGGATATGAGCCAAATATCGCCGTTGGCGCGTTCGAGAGCACTCCTCCGCTTGATAGGCATAATAAGATTTCAGTGTCGCAGTTCGTTCGGAAGGGCGTCTGGTCCGCCGTACGCCCACCTGTCGGATAGTCCCTTTGAACTGGCCCGTGGCCATCCCCAACCACTGGCTGACTTCCACTGCGACGGGTAACCAGGGCAAGCGCGATTTGACCAGCACAAGAGGGGGTCAGATCTTCATTAGTCATTAGCGTGGCTCTTGCCGCCGGCCAGCCGATGCGGTAGGCTTTCCGACATGGCACGACCTTTGCGAGTCGAGATCGCCGGGGGACTCTACCACGTCACCTCGCGCGGCAACGGCCGGCAGTTCATCTTCCGCAACGAGGCCGACTTCCAGGCCCGGCTTGGCTGGCTACGGCGGACGGTGGAAACCTACGGCTGGCATCTGCACGCCTTCGCCCTGATGAACAACCACGACCACCTGTTCGTCGAGACGCCCCGGGCGAACCTCGCCGCCGGCATGCAGTACCTCAACGCGGGATACACCGGCTCGTTCAACCGGCGGCACGGGCGGGTCGGCCACGTCCTGCAGGGACGGTACAAGGCGGTGCTGGTCGAGAACGAGGGGCATTACTGGGAGCTCAGCCGGTACATCCACCTCAACCCGGTGCGGGCGCGGCTGGCGGCCAGGCCCGAGGATTGGGCGTGGAGCAGTTACCGCGGCTACCACACCAGGCGGTGCGAGCTGCCGTGGGTGACGTACGAGCGGGTGCTGGCGGAGTTCGGGCGGGAGCCGGCCATGGCCCGCCGGGCGTACCGGCAGTTCGTGGCGGCGGGGATGGACGGACAGGCGGTCTCACCGCTGCGCGAGGCGGTGCAGGGACTGGTGCTGGGTTCGGCGGGATTTGTCCAGCGGGTGCAGGACCTGCTGGCCACCCAGCCGGCGGACCGGGAGCGGCCGCAGCTGGCGCGGCTGCGGCGGGTGCCGTCGCTGGCGCGGATCGCGGAGGTGACGGCCGCGCGCTTCGGCGCCGACGCGGCCCGATGGATGCAAGGGCGGCGGGACGATTCGATGGCGCGTGCGGTGGCGGCATGGCTGGCGCGCCGGCGGTTCGGGTATGCGGCCGGGGCGACGGCGCGGGCGTTGGGGTATGCCGGCCCCAGCGGGGTGGCGCAGGCGATCCTGCGGGTCGAGGCGGAGCGCAACCGCCTGGCCGGCGCACTGCGGCAGGTGGAGCGGAGGCTGACTAATGACTAATGAAGATCTGACCCCATCTTGCAGAGATTTCATGGATGATCGGTTTCAGCTTCGACTTCACGAGCTGGACATGGTGGGACAGGGCTTTTCAAGGCGAGTTTCAGAAGGGCGTTGACAATATGCTGAGGAGCGAGTGATGTCTAGCCGTCCAAACCTGGAGGTCGTGATGCGTGGGAGGACCCAGGCATCATTATGTGCGATGGCATTAGGTTCCCATCTGTGTTGCACATGTGTTGCCGGCTTGCTCTTACTCTGCGGTTCTTGTCTAGGCGGATGCTCAACAGAGAGACCTAATGCCTCTGTAATTTCTAACCAGCGTGCTTCCTCAGTGGCTACTTGTGTGTCATCGCAATCTTGGTTTAGACGTATGCAATGGGAAATGACGAATCGTTCAGAAGGTGATCAGGCAACTTGGTCGTACACCTCTAGCATCATGGCTGTCAACGTTTCAGGTATGGCCACAGTGAGACCTTTTAGCGTGAGCCAATGGGCGGTGTTTGAGGCGGTCGGAGATAAAGGCCAATCATGCGCGGTATTCAACGCGGCCACACGCACCTCATTGGTTGTAGTCCGTGTCAGCGGAGACATTGGACGTGCTCAGCCTGCTAGACTGGGCAGGTGGCCAGGTGCTGAGGTCGCGGGCTGGGTGCTTAGGCACCAGTCCGCGAGCGGAAAGAGTGTGAAGTCCGACTGGATGAGTTTCCTTCATGGTCGCTTTGCGGGCGACAGTTTTCCGCTCTCCGGGGCAGTTATGGCAAGCACGGCAGATGGCAAGATCCTAAGGATCAAGGTAGAAGAATCCTTGCGCACTCTCGCCCCAGTGCCGCCGGACAAGCATCTGCTGGGCGAGAGCATTGATAGGTATGTGCGGCGGATGGACGGCCTTGCAGAGGAGGTGCGGAGGTCCGAAGGCGCGCGTAAGTCAGAAGCGACTGAGAAATACAATCGCTACAAGTCTCGAGTCGAGGAGCTTAAGCAGTTGCGTAATGCTTTGCCGTCTCCGGGAGTGCTATCGGAAGGGGAGATTATGGGCTACTGGATGCGTAGACCACTGTTTGATTGGGATCCCTTGTGACGAGGCGGAAATGGGGAGATAACTGGTTCCCTCCCGCCGAGCATCGAGCGGGGCCATTTGGGCTGCAGATTCGAGCACGCCTCCAGGAAGTCATGTGGACGTGGTGAAAGCGAGAAGGGATTGCCAGGGATGGTTCCAGTAATGGAGGTGTGGCTGTGGGTGTAGTGAGCATCCGGATCGCGTCGGCTTGCATGTTCGTCCTGCTTGTGATGCCCTATGCTGCATCGGCCGTGGGCGTCGAAGCCGACGCCCCGGCCTCGCAGGCGATGGACGTCCCCGTGAAAGACCGCGCGACCGAGCCGGGACATGCAGCCCGGCCGGGGCGAAACGACGTGATCGAACACGACTTCGGCCAGGTCTGGGCGGGCGACCCCGTCAGCCACACCTTCGAAGTGCCCAACACCGCCGACCGCACCGCCAGTATCACGAACGTCCGCACCACCTGCGGCTGCACCGTCGTCGGCAAGTACGACAAGCAGGCCCCCGCCGGCGGGGCCTGGCACCTGCAGGTCACCCTCTCGACCGCCGGCCGTAGCGGCAAGACCACCAAGCGCGTCACGGTCACCACCGACGACCCGGCCCGCCCGCACATCGACCTGGTGCTGACCGGCCGGATCACCCCCCGCTTCGAGATGGCCCCCAGCCAGTACCTCCGCTTCGGCGCCCTGCAGTCCACCTCCACCGCGAGCCAGACCGTGACCATCACCAGCCGGCTGGACCAGCCCGTCACCCTGACGCTGACCCCGCCGGCCGAGAAGTTCCTCAAGGCCGACCTGGCCCCGATCGAGCCGGGCCGCAAGTACGAACTGACGGTCGAGACCGTCCCGCCGCTGCCGCTGAAGCGGTCGCTGGGCCAGATCGAACTGGCCACCAACCAGCAGGCCCAGCCGAAGATCCTCATCCCGATCTACGGCCACGTCCAGCCGCGGGTGCAGGAAATGGGTCATTGCTTATATTCCCCGCCCATGCGCGTAGTTGACAAGGCTTACGTATGACCCGCGGGAGGGCTGCAAATCCCGCCACATCATCGTCATTTCCCTTGCCGCTTGCGGCCGGTTGTCTGGCGGAACGAAGCGTCTGGCCGGGCGCCCTGGCCAGCCGCTTGACGAATCGCTTGTGGCCGAGCAGGCGCCTCGCGGGTTCGCCCCGCCGCAACGCCCGCGCCCTCCTGGCAAAGATCCGGGCCAAAGGATAACATTCCCCGTACTTGATACGATGCATGCGACGCACGAACTGAGCAGCCGCAGTCCTGGAACGACATGACAAAGACGAAAAAGAAAACA
>JAWLBS010000173.1:2853-10513 GCA_041687575.1 Phycisphaerae bacterium | reverse complement strand
CGTTCAGGAAGGATGACAACCTCCGGCTTGAACAATCTACAACTGTTCGAGAAACAGCCCCCGCCGCCGGCGCAGCTCGTGCATGCTCTGACGGATCATCTCCGCCACCCCAAGCGGATCTTCGATCCCATCGAGCGTAACCACCTGGTGCGAGCGATCGCTGTCGCACATAATCGTCACGCTGCCGATGCCGAAGACCCTGTCCAGCACCCCCTGCCGCACCGTCAGGTCGTCCACACGGATCAGCTCCGTCTGGTCCGTCTGACGCCACAGAATCCCCCGCCGGATGAACAGCCGGTCCGACGTCAGCCAGTAGCAGTGGTTCCACGGGTCGATCACCATCTGCCCGGCCGCATACAGCGCCGCGACGGTCGCGCCCGCCGCCACCAGCACCAGCGGCACCCACATCACCGCCGAGCCCACTCCCACAATCGCCAGACCGATAAGCGAACCCGCCAGCGCGAGCGCCGCCACCGCCAGCAACGGGATGTGCTGCTTGCGGCTGGGCCGGCCGGTCCAGAGCGTCTCGTCGGAGACGGCCCCGGCCACATGGCCGTCGCCGCTGGGGGGAATCCGCGGGTCCAGGTGCTTGCCGTGGGGCGCCGCCGCGCCCGGGCCGGCCTGGCCCTGCAGCGGCGCACCGCACTGGCTGCAGAATCGGGCCTGTTCCGATGATTGCACGCCGCAGGATGGACAATGAGGCATGATCGTTACCCCTCTGGAGCCGGGCTCGCGGCCCCGCGGCCGCACCACGGATCGCCCTGTGGCTCGCCTGCGATTACATCCGCATATCAGCCGGCCGATCTTTCAAGCCCTCGCTGGTATTGTACATGGCATCGTCGCCGGAGGTACGATAACAGACCGGCGGAGTCCGGGCCAGAGGTGTGGGTTGTAGGGTGGGCTATTGCCCACCAAGGGCTTGCGAGCAGGCGCTCCCTGCGATGTGGCGCGAGGCGCACCGAAGGGTCTACCGCTCCCTCACGGCCCTCACGGTCGCGGCTCGTTCCAGGATACGCGATTGCAGGAAAACTGAAAAAAAGGCCGCACGCTGCCCGGGCGCGGATTAGGTGGGTGGTTTACGGGCAGGTGCGGCCGGAGATCATTTTGGCCGATCGTCTCAGGGCGCGTCGTCGCGCGGCCCGGGCGGCGGCCTAATTGTTTTGCTGGTATCCGTAAAGTTCGTACAGTTCGACCACGCGCTTCGCCAGTCGCCGGTATGCCTGGACCAGGTCGCGGCAGACCAGGTCGACCCGGTTGCGCAGGTCCCGGCGGTCCTTCAGGATCCGCTTGGTCAGCCGCCGCATCCGCTGGTAGCGGATCTGCAGCTGCGCCTGCGACTCGTGCCGGGCCAGCGCCTCGCCGACCGCGGCCGTCATGTGCGACAGGTCGAACGGCTTGATCAGGAAATCCATCGCACCGAGTCGCATCGCCTCGACCACACGCTCGATCGTCGGCATCCCCGACATCAGCACAAAACCGGCGGCGCTGATGCCCTTGAGCTGCCGGACCAGCCCCACCGCGTCGCCGTCCGGCAGGATCAGGTCGGCCAGGATCAGGTCCTGCGGCCGCGACAGCTCCACGTCCACCGCCTCGCGGATCGTGCCGCTGATCGTCACCTCCACCTGCAGCGTCTCGGCCAGATGGTCGGCAAGAACGCGGGCCAGGTCGTGGTCATCCTCGACGATCAACAGACGCGGCGCCTGCGACCGGCTCGAATGGCGGAGATCGTCCGGTGCCGCCGTCGGGACGGCCGGCGATGCATCCTCATATGCAAAGTCGTTACTGCTCATGTGACTGGTTCCCTGGTAACACCGCCGCTGGCGGCGCCCGTCGAAAAGACCGGTCTGCGCTATCGACTCGCCTCGCCCGGGCCGGTTGGACCCGCCGTGCATCTCTACTCCCGGGCCGGCACGATCGGCAGCCTCACGTACACCGTCGTGCCCTCGCCCGGCAGGCTCTCGAGCCACAGGTCGCCGCCGCTCAGCTCCGCCAGGCGGTACGCCCGCGAAAGCCCCAGACCGCGACGCCGGCCGGCGGGCCGATAACTGAAGAACGGCAGAAGCGCCTTGGCCAGCACGTCCGGGCTCATCCCCGGACCGTTGTCCGAGATACTGAGCACGACAAATTCATCGGACGCTTTTGCGCGACAGTTTATTTGCAATTCCGAGGAATCCCCGCCGGCCGCCTGCAGACTGTTACTAAAGATTTCATCGAGCACCTCGCCAAGGTGTTCGGTATCGAACCGCACCTCGGGAAGGTCGTCCGGCAGATCGGCCCGCACACGCTCCGGCCCGACCCCGCTGCGCTCGCGCCACTGTTCCAGCCGCTCCCGCACGGCCGCCGCCAGGGCCAGCGCCACAGGTCGCGGCGCCGGCGGCTTGGCAAAGGCCATCAGCTCGCTGACGATCTGGCTGCAGCGATGCGCCTGCTGGACGATTGTCTCGGCCGCCTTGACCTGCCCAGGATCCTCCAGCTGGTTTCGCAGAAGCTGCGAACGTCCGGAAATGATCGCCAGGGGGTTGTTCATCTCGTGACCGGCCCCGGCCGCCATCTCGGCGATGATGTCCAGCGACCGCTGGCGCAGGCGCGTGGGCTCGGTCTCGTGCAGCCGGCGGGCCTCTTCGGCGAGTGCCTCAGCCAGCTCCTGCGCCCGCTGAGCGGCGATCGCCTGGCGAAGCGCAATGCTCACACTGCCGTACAGTGCGTCGAGTTCCGGCGATTCGGCATCCCACAAGGCGACCTGCTCGGGCGTAGCGACGATCAGCGCCACCGCCCGCCAGCCCGCCTCGTCCGCCAGGTCGACCAGCCAGGCCGGCCCCTGCGGCAGGTGCTCCTCGCATACCGCCAACAGCGGATCGTCTGCCGCGATCTGGCGCGGCCGAAACGGGCCGATAACGGCCTGGCCCGACCCGCGGCCAGCCTGCGGCTCGCCGGGGCGCATCCGTCCCCAGAAGTCGACCTCCTGCCCGCCCGCCAGGCATCCGACCGCGCAGATGCCGCTGCGATCGATCGCCAGCACCGCCCCGCTGTCGGTCTGCAGGGCCTTGCACAAGGTCCGGACCGCCAGCCCGCACAGGCTCGCAAGGTTCCGCTGCTGACGCAACCCCTCGTTGAGCTGCGTCATGATCTCGAAGTACCGGCTGCGCCGCTGGAGCTGACGGTTGCCGGTACTGAGCTGTTCGTTGAGCTTGCCGAGCTCCTCGTTCGCCTCGGCCAGGGCCCTGAGGTACAGGCCGTTCTTGGTGACCTTCTGCAGGCCAAGCACCTGGGCCCGCTGTTCAATATCCTCGGCCAACCGCTGCAGCACCCGGTCGTAGTCGCTCTCGCTGATGCCGAGCTGCCGGGCGAGCTGCTTGCCGCTGCGGGCGAACACGCAGTTGCCCGAAAAACCGATACGGTGCTCGCGGACCATCAGGTCGGCCAGGTAGACCACCTGCGCGTACTCGCGGGCCGGCACCGCCCGCGGCAGCGCGTCGGGGTCCTGGTGGTGCAGCCACATGGTGGTCACGATCGATTCGGGCAGCCCCCACCGCGAGCCCAGCCGCTTGCCGACCAGCGTGTGGTCCACGCCCAGAAGGCGGTTCTCGACGTCGCTGATGGCCGCCCGCTCGGTCCGGGCGGTCTCGATGACCCGGCCGTACGACTTGGGCAGTATCGCGTCGAGGGCGACCTTGCCCAGGTCGTGCAGCAACCCGCAGACAAAGGCCTCTTCCGGGTCGATCCGGGCGGAAAGCCGACTGGCCAGAAGCTTCGCCGCGCAGCCGACGGCCAGGCTGTGCTTCCAGAAATCCTGGCGGTTGAACGGCCCGGGGGCCTGGCGCTGCCCTTCCGGCCCGAAGGCCTCGAAGACCTTGATCGACAGGACGGTGTTGCGGATGGTATCGAAGCCGAGCATCACGACCGCCCGCTCGATGGTCCGGGCGGCGTCGGGCCTGATCCCCGAGTCGGACCGCCGGGCGAGCTTGAGGATCTTGGCGGTCAGCGCGGGGTCCGATTCGATCAGGCCGATGATCTGCCGGGTGTCGGCCCGCTTGTCGGTCGTCATCTGCACGAGGCGGACCGCGACCGCCGGCAGCGTTGGCAGGCTCTCGAGCTGCGAGAGGATCAGTTCCACCCGGCTGGCACGCCCCCCGGCGTCCGGCCCCCGTGTATCAGCTGCACCCATTCATCACACCCGACTCGCGCCGCAGCGCGGCGCTGTCCCCGTTTCGTCCCATATCCCGGCCCCGATCGCGACGGATCGGGCGGGTCGCCCCCCAACTCCTGCAGCCGACCCGACCTTGACGGAGTCCGGCTGGCGTCTTTGCGCTAGGCACCAACTAATTCGGCAATCCGGCCGATCAGGTGAGCGATATCGAATGGTTTTTTGACGAAATCGTCGGCGCCGGCGTCGAGCATGGCCTGGACCTCTTCCTGGTTGACCACGCCACTGACCAGCACGACCTTCATGTGTGCCAACTGGGGGTTTTTCCGGACGGTCGCCAGCACGACGTTGCCGTTGATGTCCGGCAGCATGTAGTCCAGGATCATCACGTCGGGGTTGAACTGCTGCGTCGTCAGGCCGGCGTCGTAGCCGCTCTGAGCGGTCTGGACCTCGAACCGCCCGTCGGCCTGGAGCAGGTCCTGCAGCATCTCGACGATGTCCGGATCGTCGTCGACGACGAGCACGCGCTTCTTGCCGCGATTCAGCCGGGCCAGCGGAATGCCGTTGTCCTTCATGAACTGGATGAGCGAGTCGCGCGGCACCCGGCGGAAACGCGACCCGGGTACTCGAAAGCCCTTGAGCCGGCCGTTGTCGAAACAGCGGATGACGGTCTGCTGACTGATCTGGCAGACCTCAGCGACCTCTCCGGTGGTAAAGACCTCTTTCGAGTTCAGATCCATGGCATTGCTCGCTCAAAAACGACTCGTGCGCTACCGTTCTATCGGCTCATCCGCGTACTCGGCGCAAGTTTCCCAACTTCGCCATCTTCTCATGTGACTAAATATACATTTAAATCGGCGCCGGCGTCAAATGATCGGGACAGGCGCCACGATCCTGCGCCAACGAGCCGCGACCGTGAGGGAGCGGCAGATCCGCCAGAACGAGCCGCGACCGTGAGGGAGCGGTAGATCCTGTCCACGGCGGGATCGCCGTTCGACGAGGCAGCAAGCAGGGCCGTGCTCCTTCGGACGAGCAGTGCTTCCACGGGCGGACGGGAAGGAGCCCGAAGCGTAAGCGAGGGAGTCGTTAACGCTGCGGACGCCCATGGGTCCCACATCCTGCGGGAAAGAGCAGCGACCGTTAGGTCGCGGTAAACCCGGGGATGAGCGTCGCGCCCACATCCTCGACCGCGCCTGCCCGTAAGTCTTTGGTGGGCAAAAACCCACCCTACACGCGCAGCCTTTGGTGGGCACAAGCCCACCCTACATGCTGCGGCCGCAGAGGCCCCGCCGGCTCAGCTTGCAGCGCTGGCCGACATCGATGCGCCGCGGCGATCGGCCCTTTTGCGCTCTTCGGCCGAGAGAATCGCCTTGCGGATTCGGATCGAGATCGGGGTGATCTCGACGAGTTCGTCGGCGGCGATCCACTCCAGGCCGCTTTCAAGGGTCGGCTTGCGCGGCACCTTCAGGACCGTGTCGACTTCCTTGGTGCTGGCCCGGTGGTTGGTCAGGTGCTTCTTCTTGCAGGGGTTGCAGGGCATGTCCTCGGCCCGGCTGTTCTCCCCGACGATCATCCCGGCGTACACCCGCTCCATCGGCGAGACGAACAGGGTGGACCGCTGCTGGAGGTTCTCCAGGGCGTTGGTCGTTGCCTCTCCGATCTCCATGCTGACCAGGCTGCCGCGGGTCCGCGGGACGATCTCGCCCGCCCACGGTGCATAGCCCACGAACCGGCTGGACATGATCCCCAGGCCGCGCGTATCGGTCAAAAACTCGTTGCGATAGCCGATCAGCCCGCGCGTCGGGATGCGGTACTCCAGCCGGGTCACGCCCGTGCCGGTGTGCTCCATGTGCACCAGGTCGCCCTTGCGCCGGGCGACCTTCTCCATGACCACGCCCTGGTGCTCGGTCGGCACGTCGATCACCAGCAGCTCCGCAGGCTCGAGCAGTTTGCCGTGCTCGTCGCGGTGGGTGATGACCTCGGGCTTGGAAACGCAGAACTCCAGCCCCTCGCGGCGCATTTCCTCCATCAGGATCGCCAGGTGCAGCTCCCCGCGGCCCGAGACCTTCACGCCGTCCGGCCGACCCAGGTCCTCGACCTTCAGGGCGACATTGGTGCGGGTCTCCTTGAACAGCCGGTCCTTGATCTGCCGCAGGGTGATCGCCTGGCCCTCGTTGCCGGCGAACGGGCCGGTGTTGACCAGGAAGAAGACCGACACCGTCGGCTCTTCGATCTCCAGCGGCTGCAGGGGAAGGGTCTCGACGTCGGCCGGGCCCAGCGTGTCGCCAATCATCATGTCGTTGAAGCCGGCGATCCAGACGATGTTGCCAGCCGAGATCTCCTCAACCAGCTCCCGCTCCAGGCCGTGCTGCACCCAGAGGTGTTGCGTCCTGGCGGTCTCGGTGCCCACGAAGTCCCAGGCCTTCTTCTCGTGGTTCCGCCAGCGGGTGCTCGTGCGGGTCAGCGGCTCGCCGAGGCGATGACGGCCCTGCAGCACCCGACCGCACCCGATCCGGCCGATGTAGTCGCTCCATGCCAGCGAGCAGACCTGCATCCGGAACGGCGCGTCGAGGTCGGCCTGGGGCGGCGGCACCTGGTGGATGATGGTCTCGAACAGGGCGGTCATGCCGGCCCGCTCTTCCTTTTCCAGGTCGCGGACCAGCCAGCCCTCCAGCCCCGAGCCGTAAAGGACCGGGAATTCGAGCTGCTCGTCGTTGGCGCCCAATTCGATGAACAGGTCGAAGGTCTTGTCGAGCGCGGCGTCGGGGTCGGCCTTGGGGCGGTCGACCTTGTTGACGATGACGATCGGCTTGAGGCCGAGCTTCAGCGCCCGCATCGTCACGTAACGAGTCTGGGGCATGGGCCCCTCGTTGGCGTCGACCAGCAGCAGGACCGAATCCACCATGCTGAGCACCCGCTCGACCTCGCCCGAGAAATCGGCGTGGCCGGGGGTGTCGATGATGTTGATCAGGTGGTTGTCCCACTCGACGGTGCAATGCTTGGAGCGGATGGTGATGCCGCGTTCTCGCTCGAGTTCGTTGTTGTCCATGACTCGCTCCTCGACGCGCTGGTTATCACGGAAGGTGTGCGCAGCGCGGAAGATCGAGTCGATCAACGTCGTCTTGCCGTGGTCGATATGGGCAATGATCGCCAGGTTACGGATCTTTTCTACTGAAGCCATATAGTGCAAAGTCTCTTTGTCAGGAACGGCCCGCGGACCGTCCGCAAAAACCACTGCCGGTTATCCGATTATCCGAGTCAGCACGCACATCCGGAGGTTGGCACGCTCGGCCGGGCCGATCTGCCCTGCCGCACCACCCAAGGCGCCCTTCCCGCCCCCTTCCACGTCGGGGAAACCAAAGATCATAGCCTAAAAACCCGATTCTATCAAGTGCATTTTCAAGGACTTGCGGTCGGGGCAAGGCCTTTCGGCGGCCGGATCGGCGGCCAACAGCGAAGGATAGCGGCAGTGTGTTCAAATCGTATTGGCGCCGCGCGAGCAGATGGTCAGGACCA
>JAWLBS010000173.1:0-2753 GCA_041687575.1 Phycisphaerae bacterium | reverse complement strand
GATGGTCAGGACCATCGCCGAGGCTGGGCGGACCAGTGGGTTTCGTACGTCCCTTCGCCGAGAAGTTCCCGGATGATTGACGGGTCGAAGGGCCAGTTGATGTGCGGCCGCTGGTTGACCTCGATGGCCTGCACCGTGATCGGCAGCCGGCGAACCAGCATGTTGTAGGCGGTCTCCATCAGCCACTGGAGGTTGACCGCATCCTCGATGTTGTACCGCAGCAGGGCGGGCAGGGCCCGCTGGTCACCGCGGACGTGCCGATGCCACAGCCGCACCGCCATGAAGCCATCCACATCGTGCAGGGTATCGGTCCGCGGCAGCCCCATCAGCCGCTCGCACTGCTTGAGCCCCCCGCGAAAGTCCAGACCGTTCAGTACGTACCGCAGGTCGATGTGCGGCATGTCCAGCCGCAGCCCCGGGAACTCCCGCTCGAGGAACGGCGCGTCGAAGCACTTGCCGTTGTAGGTCACCAGCAGGTCGCAGCCGCGGATATCCGCGGGGAACTCGTGCAGGTTCTCGTCGCGGACGTAGGTACGGATCGACCGGCCGTCGTAGACGGCGACGGTTGTGATGACGCTTTCCGGTCCCATACCGGTAGTCTCGATGTCGAGAAACGCCGGCCGGCTCGACAGCACCGGGTAGAGCCGCCAGTGGTGGGCGGGTGCCAGCCTCGCCGCGAAGAACCGGCCGTCGCCCCGATCCAGGGCCTCTCGCGATTCGGCGATGGCGGCGGGCAACGACCTGCGGCACCGCGCGGACACGCCGGCTGGCAATTCCCTCAGGGCGCACTGCCAGTCGACCACGCCGAGCTCCCAGAGGCTCTGCTCGGTGGCATCACCGATCCCCGGCACGTGCACGAAAGTGTGTTCCAGCATACGACCGCCCTGTCGCTAACGCCGTCCGACTGTACCAACTGCCTGTCGCACGCAGCGACAGACGTACGTCTGAATATCATACTCCATCGGTCTCGATCCGCCAGACGCGCAGACTCCCGCACCGTATCGGAAAGTCTCGATCCGACGCGACGTATCGTCCAGCGCCATCCGCGCGAAAGCCGGGTGCGGTCTTGCGCAGCAGCTTCCGGGGCTGACCCCCGCGGTGAGAAACCGGACACTCCACAGGCCGGTACTCCACAACAAAAAAACTTTCCCGTCTGGAAAAAAGCCTGACACAAATCCATGACTTACGCGTCTTATGTTGTGGTGGGCAAGCACTAACCTCTTGAGAGTCCGTCCCCGGCGGCACAACCCCCGACCCAACCACCACAACGTGGCTACGACATCCTGCGCGGGTGACCGGTCAACACCGGTCACCCGCCCGCGTTTCGCTCGCGCGGCGATGACACCGGCAAAGCAGGCAACCGGTTTTCTTTTCGATGCATGTTTTGCAGGAGTGCATCTTTGCAGCCGCGGCGCGATTTATGAAGAGCTGAAAGAAATCCCGTGCGGCTGACAATTCAGATGTGACAACAGTGGACACTTTGGCAGACGTAGACTCAAGGCGGACATCGACTTCAATGGTGCCTCATCCGAGATAGGTCGACATCTTTGGTTCCACACCGAACAGGTGGCCGGTTCACACCGGCCACCTGGACTTATTTGCCGACCGTCACCTGCCGGACGTGCTCGTCGCCGACCAGTCCATCTCGTAGAGCAGATGGCCACTGGCAGCCATGCCGAGCCGCTCGTAAGTAGCGATTGCGCCGGTATTGGCTTTTTCCACGTACAGCCGCAGACCGCGTACCTCGTCGAGCCGTCTGGCGAGCGATTCCACGTGGTTGAACAGTGCGTGGAACACGCCGAGGCGACGGAACTCCGGCCGTACGTAAACGCTCTGGATCCACCAGAACAGCCCCCCGCGCCAGTCGGTGAGTTCATAGGTGACCATCACCTGGCCGACAACCTGTTCATCCGCCTCGGCGAGGAAGTAGCGGCACAGCTCCGGCCGGGACAGGCCCAGGCGCACGCCCTGGCGGACGATAGCCGGATCGAGCCGAAGACCTTCGCTCTCAAGCGCCAAGCGGCAGTTGAACTCCGCGATCGTCTCGACGTCAGCCGACACCGCGTCACGGACGCACAGGGCCGATAACTGCGCATCTTTCACTTGCCATCCTCCCCGACCACGTACACCTCTTTGCCGAGCTGCGGAGCAACATACGTGTCAACGGGCACAGACAACCGGGGCCCGGACTCATCAATGATCGCACTGACGCGGGTGCCGACCAACCAGAGCCGATCCACGTCCGGGTCGGCGTCGAATTGCAGCGTCCCCATCGGCAGATCCACAGGCACGAGGTCTAGCGACACGCCCCCTTTGGCCTTCTTGCCGCGGACCTCGTACGCCTGCCCTTCCACGAACACGTACTCGTTGAGCACCAGCCGAGGCGAGCCGCGATACGCCTCCAGGTCGCACGGGCGAAGCGTCTTCTCACCGTCCAGACCCAGCACCAGGTAGTCGCCGCGGGACAATCGCCCGGGCGCCTCGGGGTCCAGGCCCTTGCCCTCGACGAAGGTGTCGTCCCAGTCGCGGTCGATCAGGGCGGCCGGCACCGAGCGGTCGGCCAATTTCACCCGTCCGAGGGCCCAGCGCTGCGGGATGATCCGCGGGTGCAGGGCGGTGATATCCGCGGGCCAGCCGGGCCACTGCTCGATGAAGATCTGCACGCGGGCCGATCGCCCCTGCTTCAGGTTGCGGGGAATGTGCACCTCCGGGAAGTAGACGACGACCGGCTCGGCATCGGGGAACATCGTGCC
>JAWLBS010000172.1:0-10527 GCA_041687575.1 Phycisphaerae bacterium | reverse complement strand
TCGCTGGCCGTCACCTCCACGTTTTGCAGGCTGGTCTGCAGACGCTCGATCAGCAGCTGCGCGCCGACCACCTCGTTGCGGGCCGCCAGCAGCGAAATCGTGTTGGTCCCCGCGTCCCAGACGGCGTTGGCCTTCTTGTAGTTGTCCGCGCCCGAGCCGTTATACCCATCCTCCATCCGGTTGCCCGTTACCGGGTTGACCTTTGTCAGCTCCGACGCCGCCCAGTACCGCAGAACGCCCGGCACCGTCGGAACCGCCTTGCCTACCGGGCTGGGCACCGTCAGACTCCCGTCAGCCAGGTCCGGCGTCGGCACCGCGGCCGGGATCGTGAATGTCGTGCTGGCGATCTGGCTGCCGTTGCCCGCCGCATCATAGGCCTGCACGTAGAAAGTGTAGGTCGTCTCAGGCGTCAGACCCTCCAGCAGCACCCGCTGCGGCTTGCCGGGCTGCCCCGGCCGCGGGATCCGCCAACGGGCCGCCTCGGTCGCGCTGTCCCAGTCCCCGCCCGCGGCATACCGGACGTTGTACCCGAACGCCTTGCCGGCCTGGTAATCCGCCGGCGCTGAAAAGAGCAGCACCACCTCGCCGTTTTCCGGCCCCTGCTCGGCCGACAGGTCGGCGATCCCGGCCGGCGGGATACGATCCGTCGTCGAGGCGAACTTGATGTACAGCCGGGGCTGGACGGCCTGGTTCTGGTCCTTTGTGAAGACCTGGGGGTTGTAGTTCAGCCCGACCGAGCTGTGGGTGTGCCAGCGGGCGTCGGTGACGGTCAGCCCGTACTGATCGAGGATCAGGGCCTGGACCACGGCCGGGTCGAGCCTGGCGGCGATCCACTCGTTGTTGCCGACCGTGTAGGTCTGGAAGGTGTCGTTGGCGTTGAAGGCGAAACTGACCAATGTTCCGTAATTGCCGAAGCTGGCGCTGGTTACGTCACTGTACGGGAACGTCCACCAGTCGCCGGGATCCGGGTTGTTCGAGTCGACCGGCGTGCGGCGCCATGCATAGCAGCTCGCGCCGACTTCCCGGGCATAGGAGCTGGTCCCCTCGAACCAGGGTACGCTCATCGTCGCCACGGCCAGCGAATAGACGGGGTTGTCGGGATTGGACCGGCACATGTGCAGTTCGGCTTCCTGCACGACCAGTCCGTGATAGGCGGCCAGATCGAATTTCATCCCCGTGGTATCCTGATATCCCTTGATCCGGCTTCGGGTGGCGCCGCCGCGGTTGTATTCGACTTGAGAAGAGTGATACGAGAACTGGATATCCTCGGTGTTCAGCACGGTCACGACGTCCGGGCTCGCCGGATCGAGCCATGCCATGCTCACCGACGGCGAACCCGCCACGACGGCGGCGACGATCAAGGAGAAAAGAATCCGGGACACGCTTCTTTCCATGGGTACGCTTCCTCCTGCAGTCTGGGGTCCGTGAAAGGACTGGCCGGGGCCCGGCGATTGTCCGTAAGCCCTCCTGGCCTTTATGGTACCAAATCGCCCCGGCGAACTCCAGGAATTCTTCTGCCAGGCAGCGATTCCACAGCCGACGGCTGCGGAGTCGCTGAGGCGCCCTGCGCCCGCTTGGCCGATCGGGCTGTCCCGGCTAGAATACGAGACTCTGTTGGCGCGTCGCAAAGGCATCTAGCGGGAGCAAGTAATGGAATTGAAGAAACGGCCGTTCTTACTGCTGATTCGCGACGGGTGGGGCCGCAATCCCAACCCGAAGTTCAATGATACGAATGCGGTGTATCTTGCCAACACCCCCGTGGAGGACGCCCTGCTGGCGACCTATCCCAGCGCCCTGGTCGCCTCCAGCGGCGAGGACGTCGGCGTGCCGGCCGGGACCATGGGCAACAGCGAGGTCGGGCACCAGAACATCGGGGCCGGCCGGATCGTCGACCAGGAGGTCATGCGGATCACACGCGAGATCCGCGAAGGGCGGTTCTTCGAGAACGAGGTCCTGAGCGGGGTGTTCGACCACGCGATGCGGACCGGCGGCAAGGTCCACCTGACCGGCCTGTGCAGCGACGTCGGGGTGCACTCGATCCTGCCGCACCTGTACGCCATCCTGGAGATGGCGAAAAAGAAGCGCTTTCCGGGCGAGCGGGTCTTCCTGCACTTCGTCGGTGACGGCCGCGACAGCCCCCCCGACAGCGGCTTCGACTACTGCCGGCAGATCGAGACGAGGATGGCCGAACTCGGCGTCGGGCGGATCGCCACGGTCGTCGGACGGTTCTACGCGATGGACCGGGACAACCGCTGGGACCGCGTCGAAAAGGCATACCGGCTGATGGTCGACGGCCAGGGCCGCAAGAGCTCCGGGGCTCTCGAGGCGATCCAGTACTACTATGAGCACCCGACCAACTCCAGCCAGGTCGGCGACGAGTTCATCGAACCGACCGTCATCGTCGACGCGGACTGCCAGCCGCTGGCCCTGGTCGGCGACGGCGACGCCTTCATCCACTTCAACTTCCGCGGCGACCGCCCCCGCGAGATCACGCGGGCCTTCACGTATGACACGTTCCCGTACACGGCCGAGGACAAGGGCGAGGCCAGGCAAATGGGCTTCGACCGCGGCCGCAAGATCGAGGACCTGTACTACGCGACGCTGACGGCCTATGCCAAGGATCTGCCGGTGAAGGTGGCGTTTCCGAAGTTGCCGCGGATGAACAACATCGCCGGGCAGGTCTGGTCGGACCTGGGCCTGAGGCAGTTCCGCTGCGCCGAGACCGAAAAGTACGCCCACGTGACGTTCTTCTTCAACGACTACCGCGAGGAGCCCTTCCCCGGCGAGGACCACAAGCTCGTCGACTCGCCGAAGGTCTCGACCTACGACCTCAAGCCCGAGATGAGCGCCCCCGAGGTATGCCAGGCGGTGCTCGAGGCGATCGAGTCGGACAAGTACGACGTGCTGGTCGTCAATTTCGCCAACGGCGACATGGTCGGCCACACCGGCAATCTGCAGGCGGCGATCAAGGCGATCGAGACGGTCGACGAGTGCGACGGCAAGCTGATCGAGGCGGTCCGCGCCAAAGGCGGTTTTGCGATCGTCTGTGCCGATCACGGCAACAGCGAGCAGATGTTCGACCCGACGACCAACGGCGCGTACACGGCGCATACGACCTCGGACACGCCGCTGATCCTCGTGGACGATGACCGCAAGGGCGCGAAACTCCGCTCAAGCGGGCGCCTCGCCGATATCGTCCCGACGGCGCTGGAGGTGATGGGCATCGACAAGCCGGCCGAGATGACGGGCGAGTCGCTGCTGGAGAAATAGAAGCGGCCGGCACAGTCGGCGCGGCAGGGGGCTTGACGGACGGAGTTGCGGAGATTGATGGCGATGAACAAGACATTCCAGGCGTTTGTAGCGGCGGTCGTGGCGGTCGTGGCGGTTGCGGGGGTGGGCGTGGTCGGCTGCTCGCAGAATCAGGCCGGCAGGGAGCAGACGGCGACGGCGCAGGACCCGATCATCCGGCACCACATGGAGTACCGCAGCGATCTGCTCCGCCAGCGGCGGCAACTGGCCGAAACGTACGGCGCGACGAGCGAGCAGGTGGCGCAGGTCGACCGGCAGATTTCTCTGACGGACGCGGCGATAGCCGAACGGCGTGAATACCTCATCCGCCAGGAAGAGGCCCGCCAGACCGTCCAGCAGATGAAGAGCGAGGCCCGGCCGGAAGAGCCCGGGACGCAGTAGGGACCTACGGACTTCAGGTTGTCATCCTGAACGAAGCAGGACGGGCTGTGCCCGCCACAGGCCTGAACGCAGTGAAGGATCTCTGCCAAGCGGAGCACTCTCCGCTTGCGTTCTGTGCGCCCCCCGTCATCCTGAACCAAGTGAAGCACCCGCGGCCCGTGTCACTCCCACGGCTGGAACGTCAGCGGCACCCTGCGAATGGTCGCCTGGCCCTGGTTGTCCACGGCCGTCAGCCAGATGGCCGTAACATCCTGCGGATCGATCGGGCCGGACCAGAGGAACCCCACCGACTCCGGCTGGAGAACCTGGACGCCACCGCCGACGGACGTAAGGTCCGCCTCGACCAGTACGACGGTCCCATCGGGGTCCGACACGAAGGCGGTGATCGTGCAGTAGTTGTCGGGGTCGACCGTGGCGCTGGCCGATTGGAAGACCGGCGGTTCGTTCTGCGGGACCGGCGTCACGTCCACTATCATCGTCGTTGATTCGCCCTGATCGTCGAACGCCGTGATCCGGACAGTGGCCGGCTCGCCGATGTATCCGCTCAGGGGACCCACGTACAGCCACTGGTCGGGGCCGTAGATGATGAAGCCCGCCGTCGCCAGCCCGCCGATGGGAGTCAGGTCGGCCTGGACACTCGCCACGTATCCGTCCGGATCGTATACCTCGGCAAACAAAGCGCAGTAGGTCACCGTTCCGACGCTGGCACTGGCGGTGGCCATCCGAAAGACCGGCGGCTCGTTCCGCACATACGGCATGACCGAAGTCGTCGAGGAGCGGCCCTTGTCGTCCCAGGCCGTCAGGATGATCGCAGCCGGTTCGCCTGCGGGCATCGCCAGACCGTAGTAGCTCCACTCATCGTCGCCCTCGCCGTAAAGGGAGGCGTCGGCAGGGCCGCCGAGCGAACTCAGGTCGGCCTCGACGCGCTGCACATAGCTGCCCGCCGCGGCGACCACCTCGGCGTATACCCAGCAGTATCCCATGTAGTCGAGCCCGACCCGGGCCATGATGAACACGGGCGGCCCGTCCGGCTGGACCACACCGGGATCGACCGAAACCGTCGCCGTCGCCCCGTCGTCATCCGTCGCCGTTATCCGAATCGGCCCGGGCTGGCCGGTATACCCGTCCAGAATTCCGTCATACTGCCACTGGCCCGAACCGCTGCTGATCAGCGATGCCTCCGCCGGCCCGCCCACGGCGCTCAGGTCGACGTGCACGCTCATCACCGTGCCGTCGGCGTCTTCGACCGTGCAGACGACCGTGATCGAATCGTCGATCCCCGCCACATTGTCGGTGATCGTGGCGGCGGCATTCCGAATCTCGGGCGGCACGTTGGCCGGGGCCGGCGCGCGGGCGGTGTGCGACAGGTCCCGGCGAAAGGCCGGCCAGGGGCCTGAGGCCAGGGGGGCGGCACCGTTTAAGGCGTAGAGCCGGCCGTCGTACGAGCCGACATAGACCGTGCCGTCCGGCCCGATCGCGGGCGAGGCGGTGATCGCACCGCCGGTCTGGTAGCTCCAGGCCGGCGTGCCGTCTGCGCCCAGGGCATACACCTTCCCGTCGCGCGAGCCGACGCAGATGGTCCCGTCGGCGGCGATCGCGGGCGAGGAGGTGACCGCACCGCCGGTGGGGAACTCCCACCACTCCGTGCCATCCGGGTCGATCGCATACACGCTGTTGCCCGCGCCCACATAAATCGTGCCGTCCGCGCCGATCGCGGGCGACGAGTCGATCGCGGCGCCGGCATCGAACGACCACTTCGCCGAACCGTCCCGCCCGACCGCGTATAGCTGCCCGTCACCCGAGCCGACGTAGATCGTGCCATCCGCGCCGATCGCGGGGGAGCTGTTGATCTGGCCCCTCGTCGGCAGCCGCCAGAGCTCATGGCCGGCCGGGTCGATCGCGTAGAGATTGTGATCGCGCGAGCCCGCATAGATGGTCCCGTCGCCGGCGACCGCGGGCGAAGACCAGACGGTGCCGCCGGCCTTGAAGGTCCACTCGACCAACCCGTCGGCGTTGACCGCATACAGCCGGGCGTAGCCCTGCTCGACGACCTGCCCGCCGGCGAGCGACGGATCGGCGGCCGGCGCATAAGCATAGGGCTCTTCCAGCACGGTGCCGATGTAGATCGTCCCATCCGCGCCAATCGCGGGCGACGACTCCACCCGCGCGGGCAACGACCAGGCCTCACTGCCGCTCTCAGGATTCAGGGCGTACAGGCGGAAATCCCGCGAGCCGACATAGATCGTTCCGTCCGCGCCGATCGCGGGAGAGCTGTAAACATAGGCGCCGGTCTGGAACGCCCACTTGCGGGTGCCGTCCGGGTTGATCGCGTAGACGTGGCCGTCGAGCGAGCCGACGTAGACCGTGCCGCTCGCGTCGATGGCGGGGCTCGACCAGATCCAGTCGCCCGTCTCGAAGCTCCACTTGAGCGCTCCAGCCGGCGGGGGGCCCGGCTGCACGGTGACATCCACGTCGAGCGTGGCGGTCGTGCCGTCGTTGTCGGTGGCAGCCAGCGTGATCGTCCGCGTGCCGGCGGCGGTGGGGGTAATACTGCCGCTCCACGACCAGGTGTCGCCGTCGCGGCGAGTGAGCGGCTGATCGGCCGGCCCGCCCAGGTCCGACAGGTCGGCGATGACCGACTCAACCGCGCCGTCGCCGTCGACTGCGGTGCAGGAGATGGCGAAGGCGTTCGCCTGGCCGGCTGTCAGCAGCCCGGTGACAGCGCCGTCGCCGATGACGGGCGGCACGTTGCGGGCCTCGGGCCCCGCGAGGGAGATCGTGTAGGTCGCGATGGCGATCGGGCTGGGCAGCATGCCCTCCTTGACCGCAACGGCCAGGATCGTCGTCGTGGCGGCCAGGTGAACGGGGCCATCGTAAACGATCCCGGCGCCGGCGCCCGGCTCCGCCGAATCGGTAGTGTAGAAGATGGCCGCGCCGTCGGTCGGCGAGGCGATGGTCACATCAACCGGCTGGCCATACTCGCCCGGCGGCGGGTCGAACAGCGGTGTTTCCGCCGGAACGGCCTTTGCACCCGGATCCGTCGGGGGGGTGCAACCAGCCAGGGCCAGCAGGATGGTCAGGCACAGGGAACCAGACGCGATGCAGCGTGCGATCTTCACGATCCCGATCCTCCCTCGAATGCAACAGCCTATAGGGTACCGGGATTCGCCTGCTCTTACAACGCATTTGCCAGCCACACGCATTTGCCAGTCATGGCCTTTACGCCCCGCGCCAACGAGCCGCGACCGTGAGGGCAGTGAGGGAGCGGTAAACTCCGCCCAAAGCAGGGCCACGCGCAACGGCGAAGCCTTTGGACTGCGGCGGCGAGGACGCCGCTTTGCCTTTCGCCCGGGCCCCATGTCGCGCGAGGCCAATGACCGATGCCGTGTGGCCGATAGCCGAGGCTGTTGCATGTGGCCGGGGATCGCCGAAAATGACATTTTGAGGGCAAGGTGGCGAGGTGTCGGTTGCCGGTGTCTGCACTTCCAAGGGTTCGCGTCTTTGGACGAGCAGGCAGATGCATAAAGGGTTGCTTCTATGACGCAGCAGGCACGGGCGGTGCTGGACAGGGACCGGCGGATCGGGACGATCGATCCGCGGCTGTACGGGTCGTTCATCGAGCATCTGGGGCGGGCGGTCTACGGCGGGATCTATGAGCCGGGGCATCCGGCGGCGGACGAGAGGGGGTTCCGGCGGGACGTGCTGGAGATGGTGCGGGAGCTGCGGGTGCCGGTGGTGCGGTATCCCGGGGGGAACTTCGTCTCCGGGTACAACTGGGAGGACGGGATCGGGCCGAAGGACGGCCGGCCGCGGCGGCTGGACCTGGCGTGGGGGTCGGTCGAGACGAACCAGGTCGGGGTGGACGAGTTCGCGGCGTGGTGCCGTCTGGCAGGGGCCGAGGTGATGATGGCGGTCAACCTGGGGACCCGCGGGCCGGATGCGGCGCGGAACCTGGTGGAGTACTGCAACCACCCGGAGGGGACGTACTGGAGCGACCTGCGGCGGTCGTACGGGGCGGCGGCGCCCTATGCCATCAAGACGTGGTGCCTGGGCAACGAGATGGACGGGCCGTGGCAGATCGGGGCGAAGACGGCTGAAGAGTACGGGCGGATCGCCTGCGAGACGGCCAAGGTGATGAAGTGGGTCGACCCGACGATCGATCTGGTGGCATGCGGGAGCAGCACGCGGCACATGCCGACATTTCCGGCGTGGGAGGCGACGGTGCTCGAGCACACGTACGAGCACGTGGACTACATCTCGCTGCACACGTACATCAACAACCGGGCCGACAAGCTGGGCGAGTACCTGGCAGAGTCGGTGGGAATGGAGGATTTCATCCGGACGGTCGTGGCCACGTGCGATCATGTGAAGGGCCGCAAGCGTTCGAAAAAGACGATGCACCTGTCGTTCGACGAGTGGAACGTGTGGTACCACAAGGGCTATCCGGACCCGGCGGTCGAGCCGTGGCAGGTGGCCCCGCCGCTGCTGGAGGACGTGTACACGTTCGAGGACGCGCTGGCGGTCGGGTGCATGATGATCGCGCTGCTCAAGCACGCGGACCGGGTGAAGATGGCGTGCCTGGCGCAGCTGGTCAACGTGATCGCCCCGATCATGACGGCGACGGGCGGGGCGGCGTGGCGGCAGACGATCTTCTGCCCGTTCCAGCATGCCAGCCTGTACGGCAGGGGCGAGGCCCTGGACCTGCAGGTGCGGAGTCCGGAGTACGAGACCAGGGGGTTCGGGGCGGTGCCGCTGCTGGAGGGTGTGGCGACGCTGGACGAGGCGCGGCAGGAGGCTGTCGTCTTTGCGGTCAATCGCAGCCCGGACGAGGACCTGGTGCTCGATGTCGATTGCCGCGGCTTGGGGGATTGTCGAGTGGTCGAGCACATCGTGTACGAGCATGATGATCTGAAGGCGGTGAATTCGGTCGATCAGCCAAACCGGGTGGTTCCGCATAACGGCGGGGATGCGCGGGTGGACGGGGGGCGGCTGGTGGCGCGGTTGCCGAGGTGTTCCTGGAATGTGGTGCGGGTGGGGTGGAAGTAATTACAGAAGCCACCCCTGCCTGCACTGGTGTCCCGGATTCTGCCGACGGCGGCACGGGCCGTCGCAGTCTGCGTAGACTGCCCAACCCGGCGGCCGTTGGAGCGAGTGAATCGTAACGTTGGACAGGGAAACAATCAGATGGCAGATCTGGCGGCATTGAACGACGACGGGTTGCGACAGGTACGGGATTCGCACCTGCAGCGGCTGGCGGGGATGTTCTCCGGCCGGCACGGGCCGAACGTCTTCGTACTCTGCGGCGTCAAGGGCATCGGCCAGAGCAACCTGTATACCGAACCCGAGAAGTGGATAGCCGAGGCGCTGGACGACCTGGCGTCCAGGGCCGATGCGGTGCGGGACCCGCACGTGTTCCGGCCGCTCTCCATCAACCCGTGGCCGTACGGCGTCCACTTCGTGGACACGCTGTTCGGGGCGCACGTCTACGAACTGCAGGGCGAGAAGGAGAACTGGCAGGCGGAGTATCTCCGCCGTCCTGTCGGGGAGCTCGCGGTCCCGGACATCGAGGCGCATCCGTCGTTCCGGCTGGCCCGGCGGCTTGCGGAAGCATTCGTCGAAGCCCGTGTCACCGTACCGTTTTTCGCCCCGCCGATCCTTTCCAGCCCCCTGAATATCGCCCTGAACCTGTTCGGGCAGGAGTTTCTCCTGGCCATGTTGAGCGAGCCGGACGACGCACGCCGCGACCTTCGCGTGATCACCGACACCATCCGATGGCTGCACGCGTGGTTCCAGGAGCACGTGCCGTTCGACCAGCTCCAGATGATCGCCCCTTCCGGTCGCATGCAGCCGCCCGGCCACGGCCAGATCTGCGGGTGTTCCACACAGATGCTCTCGCCGGAGCAGTACGATGAGTTTGTCCTGCCGCTGGACCGGGAGATCCTCGGTCAGTACACCGGCGGCCTCATACACCTGTGCGGGTCTCACTCGCAGCACATACCCACGTGGAGGTCCATGGCGGAGTTGCGGGCCGTGCAGCTCAACGACCGGGCAGCGGAAGACCTGGCGTTGTATTTCGAGGGGCTGCGTCCGGACCAGATGCTGTACGTCAACCCGTGCGACGGCATGCCGGTGAACAAGATCGTGGACATCACCGGCGGGCAGAGAACGGTGATCGTCGGCAATGTCTGCGAGCCCATGCGGGTGAGAACGGAAATGGAACGGAAAGGGGGAGCGATCCGACAGGGTCTGCCCCCCTGGGGCAAACGCTGCGAGGGGTGCCACGCTCCTGGCTGCAGGCATCGACTCCCAACAGGCGGTACAATGCCGGGCGTGACATGATGGGATATCTGGGCAGACAAGGGACATTGAGCGTGAGACCTTCGATGGACAAGTTGACTCTATTGCCGATGGGCAACGCGCACGTAACCGGCCACGTAGGCGAAAAACTGAACACGATCCTGCAGGCGCGGATCGTCTCCCGGCGCGGGGTTTCCACCATCGCCGCCGAGGCGGTCGAGGCATTCCGCCGCCGCGTGGATGACCGCCTGCAGCCGGGCAGCGGCCTGTGGCAGGGCGAGTTCTGGGGCAAGTGGATGCTCTCAGCCGTGGCGGCGCAGCGGTACACACAGGACGAGAACCTGCTGGAAGGCATCCGGTCGATCTGCAACGACCTGCTCGCCACGCAGGACCCCGACGGCTACATCGGCACGTACGAACATTCCGCCTTCGTCACCTCGTCAGCCCCCGCGCAGAACTGGAACGTCTGGTGCCGCAAGTACACGCTCTGGGGCTTGATCGAGGCCGCCGACCTGCTCGCCGACGACCGGCTGCTGACGG
>JAWLBS010000171.1:8843-10528 GCA_041687575.1 Phycisphaerae bacterium | reverse complement strand
GCCCGGCGGGGCGGGGGCGCCGGCGGGGAAACCGGCGGGCAGGGCGGCGAAGGCGGCGTAATGGGCGCATCGGCAGCATCGTGGACCGCCGCCAGTCGGGGGCTTTCCTGTCGACGGCGGCGACGGCGGGGGCGACAGGGGTGATATTCAGTAGTCGTCGTTGCGGGTCAGTCGCATTTCCGCATTGCCGCCGGGCGGTCCCTTTCGATTCGCGGGCGGGGAGCCGATGCCAGGCTTGAGTGAAAGCGGCGTCACGGCCGCCGCAGTCCATAGTCGCGCGGTGGCTTCAATGCGAGACTTGGCGCTCGCATGGTCCGCAGGCTTGAGTGAAAGCGGCGTCTGCGGCGCCGCAGTCCAAAGGGCCGGCCCGGCCCTGGTCCCGTCTTCGTCGTATGGCGACCTCGCCGTCGGGCGCAGCCCGCCGTGCATGATTTTCCGCTCCCTCACGGTCGCGGCTCGTTGGCGTGGACCGCTCCCTTACGGCTCGTTTGCTCGTGGGGCGCGGGGTTGGGCGCCTTGGGGTGTCGGGTTCTTGTCCGGGGGGCGGGTTCTTCCTATGATGCACGGCCTGTTTGGCGAACAAGAGAGGTATCCGATATGTCGAATGCGATCGAGAACAAAGCGTCGGGCGGCCTGATCGAGCCGCATGGTGGCCGGCTGGTGGACCGGATGGCGGACGAGGCGAGCCGGCCGAAACTGGTGGCGGAGTGCAAGACCCTGCCGCGGGTCATCCTCAACGTCCAGCAGCAGTGCGACGTCGAGATGATCGCCATCGGGGCGTTCAGCCCGCTGGAAGGGTTCATGGGTGCCGCTGACTACCGCAGCGTCTGCCAGCGGATGCAGCTGGCGGAGTCCGGCCTGCCGTGGCCGATCCCCATCATCTGCCCGGTCGATGCGGCGACGGCGGCAAAGGTGGCGGTCGGTCAGCGGGTCTGCCTGGCGGACGAGCAGGACCGGCCGATGGCGGTGCTGACGGTGACCGAGAAGTTCGCCCGCGACAAGGACGCCGAGGCCGAGGCCGTCTACCGCACGCGCGACCGGGCCCACCCCGGCGTCGAGACGCTCTACGCGGGCGGGGACGTGTGCCTGGCTGGGCCGATCGAGGTGGTCCAGGCGGACTACGAGACCGACTTCGCCGAGTACCGGCTGACCCCGGCGCAGACGCGGGCGGCGTTTGCCCAGCGCGGCTGGAAGACGGTGGCGGCGTTCCAGACCCGCAACCCGATCCACCGGGCCCACGAGTACCTGACCAAGTGTGCCCTGGAGATCTGCGACGGGCTTTTGATCCACCCGCTGGTGGGTCACACGAAAAGCGACGACATACCCGCGGACGTGCGGATGCGGTGCTACCAGGTGCTGATCGAGGGCTACTACAACAAGGATCGGGTGGTGCTGTCGGTGATGCCGGCGGCGATGCGGTACGCGGGCCCGCGCGAGGCGGTGCTGCACGCGATCATCCGCAAGAACTACGGCTGCTCGCACTTTATCGTCGGGCGGGATCATGCGGGGGTGGGCAGCTACTACGGCACGTACGACGCGCAGGAGATCTTCGATGGGATCGACCCGCAGGCCTTGGGCATCGTGCCGCTGAAGTTCGAGCACTCGGCGTGGTGCAAGAAGTGCCTGTCGATGGTTTCGAGCAAGACGTGCCCGCACGGCCAGCAGGATCACGTGTTCCTGTCGGG
>JAWLBS010000171.1:0-8743 GCA_041687575.1 Phycisphaerae bacterium | reverse complement strand
GTGGTGGGCAATAGCTCACCCTACGGGCGGACGTGGTCCGCCGGGCGGGTGCTTGGATGTCGATCAACAAAGTGGCGATTATCGGGTTGGATTGTGGCGAGCCGTCGCTGGTGTTCGAGAAGTGGGCGGATCGGCTGCCGACCATGTCGCGGCTGATGCGGCACGGCAGGTGGGGGCGGCTGCGCAGCTGCATGCCGCCGATCACGGTGCCGGCCTGGAGCTGCATGGCGTCGAGCAAGGACCCGGGGACGCTGGGAATCTACGGGTTCCGCAACCGCAAGGACCACTCGTATGACGGGCTGGGGATTGCGACCAGCCTCGATGTGCCCGAGCCGCGATTGTGGGAGATCCTCTCGGACCGGGGCCAGCCGAGCATCGTGCTGGGCGTGCCGCAGACGTTCCCGATCGCCAGGCCGCTGGCCGGGGCGATGGTGACCAGTTTTCTGACGCCGGGGATCGACTGCGACTACACCTGGCCGGCCGATCTCAAGACGAAGATCGCCCAGTGGGTCGGCGAGTACATGATCGACGTGAAGGGCTTCCGCAGCGACGACAAGGACGCGATCCTGCAGCAGATCCACGAGATGACCGAAAAGCGTTTCGAGGTGGCCAAGCATCTGGTGCGGGAGTACCCGTGGAGCCTGTTCTGGATGGTGGAGATGGGGGTCGACCGGATCCACCACGCGTTCTGGAGCTACATGGACCCCGGGCACCACCGTCACGAGCCGGGCAGCAAGTACGAGAATGCCATTCGCGATTATTACATTTTCCTTGACGCGAAGATGGGCGAGCTGCTGGAGCGGATGGACCTGGACCGCACGGCGGTCTGGGTGGTCAGCGACCACGGCGGGCAGTGCATGGAAGGCGGGATCTGCTTCAACGACTGGCTGATCCGCGAGGGGTACCTGGTGCTGAAGGAGCCGCCGGCTGGGCCGAGCCGGTTCCGGTTCGACATGGTGGACTGGACGAAGACGCGGGCGTGGGGCGAGGGCGGCTACTACGGGCGGTGCTTCGTCAACGTGCAGGGGCGCGAGCCGAGCGGGATTGTCCCGCAGGGCGAGTACGAGGCGTTCTGCGCGGAGCTGATCGGCAAGATCGAATCGATGCCGGACATGAACGGGGGCCCGCTGGGCACGAAGGTGTACCAGCCGAACAGGATTTACGACAAGGTCAACGGCGTGGCGCCGGACCTGATCGTGCTGTTCGGCAACCTTCGCTACCGCAGCGTCGGCAGCGTGGGCAACCCGGACGTGTACACGCTGGAGAATGACACCGGTCCGGACGACGCGAATCACGCGCAGGACGGGATGTACATCCTCTCGCACCCGAGCCTGGGGGCGGGCAAATGCGACGACTCGGCGACGCTGTACGACGTAGCGCCGACGACACTGAAGATGCTGGGCCAGCCGGCAGTGGCGGGAATGCAGGGGAGGTCGTTGGTGTAGGTTACTGCCAGCTGTTGGCCAGGGTCAGCAGGTCGATCACGTTGATGATCCCGTCGCCGTTGAAGTCGGCGCGGGCGTCGTAGTCGGGATGGCCGACGGCGCGGGTCCAGCTGTGGGCCAGCATGAGCAGGTCGATCGCATTGATGATGCCGTCGCCGTTGGCGTCGCCTGTCAGCCGCATCCGGCGGTTGGTCACGATGCTGACGGTGCCGTTGTAGTTGACCGAGTTGGGCATCTCGATGTGCTGGAGGTTCAGCACGGCTGCGTCCGGGTCGCCGTCGAGGTCGAAGTCGGCGACGGCGAGGGCGTCGGCGCCGCCGGCTGGCATGTAGCGCTGCTGGGTGGGGAAGTGGCCGGCCCCGTCGTTGAACATCACCGTCAGTTCGTTGCTGCCGTCGGAGGTGACGAGCAGGTCGAGCCCGGGCTGGCCATCCACCTGGGCCGCCTTCACGCGGGTGGGGCCCGTCCCGACGTTGTACGAAACCGCCGTGCCGAGGTAGCCGTTGCCGATGTTGGGGAAGATCTCGACCGAGCCGTTGCCGGTCTCGGTGAGGCTGGGCATGCGCGTCAGGATGACCTCGGGCAGGCCGTCGCCGGTCAGGTCGGCGGTGAGCACGTCAGTGACGGTCGGGGCGACGGTGGGCCACTCGCCGTAGTAGAACTGGCCGCCGCCCTTGTAGAGCATGACGGTGACCGTACCGGCGCTGGTGAACACGCCGCTGGTGACGGCGACGAGGTCTTCCAGGCCGTCGCCGTCGATGTCGCCGGAGGTGATCACGTACGGCAGCCGCACGTCGCCGCTGAGCGGGTCGTCGCTGCCAAGGGGCAGTTGCCCGACGTAGGTCAGCGAGCCGTCGGCGGCGACGGTCAGGAACGAAACCAGTGCCGTCAGGCCCTCGTTGCCGGGCAGGCGCAGGACCGCCAGGTCGCGCGTGCCGTCGGCGTTGATGTCGATGGCGGCGATGTCGGATGGGGCGCCGCCGAAGGCGTAGGTGTTCATCGGCGCCGGCAGTCCGCCGGTCACGCCGAGGCGCAGGCCGGCTGCCTTTGTCGGGTCGATGAACGAATCGCCGATGAACGGGAATGCCAGGTCGGTTGCGGGCGAGCCGGCGATCTGCGTCGCCAGGATCCGCATGGGGAACTTGTGGGGCATGTCGATGCAGATCGGGGTGGCGGCCGGGCCGGTGGCGGTGCCATTCAGCAGGAAAAGCGTATCCGGTCCTTCGCCGAGCAGAGCGCTGTTGCTGCCGATCACGGCGATGTCGGGCCAGCCGTCGTTGTTGAAGTCGCCGGCCGCGATGTCGGACACTTCGGTGCCGCGAATGGTGGCATCCGGGTCCTGGACGGGGATGATCCTCGGCGATGGATAGCGGCCCTGCTCGTTATAGTGGACGACCAGGCGGCTGTCGTCGCCGGCGACGGTGAGGGCCTCGGGGCCGTGGACGGCGTCGAGGTTGCCGAAGGCCAGGTCGAGCGGATCGGCGCCGGTGGGCAGAAGCGTGGGCGCGGCGAACTGGCCGGCACCGTTGTTGGTCAGCAGGGCCCAGGTGGCGGTCGGCGGGTCGTTGGGATTGCCGGCGATCGGCTTGGTGAACAGCAGTCCGGCGTCGAGGTCGCCGTCGCGGTCGACGTCGGCCAATTCGATGTCCATGATCGTGAGCAGTCCCCCTCCAGAGGCGAACCGTTCGGCAGGGCCGAACGTGCCGAGCCCGTTGTTGCGGAGCAGGATCATGGCGTGGATATCGGGGCCGGTGAGGGCGTCGCCGGCGGTGAGCACGTCGAGGTCGCCGTCGTTGTCGACATCGCCGACGGCCAGGGCGCCGCCCCAGATGTCGAGGATGACCTGGCGGGGACCGAACCCGCCGCCGGTGTTCGGCACCCACACGGTGTTGTTGGCCCGGGTGCCGAAGTCGCGGCAGTATGCGGCACTGGTGTTGTTGTGCGCACGTTTGAAATGGTGGGTGATGACGATGTCGTCGAGGCCGTCGCCGTTTACGTCGCGGCAGAGCATATCGACGGTGCTGAAGGCGCACTGCGAGTCGTCAGCCAGGCCGTCGTTGTCGAAATCGCCGATCAGCAGGTCGGTGTCGTACGTGCCGCTGTAGGAGAAGGCACCCGTATTGTTTCCCAGGTAGATGTGGGCCTGGGGGACGTAGGCGTCGCTGATGACCAGGTCCAGCCCGCCGCCGTTGTTGATGTTGCCGATGGCGACCTGGCCGGGCACGTAGGGGAGGCTCGTCTCGGTGCGGGTGAAGGAGAACGGTCCATTGCGCAGGTAGACCGCCAGCATGCCGCTGGTCAAGCCGGTGTCGTAGACCTGGACCAGGTCGGTGGCGCCGTCGCCGTTGAGGTCGCCGGCCGCCAGGCGGGTTCGCGCGGCAGCCGGGACGGTGGCCTGGGGTGTCAGCGAGCCGTCGCCGGGGTTGTTGAACAGCTGCAGAATGGGGCTGCCGAGGGGGTTGGCGCACAGGACGATGGCGTCGAGATCGCCGTCGCCGTCGAGGTCGTCGGGGATGACCTGGCTGGGCAGCGAGTCGGTTACGTAGGACCTGGGGGCGGTCAGCTGCAGGGGCGGGACGAGGCCCAGCGACAGCAGGGCCGATGTTGCCAAAGCGAGGCCGGCAAGGGATTTGCAGATGATGATTGCTCGCGTGTTGCCGATTGACATCGGAGTCCTCCTCCCACCGCTATGGGTTTTGTGCGACTGAAAGAGAATGCATGTTTGCATCATCGCCGGCGCCCTGACCGCCGGGAATTCAGAACTGCGTATTCCATTATTGCACCGGATTCGATCGAGGGCAAATGTCGGGTTTGTGCAAAAGCGTGGCGGCGGATTGTGCGCCTGGTGCAGCGGCTGCAAGTCGGACGGATCTCAGGCGAGCAGGTCCGGGGTGATCGGGGTTTCGGCGGGGATGGCGGAGCGACTGGTGCGGCCGACGACCTCGTCGATTTGCCAGGGGCTGATGCCGGTGCCCGGGCGACGGGCGGCGAGCATGTCGCGGGTGATGGTCGTGCCGGCTGGGATGTCGCCGGCGGCGGTGACGCTGGCGCGGCTGGCGAGACGGACCTCGCGTTCGACTTCAGACAGGTCCAGATCGCCGGTGCCGAGGGCCTGGTGGGCGTGGCGGGCCAGGCGGATGTACTCGGCCAGATCGTCGGGCTGGAGGCTGAAGGCGTGGTCGGGGCCGGGGGCGGTGCGGTCGAGGGTGAAGTGTTTTTCCAGGACGGATGCGCCTGCCGCCACGGCGATCTGGCTGGTTGCGGAGCCGGCGGTGTGGTCGCTGTAGCCGACGGGGCAGCCGTAGCGTGCGTGCAGCGCGGCGATCCGCCGCAGGTTGGCGTTCTGCAGGTCGGTGGGGTAGCTGCTCACGCAGTGCAGCAGGACGAGGGGTACGCCCGCCTGGTTGCGGAGCAGGTCGACGGCCGCGTCGATCTCGGCGGTCTCGCTGGCGCCGGTCGATAGCAGCACGGGCAGGCTGGTGCGGCAGGCGGCGTCGAGCAGGGGGCGGTTGACGATGTCGGGCGAGGCGATCTTGATCGCGCGGACGCCCACGTCGAGCAGGACCTGCAGGTCCTGCGGGGAGAAGGGGGTGGCGAGGAATTCAATGGCGGCCTGGTCGCAGTGATGGCGGATGCGGGCGAAGTCGGCGGGGCTGAGCTCCAGGCGGCGGAGCATCTCGACCTGGGAATCCGCGGCGGCGGCGGTCTGCTGGTAGGCGACCTGCTTTGCGTGGCGGGTTGCGAGGCGATCGGCGCGGAAGGCCTGGAATTTGACGGCGTCGGCGCCGGCGGCTTGCGCGGCGTCGACGAGGCGCAGGGCGGTCTCGATGCGGCCGTCGTGGTTGACGCCGGCCTCGGCGATGACCACGGGTGGGTGGTTTGGGGCGATGGGGCGGTTGGCGAGGTGGATTTCGGGGATGGGGTTGTTCATGTGGCGGTCTTCCATCGCTGTGCCTCCGGTAAGCAACGAACGACAACGGCGAAAAGGATACCCTCACTTACGTTTCGGGCTCGTTTGCGCGCCATTCAGGATCTGGGCGCCATGCTCTTGCCGAGGTTTACCGCGACCTTACGGTCGCGGCTTCTTCCCGCAGGATTCGGGAGCCCTGCACGCTCGGAACGGCAACGACTCCCTCGCTCACGCTTCGGGCTCCTTCCCGCAGCTTACGGGCGTGCTGCTTGTTGGAAACAGCAATTGCTGTTGCCGCTGTCGTTCATCCGCGTTTCATCCGCGTTCATCCGTGGCTGATATGGTCGTTTGTTTTTTGCTGTTTCTCTTCGTGGTCTTCGTGTCCTTCGTGGTAGCACAGTCGTTGTCGTTCCCGAACAGCAGGGCTCTGCTGTGCTGAACGCGGTACCCGATCCGGTCCTTCGCGGCGTTGTTCTCGTGGCGCAGCTTTCTCCCGCCTTTGTGGCTCGGCCACTCGCATCGCTTCGCTCGCTCGGGCGGACCGCCTGAAGGCGGGACTCCAAACGCCGGCTAAAGCCGGGACTCCAAGCGCCGGCTGAAGCCGGGACTCCGAACTTGGCGGGCGCAGCCCGCCCTACATTGGCACCCGCGTCATTTTTCGTCGGCGCCGATGTCGGGTTTGGGGCCGCGCTTCTGGCCATCGAAGTCTTCGTCGACTTCGTCCAGCGGGACGGCCTTGTCGATTGCATCGGCGGCCTTGTCCGTCAGGTGCAGATCGCCGATCGACGGATCGACGAACCAGCCGGTCAGGTCGCCGACGATATTGCTTTTCTGGTCGATCCCGTCCTTCTGAAACCGGGTCTTGCCGTGGACGAGGTTGTTGTAGAACTTCACGCCCTTGCAGCCGGTGGTGATGTTGACGTGCCAGATGTTGTCGAAGTCGGAGGCGTACAGGGTGTTGTTGTATGCGGCGGTGTCGACGGCCTGGTGGAACTCGAGGGCCTGGCTGGCGCCGCCGACGATGAAGTTATTGCGGGCGATCCCACCGGTCATGTGCGGCGGCACGGACGAGGGGTTGCCGAAGCAGATGCCGCGGTCGCAGTTGACGATGACGTTTCGCTCGGCGACGACGTTTTCGCTCTCGACCCAGATGAAGATCGCTCCGCGGCCGATGCCATTGGCCCCGCGGATGCCGACGAAGACGTTGTCGGCGATGGTCCAGTCCTTGAGCATCATCATGTCCATGCCGCTGACGTAGTCGCCGTTGAAGCCGTCGTCGCGGTTGCGTTTCTTGTGGTCGTTGGTGAACAGGCAGTACTCGACCCGGCCGTTGCGGGGGCGGATCTTCTCGGCCTGCTCGCGGGTGTAGAGGTTTCTCGAGCTGTCGCCGATGCGGAAGGGGTGGGTGCCCTTGATGCCGCGGGTCCAGATGTTGTGGAAGACGACGTTGCGGACCGTCAGGTGCTGAATGTCGCTGTCGCCAAAGAAGAACACGCCGTAGCGGGTGTTGCGGATGGTCAAATCGGCGATCGTGACGTTGTGGGCGCCCCGCAGGATGATGCCGCGGATGAATTCATCACGACAGTCGATGACGACTTTCTCGCGGTCGCCGCCGGCGCCGCGGATGGTGACGTTTTTGGCGCCCTTTCGCAGTTCCATGTCGCCGGCGTGGTAGGTGCCGGGGGCGATCAGGATCGTCGAGTCGTCGTCGGCCTCGGCGATGGCTCTGGCCAGGGCGGCGGCATCGTCGACGCGGACGACCTTGCCGGCTGGCTCGGGCAGGGGCGGGGCTTTTCGGGCGATCTTCACGACCGTGGCGATGTCGGGATTGTCGGACGTCATCCGGGGGGCTCCACTGATTACTACCAGACTCACTATACTCAGAATCGCAAACATGCGCATGTACTCACTTTCGGATTCGGATCCTCGGATGAACCAGTACATCGGGTCGGGACGAATCTACCGTCAACCGGGGCGGAAGGGAAGGACAGCGGACCGGCTGGGTCCTGGTCCGCGATCCGCCGCGGACTTTGGGAGGTAGTCATCCGGGCGTGCTGCCGACGGAACAGAACAGGGTGGTTTCCGGCATTTGGCATGCTGCCGTAAATTGCCTACACTGCAGGCATGCCGCGCAGCGCAGGCGGCGCGGCGGCAGACAGAATCGAGGTTTCCGTATGAGTGGTACCCGCAGCCTTCCTTCAGGTCTGGCACTTTCCTTTTTACTGTTCGGAGTAAGCATGGCGACGGCAGTGACCAGCGTACCGCTGACGGTGCGCGAGACAGGTGGCGTGGATCGCAAGGGTTGGCCTGTGACCAGCGGCATTCCGCTGCCCGACGGGAAGATCGAGGCAGAGGCGATCCGGACCGGTCACTTCCGCATCGTGGATGCGGCTGGCAAGGAGGTGCCGTCGCAGGCGGAGGTTGCCGCGACCTGGGGCATTTACCCGACCGGCTCGAACGGGTTCGCCAAGTGGGTCCACGTCACGTTCCTGGCGGACGTGACTGCGGGCGGGGCGAGCGAGTACCGGCTGGAGTACGGGGCGGACGTTCGCAACGCGACGCGGACCGGCCTGATCGTCGCCGAAAAGGACAAGAGCGTCACGGTGACGACCGGCCGGGGCGTCGGGGCGATCAAGGTGGTGATCTCGAAAGAAAAGTGCAACGTCCTGGACGAGGTCTACCTCGACGTGGACGGCGACGGCTTTTCCGAGAAGGATCGCATCATCGCCCCGCGGGAGGCGGCCAACCTGTGGGTTGGTTACGACTTCAACAGGGCGGCGATCAACGCGAATCGCCCGGAGGTGGTGGTCGAGCAGGCCGGGCCGGTGATGGCAGTGGTCCGGATCAAGACGAAGATGGACCGGCGGTTCGAGTCGGTGGTGCGGCTGTTCATCTATGCCGGCTCGCCGTGCGTGCGGGTGCAGGAGACGCTGATCCACGGGCCGACGGGGCAGAACCGCTCGGCCACTCAGCCCCAGGCGGTGGTGATGAAGGGTCACGTGCTGGAGCTGCCGATCCGCACCGATGCGGGCGGTGCGGTGGCGACGGTGGGCGTCGGCGAGGCCCTGCCCGAGCCGGCGCGGTTTGCCGGCGAGTCGGTGCAACTGGCCGATGCGAAGCGCGTCGCCCTGGAGCAGGACCTCGTCCACGAGTGCAAGCCGAACAACATCGACGACAACGGCCTGAGCAAGGCGTTCAACTATGCCCTGTACGCCGGCAGCGAGAAGATCGGGCAGGGGCAGCGGTCGCCGGGCTGGATCGACCTGTCGGACAATCGCTGGGGCGTGACGGCGGCGGTGCGGTACTTCTGGCAGAGCTTCCCCAAGCGGCTGGTCGCCGAGCCGGGGGCGGTGCGGCTGGAGCACTGGGCCGAGGGCACGCAGCTCGA
>JAWLBS010000170.1:8578-10549 GCA_041687575.1 Phycisphaerae bacterium | reverse complement strand
CTAAGTGTCAGGGTGCGTCTTGTCATGAATCATTGTAGACTCAATACCCGATTAGTCTGTCAAAGAGCATCAGGCGGTCCGCCCGAGCGAGCGCAGCGATGCGAGTGGCCGAGACTGCGTGTCAGCACAGCCCTGCTCCCGGCTTCGCCAGACGACGGCTACGCCGTGGCAAAGACGCAGGACAGTGGCACCCGGCTCGGCAGCTGCGCGGATTGAGCCTGAACCGGCCGAATGATATAGTGCTTGTAGGGAATGCGTGCAGATAGCGGTTTTGCCCATAGAACGTGGACGGTGGAAGCGCTGAATCCTGGAGTGCCGCTGGATGGTCATTGATCAGGCGACAATCGACGAGATCGTGCGACGCGTCCTGAACGTAGCCAGGCCGGAGAAGATCATCCTCTTCGGTTCGGCGGCTACCGGCCGGATGACACCCGACAGCGACATCGATCTGCTCGTGATTGCAGAGGATCCGGGCGACCCGCGACAGGAGAGTGTGCGCATCGACGCCACGCTCAGCGGCCTGGGCTATCCTGTCGACGTCATCGTGATCCGCAGCGACTGGTTCGAGGCCAGCAAGAACATCGTGGGGGGGATCGCCTACCCGGCCAACAAGTACGGAAAGGTCATCTATGAAGCCGCCTGAGACCGGCGAGACGTAACCTCGCTACACCTCTACTTCTTGCTCGCTCGGCGCCAGCCGGTGTTCCAGGTCGTGCAGCAAATCGCTGATGCGCTGGCTGCCGGGCAGCTCCACTTCCGGCGCCCGATCGGGTTCATCCTTGCCGCGGACCCGCATCCCGTGGCCATAGACCATGTGCCCGCCGAACCAGGTGGACACAAACAGCCCTGCCACGCCGACCCCCGACAGCAGCGTGGTAAACAGCCCCGACCGCCGGTCCCGGCCGCACCGCATCATCAGGTTCAGGCTGTACAGCCCCAGCCCCGCCATGTTCAGCATGGCGTGGGTGTCGGCGATCCGGCGGACGGGCCGGCCGCGCGGAATCGTGAAGTAGTCCATCGCCCCGGTCGCCGCCGCCGCCAGTCCGGTGAGGTACCCGCCGAGAAGGCTGTACCAGGCGGCATCGGCGAAACTCTTGCGGCGGGTCACCAGGTGCAGCAGATCCATCAGGAAACTGAACGGCAGCAGCGCGGCCGGGTAGTCGTTGAGCATGGGATGTACAGGCTGTTCGGCGAATGTCGGTCTGGCCATGGCGAGCATTCCTTTCTGCGACCTGAACTGAGCCTCTGGCTTGCGCGGAGGCCCCTCCGGCGAGCCACGGACACGAGAACTGCATCCCCTTTGCGCCAATTGTAGGTCGCAAAAAGTGTCAGGCGGAATCGGGAGAGGTGGGTGCGGCCGATCGGGCATGCGGCGCAAAAAAGAAAGCCGACGGTGGGATTTGAACCCACGACCTGTGCTTTACGAAAGCACTGCTCTACCACTGAGCTACGTCGGCCTGGCGGCTGTTACGCCGATTCGACATAAGGATATAGATCCGGGGCGAACTGTCAACCGGCGCGGGGTTTCTTTGCGACGTTGGGGGTGTATCGCCGATTGGTGGCGGGCGGGCGCCTCACGGGGGTCTGACCCCTGGCAGCATGTTCCGGTTCGAATCCACTCCCCAATTCCCATGGGCGCAACGACAACCGGCAGCGTCAACCGGGGTCTGATCCCCTGGGGGGCAAACGCTCCGAGGTCCTGCGCCAACGGGCCGCGCCGTGAGGGAGCGGTATGCTTCAACGAGCCGCGACCGTGAGGGAGCGGTGAACCCCGCCGTGCCGCTCGAACCCCACGGGGTCAGACCCCATATGCGTGCACAGGCGTCCAGGCCGCCAGGAAGTTTCCGTGTTGATTTCGTCGGAGGCGTACGGCTCGGGGTCAGACCCCTGACAATCGCCACAGAATAACGGATGCACCCGTGGCGTTGCGTTGCGACGGCTGATCCGCTACCGTTGCCCGCGATCGATTTA
>JAWLBS010000170.1:0-8478 GCA_041687575.1 Phycisphaerae bacterium | reverse complement strand
CTCGGGGTCAGACCCCTGACAATCGCCACAGAATAACGGATGCACCCGTGGCGTTGCGTTGCGACGGCTGATCCGCTACCGTTGCCCGCGATCGATTTACCGATGCCGGGCCTCGCCGACCGCGGGGCGCCGGCTGCGTGCGAAACGGCCAACCGGAGACCCCGACATGGCAAAAGACAAACCCAACATCCTCCTGCTGTTCACCGATCAGCAGCGCTACGACACCCTCGGCTGCATGGGCAATCCCCACATCGTCACCCCCAACCTCGACCGCCTGGCAAGCCAGGGATGCCTCTACCGCTTCGGCCACACGCCCAACCCGGTCTGCATCCCGGCCAGGCACTGCCTGCTGACCGGCCAGCGGAGTGTCGTGCACCGCTACTACCAGAACCAGGGCCACACGCTCGACCAGGGCATCCCGACGCTGCCGCGGATCCTGTCCCATGCCGGCTACCACACCGAGGCGATCGGCAAGATGCACTTCGTGCCGCCGCGCGAGCACCACGGCTTCCGCCGGATGCAGCTGATGGAGGAGACGCCTCACCACCGCCAGGACGACGACTACCTGGTGTACCTGAAGTCGGTGGGATGCGGCCACATCCGCCATGGCCACGGCGTGCGGCACCTGCTGTACCACCAGCCGCAGCAGTCGATCGTCCCCGAAGAGCATCACGGTACGCACTGGGTCGCCGACCGGACGATCGAGTTTCTGCGCGAGAACCGCAACCGCAACTGGTTCTGCTGGTCGAGCTGGATCGCCCCGCACCCGCCGCTCAATGCAACACCCCGCTGGGCGGAGTTCTACCGCGACCGGGACGTGCCCGCCCCCAATCGCATCGAGGGCGAGGCCCTCGCCCAGCGCCAGCGGGGCCTCGATTGGTTCGCCGACATGCACACGGCCACGCCGCAGCGGTTGCGCCGCTCGACCCAGAGCTATTATGCGCAGATCAGCTTCGTCGACGAGCAGGTCGGCCGGATCCTCGACGAGCTCGAGCGGTTGGGTATGGCGGACAACACCCTGGTCGTGTTCACCTCCGACCACGGCGAGATGCTCGGCGACCACTGGAGCTGGCAGAAGCAGTGCTCATACGAGGCGGCTGTCCGCGTGCCGTTTGTCATGCGCTTTCCCGGGTGCGTCCCGGCCGGCAGCGTCAGTGACGACTTCGTCGATCTGATCGACCTGATGCCGACCTTCGCCGACGCGGCCGAGGTCTCGCTGCCGGGCACGTGGTCATTCCCGGGCGACAGCCTGTTGAGCCCGCGGGGCCACCGCGATCGGTCGTGCCAGTTCACCGAGTGTCACTCCGGGCCGGCCCGCTGGATCACCCTGCGGGATCACCACTTCAAGTACACCTACTGGTACCACGACGGCAACGAGGAGTTATGGGATTTGCAGAACGACCCGGACGAGCTGCACAACCTGCTGGCGGGCGACCGCGGCCCGGCGACCGAGCGGGTCCGCTGCGAGATGCGCCGCCGCCTGACCGACTGGGAGCGCCGCCACGCGCCCGAGCCGATCGGCGACGACCTGCCCAACCACGGGATCGCCGAGTACTTCGGCACCCGCCACAACGCCCAGTTCCCCGACTGGCCGATGAACATCGCCGATCCCGAAGAGGCGGCCGCGGTCAACCCCGTCGATCGGGAGGTCGAGCAGGTGCTCGCCGATGAACCGGACGTGCAGCTGGCGGATCTGGACCTGAAGTGGTGGGTCGAGCACGGTGGCTCGGCCGATCTGCGCGACCGGGTCCGCAAGGGCGCGTGACGTCACCCCCCCGCCGCAGTGCATCCGTGGTTTGGTGGTGGTAAGGTCCGGGTGGCGTTTCCAGGGGTCTGACCCCGGCGCGTACGTCTCCCAGCGGAATCAACGCCGGGATCTCGTGGGGGGGCTGGATGCCTGTGCACGCCACCGGGGTCTGACCCCGTTGCGCTGGCAGGGGCAGGCGGAGTTCACCGCTCCCTCACGGTCGCGGCTCGTTGAAGCAGGACCGTGACACGCATCGGAGGTATTTTCCCCAGGGGGGTCAGACCCCGTTGGATCTTTCAGGTATTGGTGCCCCCAAGGGAATTTGGCGCGTGGATCTGAGTGTGGGCGTGCTACCAGGGGGCAGCCCCCCAGGCAGGCCGGGACATCCCAAGCGGTCAGACCCCCGGCAAGCGCCCCACTCCGTTATTGATTACTGGATGTCCCCACCCGTCGGTCTCAATCCTTCTCTGCGGCAACAGCCTCGTTCTGGCGGCAGGCGGCCCCCGCCGTGCAGGCGTCTTCGGTCTGGCGGATCGGAATCGGGCTGGCGGGCGCGCGGGTTGAACGACGGATCCGACCGAAGCCCAGTCGGACCAGCCACCCGAACGTCCGGCGGACCGTGCACATCAGCCCCAGCATGCCGATCGCCTGCATACCGGCTGGTTTGAGCCCGACCTTGCGCCTGTCGCATCGCATGGTCAGCAGAAGGTGCCACGGGTTGTAGAAGTACGCGTAGGCGATCAGCAGGTTGAGCTGCTTGCGCCACGGCTGCGGGTGGTTCGAGGCGACCACGAAGTTGCCGTCGATCATGTGCGGGACGACGGGTTTGCCGCCGACGGCCTCGAAGGCCTGCCCCGAGGTGAACGCCTCTTCGTACAGCCTCGAACCCGGGGCCGGCGTGATCATCAGCACCTGCAGCGAGCCCGCTCCGGCCTTGTGCAGGGTTCTGACCTGGTTGAGCAGGCCGGCGTGTCCCTTGTTCGTGTACAGCGGCTGATCGTCATGGTGCATCATCATCGGCATGGGAAGGATGCCGGCCTCCCGCAGGCTCGCAAAGGCGGCGGTGGTCTTGTCGACGGACTGGCCCTTTTGCACGAGCGAGCCGGTCATGTCTTCCACGCCCAGCCACAGGGCCCGGCAGCCCGCCCGGCGCAGCAGCGGGAGATGCTCCTGCATCTGCAGCGCGCCCTGGACGGTCACCTCGGCGGCCCAGCGGACTTTCTTGCGGACCGACCGGCCGTTCATTACCGCCGAGTTCAGGGCCTGGATGATCTCCAGGGCCCGCGGGGGGCTGTTGAAGAAGTTGTCGTCGGCCGCGAAGAAATACCGCAGGCCGTATTCGGCGTTCAGGCGGCCCATCTCCTCGGCGATGCGGGCGCCGCTCTTGGCGCGGTACTGCCGCTGGTTGTAGGCCGGGGTCGGGCAGTAGGGGCAGTTGAACTTGCAGCCGAAGGTCATTACCACGCAGCTCAGGGGCGAAAAGCGGTGAACGCGGTCGGCGGGCAGGGCCCGGGCCGCGAGTGTGGGTTGCCGGCTGGGCGACTCCAGCAGTCGATAACCCGGGATCGGGTCGGGCAGTTCGTCGAGGTCGCCGACCAGCCGCTGTACGCCGGTGTCGACGAGCTGCTCGGGCACGCCCCCGCGGTCGCCCTGGGGATACACCAGGCCGGGGATCTCGTTCAGTGCACCGCTGTCACGGGCCCGCAGGAACGCGGATCGCATCGATTCGCCTCTGGCCCTCACGGCCAGAAGCACCTCCAGCAGGTTCAGCAGGACGTACTCTTCGCCCGTGACGGCCACGTCCGCGCTGGTCGGGTCGGCCGGATCGGCACTGAACACCTGGTACGGCTGGTAAATCGCCAGCGGTCCGCCAGCCAGGATGAGCGGGCGGCGGTCCGGGTCGATACGGCAGGCGTCGCGGATCAGGTCCCGGCAGCGGTCGAGGTGCATGCCCATGCTGGAAACCATGAACAAGTCGGGAATGCGGCCGTCGAGCCGCATCTGCGACGGCCGGAACCGCGGGTTCCATTGCTGCAGGACGATGCGGGTCTTTTCGAATCCGGAATCCACCATGGCCGAACCGATCGCCCGCACGCCCGCCGGGGCCATGCGGGTGTCGGCGAAGATGAACGGGAGCATGCGGGTGCGGTGGTCGAATGCGCAGGCGATCACGGTGGCCAGGTCGTGATCCGGGGCGACCGCGCGGAGGCGGCGCCGGATATCGATCAGTTCGCCGGGTCTTAGCAGTTGATCGCCGCGTTGACGGCACGCCAGTTCCATATCGCGCCCTCCAGGCGGCCCTTGTGATCCAGTTGTGGCATCGGTCGTGCGGCGGGTTGTGCCCGCCAGGTCCCAGCCGCTGCCCCATGTCTGCGTGGGACCGCCGGTCCGCCGGTCCCCATGCGTACGGATCGTAAGCTTTTGCATTAGCGCACGCAATCGCATGGGATGCGGATTGCGGCAGGGTGTCCCGGCTGTTGGCGGCGATGCGGGGCGCGCATGCCTTTAGAACCTTTTGAAAGTTCGGTGCACAAGATATATGCTACCGGGGCGGGGGCATCATCTGTGAGGGGGCGTTGGCGATGGAGGGACCCGAGGTGCACGACCAGGCACATTCGCTGGAAGAGGCCAAGACCGCCCTGGTTCGCTGCTGGGGCGAAATGGCGCCCTACTGGGGCATCAGCCGGACCATGGCCGAGGTGCACGCGCTGCTGTTCCTGTGCCCCGAGCCGTTGTGCACCGATCAGATCATGGCGGAGCTGGCGATCAGCCGGGGCAACGCTTCGATGACGGTCCGGAGCCTGCTGGACTGGGGGCTGGTGCACCGGGTGCATCGCAAGGGCGATCGCAAGGACTACTACGTCTGCGATGCCAGCGTCTGGACCATCTTCGAGAACATTGCCCGCCAGCGCAAACGGCGTGAGGTCGAGCCGATCTTCGACACGATCTCCCACTGCCGCGACCTGGCCAGGGATGCCGAGCAGGCCGCCGAAGACCCCGAGATCCGCGAGATGGCCCATCGGTACCACACCCGGCTCGAGGAGATGCGCGAGTTCCTCCAGGTCTTCAGTCACCTGTTCGAATCGTTCCTGCAGGCCGGCCCGACGGGTCTGCGCGAGATGGCTGCGATGCTGGCCGCCGCGCAGGGGCTTCAGCCGCCGGGTGGCGATCAATCCACAACTTCAAGTCCCTGAAAGACTTGTCGAACATTCAGTGATTGCAGGCTTTTGACTGGACGCTTCCGGCGGCTGGCCGGACAGTTGGGCGGTGCCTATTCATAAGACAGAGGCGAGCGATTCATGCGGGCCCGGCGGCTTTGGTCGCCCCGGGCCGTCCGGGTCCCGCTTGAAGATAGCCGTTGAGGTTGTGCTTCTATGTCGGCGTCTGCCGTCCCGGTGGAGGGGCGGCCGACGCCGGCGATTATTCAGGATGACAGCGGGGTCGCACAAAACGCAAGCGGATGGCGCTCCGCTTGGCAGAGATCCTTCGCGTTGCTCAGGATGACAACCACTTCGTTCAGGATGACGACTGCGGACATGAAAAGCCGTAGGGGCCGCCGTGCTGGGGCGGCCCCTACGGGCTACATACGATGGGGTCTATGCCGGAGGCGATCTACGCCAGCAGCTTCTCCAGCCGGTCCAGGCCCTTGTCGATCTGCTCCATGCTCGTGGCGAAGCTCAGCCGCACGTTGTTATCGGCCCCGAATGCGCTGCCGGGCACGACCGCCACGTGGGCCTGCTCCAGCGCCTTGGTCGCAAAGTCGAGCGAGTTATCCACGCCCAGCTTCGCGAACGCGCCGCTGACGTTGGGGAAGGCGTAGAAGGCACCGGTCGGGCGGATGCAGGTCACGCCGCTCATCGCGTTGAGCCGTTTCCACATGTGCTCGGCCCGCCGGGCGAACTCCTGTCGCATCTGCTCGACGCAGCCCTGGTCGCCGCTCAGGGCCGTGACCAGCGCGTGCTGGCAGAAGGTCGCCGTGCCGCTGGTGGTCTGGCTCTGGATCTTGGCCATGGCCTTGATGATCTCTACCGGGCCAGCCGTATAGCCGATCCGCCAGCCGGTCATCGCGTAGGCCTTCGAGCCGGCGTTGAAGGTGAGGGTCCGCTCATAGATCTCGGGCCTGGTGGCGGCGAACGAAAGATACGCCTCGTCGGTGTAGAGCAGCCGGTCGTACATCTCGTCGGCCAGCACGATCACCCGCGGGTGGTCGACGAGCATGTCGGCGATGGCCTTGACCTCGTCGGGGCTGTAGGTGAACCCGCCGGGGTTGGAGGGGCTGTTGAACACGAGCAGCTTCGTCTTGGGGGTGATGGCGGCGGCGATCTGGTCGGGCGTGAGCTTAAAGCCGTTCTCCTCGCGACCCTCGACGAAGACGCTCTTGCCCTGGGCAAGTTTGGCCATCTCGGGATAGCTGACCCAATACGGCACGGGGATGATGACCTCGTCGTCCGGGTCGAGCAGGGCCATCATCGCCAGGAACAGGGCCTCCTTCCCGCCGACCGAGAGGATCACCTGCTGCGGGGTGTACTCCAGGCTGTTTTCGCGCTTGAGCCGCTGGCAGACCGCCTCTTTGGCCGGGGCGATTCCGCTGGCTGGCTTGGCGTACTTGGTCATGCCCTTTTTGATGGCGTCGATGCCGGCCTGCTTGATGTGTTCGGGCGTATCGAAGTCCGGTTCGCCGGCCCCGAAACTGACGACGTCGAGGCCGTCGGCCTTCATCTTGGCGGCCTTGGCCGTAACAGCCAGGGTTGCCGATTCTTCCAACTGCTGTGCGCGCAGAGAGATAAGTGCCATTTTCTCGCTCCTCGGGGAAAACCGTACGTTCGGAACGCATCTGCAGAACACAGAAAATACAGGATAGCCGCTTGATTGGCAAGCGGTGGCCGGCAAGAACTTGGGTCCGGGGCGCATCGTATGAAAGACCGGACCGCAACCGACACGATATCCCGTTAGTCGGGTGCGGCTTACGGCGCGTGCGTTCGCCGCGGCACCATGATAGAATCGTCAGCCGGAGATTCACCTTCGCCCGGTATCCGAGGCAGGCAAACATGACACCATCCGCGCGTCCAAGGGTGCGAACAGGCCTCGAAGTGTTCAATCAGCCTTTTCTTCTGGCGTCGGCGATCCTTTGCGTTTTGTCATTGACCGACCGGCTGGCAGCGCAGGTCGATCCGCCGGCCGGGCAGGTGCCCCGGGCGGAGGTGACAATCGCGCAGGTCGAGGCAGGCTTTTCCGACGGCACGTACAACGTCGTGCGGCCCGATGCGTGGGCCCCGGTCTCGGTGCAGATCCTCAACCGCACCGGCCAGCAGTTCTTCGGTACGCTCCAGGTGGTCAGCCGCGACCGCGACGACGAGCGGGTGGTTTTCGAGATGCCGGATTTCGGCGTGCAGCCTGGCGAACTGGCCCCGCCGAGGCAGTTTTGCTTTTTCGCTCGCAACCCGGGCATGTTCGGCGACCGAAACGTCGTGGAGGTCCGCCTGCTGGACCACAACGACGGCCGGCTGGTCGATTCCGAGACGGTCATGCTCGACTACGCCCGCCCGAGCGAGTGCCTGATCCTGGACATCTCGCCGCAGTCGGTCAAGGCGGTGATCCAGGCCGCCCTGTCGAACGTGGAAGCCGAGCGGTTCCGCGGCCGGGTCCGCACGCTGTACATGCCCCCGGACGTGCTGCCGCAATTCTGGTATGAGCTGCAGGCGGTCGATGTGATCGTCTGCGACCAGCCGGACGACCTGCACCTCGCCGAAGGCTCCGAGATGGTCGAGGTGCTCACCCAGTGGGTCCGCCAGGGGGGGCGACTCGTGCTCGGCCCGGGCAGCCTGCAGGGGCTGGACAAGTCGAAACTGGCGGGGGTGCTGCCCGCCGTACCGGCTGCCGCCCGGTCGCTTTCGCCGGGGACCGTGCGGACCGAGGGGATGAATACGTACCTGGAGCTCAACCTGGCGCGGGAGATCGGCCTGTGGCAGCTGCAGCCGATGCCGGGGGCGACGGTCATGCTGCAGGCGCCGATCGACGGGACTCCGCAGCCGGTGTTGGTCCGCCGGCGGGTCGGATTCGGCTCGATCGTCCAGTCGGGCATCAGCCTTCGGTACCTGCTGGCCAGCACGAGTGAAGAGGGCATCCGCCCCGGCGGGGCGGGTACGCGGATCAAGCCGGAGATCTTCGGCATCCGCACCGAGGCCGCCCCGGACAGCACGGGAGGGATCATCGGCTGGAACATTGCCTGGCCACACCGCATCGGGCCGGCGAGCCTGCTGGAGGGGCAGGCCGGCTTTCGCAGCACGACCGCGATCCTGGCGGTGGTGCTGATGCTGCTGATCGTGGGGTACGGGCTGGTGGCGACGCTGGGCACCTGGTTCGTCCTGCGCCGCCGGGGTGCGGTGCACTATTCGTGGATGGCCTTTGCGGGCGCAGCCGTCGTCGGAAGTGTCGGGGCGGCGGTGCTCGTGCAGGGCTCCCGCGGCATCCGGGCCGAGGTGCGGCAGCACTCGATCGTCGACCTTGACGGCCCGCAAGGCACCGCCCACGTGCGGACCTACTACGGGCTGAAGATGCCCTACGACGCGGTCGTGGATGTGGGGTTGACCGTGGTCGGGCGGGAGCAGCTCGACCCGGACGAACAGCGGCGTTCGTACCTGCACCCGGCCAGCGACCTGGAGAGCGTCACCGGCGACGGGTTCGCCGTCGAGCGCGATTATACTACCCTCTACGGGCAGAACCTGGTACGG
>JAWLBS010000169.1:0-10581 GCA_041687575.1 Phycisphaerae bacterium | reverse complement strand
CAGGCGGAAAGCCTCTTACCCATGGGCGCCAATGTGCGCCGTGGGGCGGCCCACCAGCGAGCATTACCGGATTAGTCTGTCAAAAAGCATTAGGCGGCGTTCGGAGTCCCGCCTTTAGGCGGCGTTCGGAGTCCCGCCTTCAGGCGGCCCGCCCGAGCGAGCGCAGCGACGCGAGTGGCCGAGCCACGAAGGCGGAATAAAGCTGCGCCACGAGAACAAAGCCGCCAAGCAGCGGATCGGGTGCCACAATCCTGCGCTCTCGCCACAGCCTGGTCGTCGCTTGCCGAAACCGGCGGCACATCGGCGCCGCGAAGCAAAGGCTGCACCAGTACGTGGTTCCCCTGCCGGTTGACAGCCTCCCGAACCACCTATGTAATGGCCGCGGATCGTACGATATGGATAGTCAGAGAGGACGCCCTCATGCCACAGACCGCTTCATCTTCCAACCGCACCGCCTGGTTCACCCGTGACCGTTTCGGGATGTTCATCCACTGGGGGCTCTACAGCCTGCCCGCCCGGCACGAGTGGGTCCAGAACAAGGAAAAGATCAGCGAGCAGGACTACCGCAAATACTTCGAGCACTTCGACCCGGACTTGTACGACCCGACCGTCTGGGCACGCATGGCGCGGGCGGCCGGCATGAAGTACGTCGTGCTCACCAGCAAGCACCACGAGGGCTTCTGCCTGTGGGACTCGGACCTGACCGACTACAAGGCGACCAACACGCCGGCCGGCCGGGACCTGGTCGGCCCGTTCGTGGAGGCCTGTCGCGGCGAGGGGCTGAAAGTCGGTTTCTACCACTCGCTGATCGACTGGCACCACCCGCAGTACCCGGTCGACGGGCTTCACCCGATGCGCGACGACATGGCCTTCCGCGAGGCCCAGAAAGGCCGCGACATCGGCAAGTACCGCGAGTACCTGCACGGCCAGACCCGTGAGCTGCTCACCCGCTACGGCAAGATTGACATCCTCTGGTTCGACTTCAGCTACTCTCGGTTTGACTGGGGCTGGTCGAAGGGCAAGGGCAAGGACGACTGGCAGTCGGAGCAGCTCATGGCCATGGTCCGCGAGCTGCAGCCGGAGATCATCGTCAACGACCGCCTGGAAATCGGCGGCGATTTGACCACGCCCGAGGAGTACCAGCCGCACAGCCGGCTGACCGTCGATGGCAAGCCGGTCCTCTGGGAGGCGTGTCAGACGATGAACGGCAGCTGGGGCTACGACCGCGACAACCTCGACTGGCGGCCGGCCGAGATGCTCCTGCGGATGCTCATCGATTCGGTCGGCAAGGGCGGCAACATGCTGCTGAACGTCGGGCCCAACGCGCGGGGCGAGTTCCCGCTGCTGGCCAGGCAGCGCCTCGAGGCGATCGGCGAGTGGATGCGCCTGCATAGCCGGTCGATCCACGGCTGCACGGCCAGCGAATTCACCCCGCCGCCGGACTGCCGCTACACGCAAAACGGTGACCGCCTGTACCTGCACCTGTTCGCCTGGCCGTTCCGGCACGTCCACCTGCCGGGCCTGGCGGGCAAGGTCCGCTACGCGCAGCTGCTCAGCGACGCCAGCGAGATCAAAATGCAGGTGATTCCGCCCGACGCCGACGCATGGAACACGAACATGGCCGGCCAGGCCGGCGCCCTGACGCTGGAGTTGCCTGTCCAGAAACCGGACGTCGCCGTGCCCGTCGTGGAGCTGTCCCTGTAGGGCGGGCTGCGCCCGCCACTGTTTCTGTAGGGCGGGCTGTGCCCGCCACGTCGTTTCTTCCCAGTCCCGGCAGGGACGACAGGCAATAGCCCGGGACGCAGGCGACGGCCGTATCGTCGCCGGAGTCCTGGGAGAATCGGCCCTTACTTCTTGGGTTGTTCTTGTTGTTGGAGTCCCGCCAAGGACGACAGAATCGCTCGCAAAGCGCCGGGCCGAAGGATGCGGGCGTCACGCTCATCCGAAGGATTCCATGGCCACATACATCGTGGCCATGGCACCCGGCGGGCGCAGCCCGCCCTACGGATACACCACGTTCCAGTTCTTCGCGAGCTCCAGCAGGTCGAGCACGTTGACCATGCCGTCGAAGTTCAGGTCGACGTTCTGCACGAAACCGGGCTGGCCGCGAGAGGTGGTCCAGGCATGGGCCATCATCAGCAGGTCCACGGCGTTGACCTGCCCGTCGCGGTTGACGTCGCCGGGGTCGCCCACGTCGTACCAGAGCAGCTCGATCCCCTCGCCGGTCCCCAGGTTCCGGGTGTACTGGCGGTCGGTGTTGTTGTTCCAGTGCTCATGCACGCCGAGGCTGGCACGAACCACGCCGCTGCGATCGGGATCGTAGAACGTGCCCGAAGGCGGATTCTCGACCAGCGCCGCCTCGTGCAGGTAATCGTCCGGCGCCGTTACATACTTGTAATGCGTCGGATTGAGGTAGACACCAGCGACCTCAGCCTTGCACGCATCGAGCCCGACGCTGTCGATCGCGACCGGGTCCATCGACGCCAGCAGGCTGCTCGGCCAGTCGCCGTTGAACGGTGGCATATACCACCGCGTCGGCCGGGTGCCGGCGTCGTTGCCGCCCCAGAGCCCGTCGATCAGGTACAACAGCCCCTTGCCGCCGAAGTCCGGGTGGGCGATGAAATCGGTCATCGTGCGATACCGCCCGAACCCCGGCGAACCGCTGTTGAAGGGCAGGTCGCCGTGCAGTTCATAGTAGCCGTACGTGCTGGGCGTGCGGATCAGTGCACCGTAATAATTCTTCCCGCACAGCGTAATCCCGCCGCCCTCGTGGGCCTTGAGGTTGGCGAAGTTGATGAAGTAGGTCGCCTGCGCGTTGTGCAGCGGGACGTAATCCTGGTTGCGCGGGTTCACGCCCGTCTTGCTCCAGTAGAACCGGTGGTCCGAATATGCCACCGCGGTCCGGCCGCAAAGGCCCCGGCGGTCGAGGTACACGACGTTCGGGAATTCGCCGTGGCACGGATCCCAGTACTGGGCCGGCCAGAAGCACATCGCATCGCCGATCGAGATGTCCTCCTGCGGCACGCCGGCCTTGTAGACCAGCTGCCGCAGCAGCGCCAGCGCCATCCACGGCGAAACGCTGACATTCTCCTGATACTTCGTCTGCACGTACGTCGTCAGGTTGACCCGGCCGTCGTTGTGGTCGGCCTGGGCGACCAGATTGAGCTTGATGTTGATCTTGTCGCCGGCCGTGTAGCCGACGTCGCCCCGCCCGTGCGTCTGATTGAAGTGGCGGAAGATCGCATCCCATGCGGCCTCGTCGGTAGTCGTGCCTGCCACGCCGCGGATCGCCAGGGACATCATGTTGTCAACGGCGGCCTGATCGTTGTGGCGGGCCTCCCACCAGTAACCGTCGCCCTGGTAGGCGCCAAGGAAATCGGTCGCATCGGCGTCACGGATCCATACCACACGACCGGGCGCCACGCCGCGGGCGATCCCGATGGGCGTGTTGGCGGTCTGGGGGACATTGTATGCAGCCTGGGCGGGCTCGACAGGCATGTTGAACACGGTGTGCAGTCCGGCCGCGGCGGCGATCACCGCACAAACCGCCGCCACGCGGGTCCACCGGCGGCGGCTGAGGGCCTTCGCCGTCCGATACGCCCCCACCGTCGTCACCAGACCCATCAACCAGATCACGAATCCCGAGGCCATCGGAAAGGCCATCCGCTGGCAAGGGTAGGTCGCCCGGCTGGGCTTGGGGATCACGCGGACCAGAAACCATATCAGTGAGGCCAGCCCGACTATGGGCACCAGCCAGACAGCCCCACTCCACCTCCCGCGGTCCGGCTGGGGAGCCTTCGGACACGTCGACGCAACGGTTTCGTGAGTCGGATGGGAACCGTTCATATCTCGCCCTTCTTCTGTGGATGGCCCTGACGCAATCATCGATACGGTGACCGCATTCTACCGAAAGAGGGTGACAACCACCTATAGGAATTCGCGATTCCCACGGGAAAAGGGGCTGATCGCAGCATGGGTACGCACCTGCACCGCTTGGCGACACCGAAACACCCGACACATCACCGGCCTTGCGACCGCCTGACGGGCTGACTTGCGGCGGGGTGCTCCGTCTCTTCCCGGTTTTTGAGGTGGTACCGCGCCAGGGGCAGCTTCGCCGAATCCCGCCACGCCGTCAGGTACAGGCTGGCGGTAAAGCGGGACGCTGCCAGCAGACGATCCCGCCCGAAAGCCACCACCTGCGGGCTGGCCGGCATCGGCTCGTGCCGCCCGGGCAGGGCCGCCTCCAGGTCGTACACGCGATCGACCAGGGCGTGACTGCGGTCGAGCTGCCGCAGGATGGCTGGCCAGACCCGCTCGAACGGCTCGGGCCGGATCTGCTCGGCGATCCCGGCCGGGTCGAGCCCCGCCTTCTCGATCAGGGCGTCGACGCTGCCGTGGATGCCGGTGCGGGGGCTCTTGCCGTCGGGACCGACGCGGCCGTCGTAGTGGATCGTCGTGTGCAAAGGCTGGCAGGCGTCCTGGGCATAGTGAGCGAGAAATCCCGCATAGACGAGGCACCGGGCCTGCAGATGGGGATTGTCCGGCCAGCGGCGGTATTCGGCAAAGGCGACGGTCAGACGCTGCGTCCATTCGGCCAGGGCATAGGGCAAAGTGCCTACCTTCGAAGGCTGAAGGCCTTTTTTCGCGCAAAGACCGATAAAGGCGTACCGCGTCTCGGGCACCGGGGCGCCGTCGAGCAGCTCCAGGTCGAAGTAATGCTCTGGGGATTCGGCATTGTCCAGCTGTAGCAGGTCGTCGTGTTTGAAGACGTCCGGGTCGAGAGAGCCGCTGGCGATGTCTTTGGCTGACTGGCGGAAGAACGCCGGCATATCGCCGGGAAGGGCCGCTACGGCCCCGCGGGTGGCCAGGTGGTGCCCCGGCCCGTCGAACGCCTGAGCGGCCCCCGGCAACAGACACCACACCCCCAGCAAAGTGATCCACGCCGTCAGGTATCGTTTCATGGGTCATCTCCTGTCCGCATGGCCGCGATCGTATTGTACAATCACAACATGGTACCATAACTGGCCGATAGACGGATAGGACGGTCGGCATGCCCGGCGCGGGGACCCTTCGGGGCCAGCTTGGTATCGATGACGCGCAAGAGGATTCGGCCGAACCATTTGCCGATATGGCAGATGCGGGGTTGGCCCGACACGAGCGGCCGGCAGTCTGACTGCATGTGCCGCCGGGCATGGGGCCTGACCGCTCGAGCCGGACAGGCTTTCAACGTTGGGTCAAGGCACGGGGTTGCGGAAGGCACGCGACGGACCCGGGGCGGCAGGTCGCCTCGGCCGCGAAGACGAAGGCAGGCGAGATTATGGCTCAGGCACTGCGCCTGGTCGTGTTCAACGCGGATGAGGAATACGGTTCGGTCCTGCGGAGCGAGCTGCTGGCCTTCGACGGTCTGAAGATCGTCGCGGAGGTGGATGAGCCCGCCCTGCTGACCGAGGCGGTGCAGCGATTCCCTGTCGACCTGCTGATCGTACACCTCGACCCGTTCCCCGAACCGATTCTCGATGCCGCCAGGGACGTGCTTGCCCTGCGGCCGGACCTGCCCTGTTTCGCCGTCAGCGAATCCCGGGACGGATCGGTCGTCCTGGGGGCGATGCGGGCCGGTTTCCGCGAATTTCTCACCAAGCCGCTGGACCGCGAGGAACTGGAACTCGCCCTGAACAAGATGCTCGCCCTGCGCCCGGCCATGCGCCAGCACGGGCAGCTCATCAGCGTGATCGGCACGGTCGGCGGGGTCGGCGGCACGACCCTGGCGGTCAACACGGCGGTGGAGCTGGCCGAGCAGAAGATCGGCCGGGTCGTGCTGGTGGACATGGATTTCCGGTTCGGGCAGGTGGCGACCTTCCTGGACCTGCAGCCGAACTTCACGATGGCCGATCTGTGCGACACGCCGGAACAGCTCGATCCGCGGATGATCGAGAAGGCCGTCATCAAGCATTCGACGGGGGTGGAGGTGCTGGCGCGGCCGCACCAGTTCGCCCAGGCCGAGCAGATCACCGCCGCGCACGCCGCGTCGGTGATCAGTGCCCTGCAGGAATTCTACGACTTCGTGGTGCTCGACGGGCCGATGCGGTACGACTCCGGCGGGCGCGTTGTGCTCGAGATGTCCGACATGGTGCTGCTGGTCATGCAGCTGATCGTCCCGAGCGTCCGCAACGCCGACCGGATCCTGCAAGAGCTCGGCAAGCAGGGGTACAACCTCGACCGGCTCAAGCTGGTCGTCAACCGGGTCAGCAAGGACAACGGCTCGCTCGAGGTCGAGCAGGTCGAGGCGACGCTCAACCAGAAGATGTACGCCTGCATCAGCGACGACTGGCAGGCGGCCAGCACCGCAATCAACATGGGCGAGCCCCTGTGCATGGCGGCCGCCCGGTCCAAGGCCCGCCAGGACATCCTCGACCTCACCCGGCGCCTCGGCCCCGAGGCCGCTGCCGATATCTCCGCCGAAAAAAAGGCCGCCGCCAGCGGTATCTTCAGCCGCATCTTCAGTGCGCCGAAGAATGAATAGGCCCCCGGACCGGCGGATGCGATCGGCCGGACGGGTGAGTCCTCGAAAGGAGGCGGATCTTGTTCGGCAATTTCAAAGGCAATTCCGGCGACGCGAAACCCACGTTGCTGCGCCCGAATAAACCCCAACCGAAAAACCTGGCGCCCGCGGCGCCGGCGGCGCCCGCCGGGACACCGGCGGCCCCCCAGGCACCGGCCGCGGCGCCCCGCGAGAAGCGGGTCAACCGCGAGCGCATGGACCAGTTCTACGAGCTGAAGAACACCATCCACCGCAAACTCGTCGACAAACTCGACCTGTCGCGCATCTCCGAGCAGAACAACGAGGAGACCCGCGAGCAGGTCCGCGAACTCGTCGCCGAACTGTGCGACCAGGAACAGGCGGTGCTCAACTTCAACGAGCGCCAGCGCCTCATCGGCGAGATCATCGACGAGACCTTCGGCCTCGGGCCGCTGGAGGTCCTGCTGGCCGACCCGAACATCAGCGACATCCTGGTCAACGGGCCCCGGCAGGTCTACATCGAACGCAAGGGGCGCCTCGAACTGACGGATATCCAGTTCAAGGACAACGCCCACCTGATGCACATCATCGACAAGATCGTCAGCGCGGTCGGCCGGCGGTGCGATGAGGTCAGCCCGATGGTCGACGCCCGCCTGCAAGACGGCAGCCGCGTCAATGCGATCATCCCGCCGCTGGCGATCGACGGGCCGAGCATGTCGATCCGGCGCTTCGGCCGCGACCCGGTGACCTGGGAAAACTACGTCAACTTCAAGAGCTGCACGCAGGAGATGGTCGACTTCTTCCAGGCGTGCGTCGAGGCGGGGCTGAACATCCTGGTCGTCGGCGGCACGGGCTCGGGCAAGACGACGCTGCTGAACAACCTCTCGTCATTCATTCCGGCCGACGAACGAATCGTCACGATCGAGGACGCGGCGGAGCTGCGCCTGCGGCAGCCGCACGTGGTGCGCCTGGAGAGCCGTCCGCCCAACATCGAGGGCAAGGGCCGCATCAGCATCCGCGAGCTGCTGATCAACAGTCTGCGTATGCGGCCGGACCGGATCGTCGTCGGCGAGTGCCGCGGCCCGGAGACGCTGGACATGCTCCAGGCGATGAACACGGGCCACGAAGGTTCGATGACCACGATCCACGCCAACAGCACCCGCGATGCGATGCAGCGCGTCGAGACGATGGTGATGATGGCGGGCTACGACCTGCCGGTCAAGGCGATCCGCACGCAGTTCGCCTCGGCGATCAACATGCTCATCCAGGCCAGCCGCCTGACCGGCGGACCTCGCAAGATCATCAATGTCACGGAGGTGACCGGCATGGAGGGCGACATCGTCACCATGCAGGACATCTTCAAGTTTGAACAGATGGGCGTCAGCGCCAGCGGTCGCGCGTTTGGTCGCTTTGTCGCCACGGGTCTGCGCCCCTCCTTCCTCGACCGGCTCAAGGCAGCCGGCTGCACTGTCGACCCGAGTATCTTTGAAGGCCGCGTTCTGGCCACGGATGAGGAGCAATGACATGCTGGCAGAGATGACGTTCAACCAGATGCTCAAGCAGACGATGTTCGTGCTGTTGCCGCTGGCGGGCTCGTGCCTGCTGGTCTTCGGCATATGGCAGGTCGTGACGGACCTGCGCAGCACCAGCGCCAAAAAGATGATAGAGCGCCTGACCGACCGGTCCGCGCCGAACAAGAAGAAGGAGCAGGCCATCCAGAGCCTGCTGCGCAGACGCAGCGACCAGCAGACCGCCGTCGATCTGCTGCTGGGCAAGATCAGCCTGGTGCCCAAGCTCCAGAAGGTCCTGGACCAGGGCAACCTCGACTGGCTCGCCAGCCGGATGCTGCTGTACCTGGGGGGCGCGGCGATCCTGGTGCTCATGGGGATGCTCGTGCTGCAGTTCAACGTGATCTACGCGGCGGCGATGGCCCTGACCGTGTTCTTCCTGCCGATCCTGTACGTCCTGCGGCGACGCCGCAAGCGGATCAACCGCCTGATCGAGCAGCTGCCGGACGTGTTCGAACTGATCGGGCAGGCGCTGCGGGCCGGCCACTCGCTGGGCAGCGGCATCGGCCTGGTCGCCGACCAGTTGCCCGATCCGGCCGGCACCGAGTTCGCCCGCGTCTTTCACGAGCAGAACCTGGGCATGAAGGTCGAGGACGCGCTGATCAACATGGCCGACCGCGTCGACCAGCTGGACCTGCGGTTCTTCGTTACGGCCGTGTGCATCCAGCGGCAAAGCGGCGGCGACCTGGCCGAGGTGCTCGACAAGATCGGGCACGTCATCCGCGAGCGGATCCAGCTGTTCGGGCAGGTGCAGGCGCTGACCGCCGAGGGGCGTCTTTCGGGCTGGGTGCTGCTGGCGCTGCCGGTGGTGGTCTTTTTCGCCGCCATGTACGTCAATCCCGATTACGCGGGGGTCCTGGTGTACACCCCCACGGGCAAGATGCTGCTGATGGGCACGGCGGTGATGATGCTGATGGGCATGGCGATGATCAACAAGATCATCAAGATCAAGGTCTGACAGGCCTGCATCGCACAGGCCGTACGGAATCAGGAAACGTCGCGCACAAAGATTGGATAAGGGGTCACAGTCGTGGAACTGCTGTTACTTGGCCTGCTCCTGGCCACGAGCGTGGGATTGATCGCCTACAGTATGATGCCTGCCAGCCGGCAGCGCGAGGTGCAGATCCTGCGCCGCGTTGCGGGCCGGCGCGGCGCAGGCAAGGACAAGGATTCGGCCAGGGACCTGCCAAAACCCAGTGCCGCCGAAAGCCTCATGAAACGGGCGGCCCCGCTGCTGAGCAGGCCCGTGATGCCCAAGACCCAGCAGGAGCAGTCGAGCCTGCGGATCAAACTCTCCCAGGCCGGCATCCGCTCGGAGAACGCGCCGACGATGTTCCTGGCCAGCAAGACCGTGCTGGGCGTCGTGCTGGCGGTGCTGGCCGTGATCATGGGGTTCACGTCCGGCCAGACCTCGCAGAACGTGCTGGGCCTGTGCGTCTTTCTGGGCGGCCTGGGCTTCATGCTGCCGAACCTCTGGCTGTGTCTGGGCATCAGTCAGCGGGGGCAGAAGATCCGCGAGGGCCTGCCCGATTCGCTCGACCTGATGGTCATCAGTGTTGAGGCGGGCCTGGGTCTGGACGCCGCCATCCAGCGGGTCGCCAGGGAACTCAACCACGTGCATGCCGAGCTCAGCGAAGAGATGACCATCGCCACGATGGAGACGCAGATGGGCGTGCCCCGGGCCGAAGCCCTCGAGGGCATGGCCATGCGGACCGGCATCCCCGAGATGAAGAGCCTCGTGGCGGTCGTCAACCAGGCCGAGAAGTTCGGCACGAGCATCGCCAAGACCCTGCGAAACCAGGCCGACGCCATGCGGGTCAAGCGTCGCCAGGCCGCCGAGGAGCGGGCACAAAAGACGGCGGTCAAGCTGATGATCCCGCTGGTGCTGTTCATCTTCCCGGCGATCATGATCGTGCTGGGCGGCCCGGCGATGCTCAAACTGATGAGCTCGTGGGGCGAAACCGGCGGCCTGTAACGTCACTCGCCGATCATGACCGGACCCGACGGCACCGAAAGCCGGGTAACCACGGTCCTGCGCCAACGAGCCGCGACCGTGAGGGAGCGGTAAACGTCGGGTGACCATGGCCACGCTGTTTGCGGCCATGGTATTCCCCGGATGAGCGGACGCCCCCGCAAGCAAGCGGGAAGGAGCCGCCAGGCGTCAGCGAGGGAGTTGTTGTCGTTACGATTCCGGACGCCGGGTGCCATGGCGGGGGCCGCTGCCGGCCATGGAATTCTGCGCATGCGCAGCGCTTCCGCATCCTGCCCCGCGCCCAAACGAGCCCGAAGCGTCAGCGAGGGTTTCCTTTCCGCCGCTGCGGGTGCGCAAGATGCCCGCATCCTGCGGGAAAAAGCCGCGACCGTGAGGTCGCGGTAGACCCTCGAATGCGCAGCGCTGCCGCATCCTGGACCTCGCCCAAACGAGCCCATGCAGGGCGGGCTGCGCCCGCCAAAGCCCCGCCAGGGGCGAAAGAACCGTCGGGTGCCGAAGCATAA
>JAWLBS010000168.1:0-10646 GCA_041687575.1 Phycisphaerae bacterium | reverse complement strand
GCGGCCCCGCAAATCGTTGCGTCAATATTCACGTGCTGCGCCAAGGCCGTCGCCACCGGTTGCGGCGGGAGTCAGGTCGCCTCATCCCGGGCGGGCGAGGCGGACATCTCAAAATGGGGGGTTTATCAATGCAATCTGGACAGACGCGTTTTCGGCATTCGCTGGTCGTACTCCTGCCACTGTTTCTGGCCATGGCAGCCATCCTCGTTATGGGCGGCTGCCCGGGACCCGACAGCAGTGCCGACCCCGGCGGCGACCCGACAGTGCCCACTGACCCGAACGATGGCACCGATCCTGACGGCGGGACGGACCCTGATGACGGGACGGATCCTGATGACGGGGACCCGTCCTTGACCCTGGCGGGCACATGGACCGGTGATATCGCCTACACCGTCTCGCTCGGGCTGAATCAGCAGGCCCCCTCGGGCCAGACGTTCACCCGCTCAACGACCGTGACCTTCGACCAGACGGGTATGCCGGATGCCCTGCCGCTCTCGATCGGCGAGGGCAGTGAGGTCCTCGTCCTGCCAATGGCCGGCCTGGCGGACGTCGGGGCCTCGGACACGTTCACCTTCGAGCGGACCAATCCCAACAGTGGTGCCGTTACCACGATCACGGTCTCGGCCACCGTGGCCGACGTGTCCCGCACCAGCGCCCGCTATAGCGTCACGCTGAATCTGGACATCGGCTTTACCGGCGAGACCACTGGCTCCATGACCGGGACGGCCACCTGGACGGCTACCCCGCAGTCCAACGGCACGCTCGCCTGGGAGGGCACCGAGTCCCTGACGATCGGTCCGCAGCTGGGTGTGTCCCTGGACGTGGCTTCGTCCGGAAATCTGTCGCAGTAGGCCCCGGCCGGCATCCGTGACGGCCGCAGGGGGCCATGGCGGCTGTGCTGTGACGATAGACATATGTTATATTGCCTTTGGTTCGGCGGCATGTGCGCCGAAGGAACAGGCAAGACAGGTCTATACGTCATAGGGATTTACGTATGAACAGCCGATGCAGGCCCCTGCGGTGCTCGCCGGTCTTTGCGGTGGCGGCGTTTCTGGTGATGGTTGCGGTGCTGGCGATCGGCGGTTGCCCCCCGACCGATCCGATGCCCCCCTCTGATGGCGGCGATCCGACCAGCCCTGGCGGGGATAGCAGCACGCCGGGCGGCGACTCGTCCGGCGAGGGCGTTCTGACCGGCACCTGGGCCGGCGAGATGGTCTATAACCTGGCGACGACATGGGATGGCGAGGTCCTCGGCGACAATTTCAGGAGCCAGGTAACCCGTCCGACCACCGTCACCTTCGATAAGGCCGGCAAGCCTGACGTCTTGACCATCTACGTCCTGGAGAATCTGGCCGTGGACGTTCCAACCGCCGGGCTCGCCGGGCCACAGGATCAGGCCCAGATCGCCGTCGGTGCTGGGGCCGATACCCTTACCGTCACCCTCAAGAGCCTCACCGTCTCGCAGTCTTCGAGCGAGATTGTGCTGGATACCGAGTGTGTGCAGTCCGGCGAGGTCTGGACGGGCACGTACACGTTCGTGGCGACGAAGCAGGCGGATGGCCGGCTCGATTGCAGGGTCAATGCGAACATCAGCGCCGGTGATGTTATTGCTATCGGTCTGACTACCGTCGGCGAGGGCCTGCTCAGCCAATAAGCGGTAGCCGAGCCCTCGTGTCTATTGCATGATTCCGCGTCCGCGTTTACTGTTATGCCGTCTGGTGGGCAGTGACGCCGCGTGTGCGGTGCGCTGCCCCGACGCAGGAGACGATCCGTGGTCCGGTCAGGGCATGTGCCTGTCCGGCCATGGAGGGACCGGATGAGCAGGCGTTTGAGCGGCAATGGCATAGGCGGGTTGTGGCGGCCGGGTGTGGCGCTGCTGCTGGCGGCGCTGGCGGGGCTGGGTTGCCGGCAGGACCTGCGGACGACGCCGCTGACTCCGAGCCGCACGCCGTTCGTGCGGGACGTGCCGGTGCCCATCTCGTTCGAGCTGGTCAACGCGCTGAGCCGCTCGTACCGGACCAACGGGTTCCGGATGGTTCGGCATTCGTATTGGGGCCAGGCGGCGCCGGTGACGGTCTATGCGTTCTATCGCGACCAGATGCCGCGAAACGACTGGCAGCTCTTAAGCGAACAGCACATGCAAGGGGCGTATCACCTTGCATTCAGCAAGGGCGAGGAGACGGCGACCGTGGTCGTCGCGCCCGAGCGACGGGCCTTGCGAAGCGGCGCCCTGGCGACCGTAACGGTTCAGCCGGCGCGGGCGGGAGCCCCTGCGGAGATTCGGTAGCAGTCTGACCGGCGCTGCCTGCGGTGGTGGACGCCGGGGGCCGGCCCGCCGGTGGACGCCGGGCACGGTCGGCAGAAGGGTGTTTTTCAAAGGATAGCGGCGGCCCGCGCATGGCTGCCGAGGTTATCGAGAGGTATGTCTTCATGAAGTCCGAACGACGCCACGAGTTGCACACGAACGCGCTTGCGGAGCAGTTGAACGAGGTTCTCGATTATTTTCGGACCCGGGGTCAGTTCATCGTCTATGCCGTTGTGGCCGTGGTGCTGGTCGTGGCGGTGGTCTGGTTCTGGCGGTCGACGGCGGAGGCCCGGCGGGTGGAGGGCTGGCAGACGATGAAGACCCTCCTGTCGACCGGCCTGCAGGACGACCCGCAGGCGCTGGACCGGATGGAGCAGGTCGCAGCCGGCTACTCGGACCCGCAGCTGCGGGCGATGGCCTACGCGCAGTTGGGCAAGAGGCTGATGCAGGAGGCCGTCGTCGCGGACGAGCCGGCGACGCAGCAGGGTTACAGGCAGCGGGCGGAGTCGGCGTTTGAGGCGGCGCTGCAGGCGGGCAGCGGCTCGAGCACCGCGGCGGCGATCGCGCAGCTGGGCCTTGGCGGCATCGCGGCCGGACGCGGCGATTACGACGCGGCGCAGAAGTACTACGAGGCGGTGGGCAACAATCCTGCCTACGAGGGTACGCCGTTCGTCTCGTTGGCGGCCGAGCAGATCACCGTCCTGGAGCAGGCCCGCAACCTGCCTCCGTTGGCGGCGACCACGCAGCCGGCGACCGCCGGGGCGGCGACCACGCAACCGGCGACGGTCGGGGCGGCGACGACCCAGCCGGTCAACGGCTGATCCGCCTGTGTCTTACAGTTAAGGCGCCCAAGTGCTTGACAACCCGCAGACAGGCTGTTAGCGTCAATCGCCGGTAAGAGCCGTTGGCGTTGTTGTGTTCTTTTTGTCGCCCAAGTGGGACTGATTCCCTGAATCGCCGAGGAGATAGAGCGATGGCAGACCTGGAAGGGATTGCATCGGCCGTAATCGAGGGCAAGCGGGACGTCGTGACGAAGAAGGTGCAGGAGGCCGTGGATGAGAAGGTGCATCCGGGCGAGGTCCTGACCAAAGGCCTGATCGCCGGCATGGCGGTGATCGGCGACAGGTTCCGCAAGAACGAAGTCTACGTGCCCGAGGTCCTGATCGCGGCCCGCGCGATGAAGTCCGGCCTGGCGATCCTCGAGCCGCTGCTGACCGACAGCGGCGTCAAGCCCGTTGCGACCGTGGTGATCGGCACGGTCAAGGGCGACCTGCACGATATCGGCAAGAATCTGGTGGCGATGATGCTGCAGGGCGGCGGTTTCAAGGTGGTCGACCTGGGCACCGATGTGAGCCCCGAAAAGTTCGTCGCCGAAGCGCAGGCCAGCGGCGCCACCGTCATCGGCATGAGCGCCCTGCTGACGACAACGATGCCGCAGATGGCCAGCGTGGTCAAGGCGGTCAAGGAGAGCGGGCTGAAGATCAAGACGATGATCGGCGGCGCGCCGGTCACCCAGAGCTTCGCCGACGAGATCGGCGCCGACGGCTACTCGCCGGACGCCGCCTCGGCGGTCGATACCGCCAAGAGCCTGGCGGGCGTGGCGGCGTAAGCCGACACCGGTCAGTCGTACAACCTGAATCATCAGACGCCCCGCCGAATCGATCGGTGGGGCGTTTTTTGTTGCAATGGTTTGGTGGGCAATAGCCCCGCCGGCAGCGCGGCCCTGCTTCCGGCTTCTTCAAATGACGCCCCCGCCGTGACGAGAACGCAGGACCGTGGCGCCCGTGCTGGATCTACCGCTCCCTTACGGTCGCGGCTCGTTGGCACAGGACCGGGGCGCGGAGGTTGGGCAACTCGATGAATGAGACGCCCCGCCGAATCGATCGGTGGGGCGTTTCATTCTATCTGCTGTAGGGCATGCGCCCGCCGAGGGTCAGGAATGTATTGACCCGCCGCTGGCCCGGCCCCCACCACTGCCCGCCGAGCCAGCTGACCGCCGCCAGGGTTGGACAGTTGGAAAACGCGATGTGCAGGATTTCGTGCGTTTCGGCGTAGTAACTCCACGCCGCGCCCAGTCCTCGTCCGATGACCGGTGTTGCGATGCCTGCGATCGCGCGTGTGCCCTCGACCGAGGTTGCGCGGCCGTTGTCGATCAGGGCCATTTCCAGTGCGTCAAAACCGGCCTCGATCGCCTGATCGCCGATGTAGAAGACGTCCGGCTTGATGATGTGGTCCGTGACGGCCGCCTCGGCGCGCCAGGTGCCGCTGTCGGCGCCTTCGGGGTTGAGGCCGGACGGGTCGCGGCTGTTGACCGGGTTGCTGCCTGCGTACGCGTACGGGTCGGTTGCGGCCAGAAGCGGCAGCGGGTCGCGTTGGAGGAACCGCCCGGTCGTGGGGTCGTAGAACCGCCGGCGGACATGGTACAGCCCGGTGCTCCCGTCGTAGTGCAAGCCCGCCAGGCCCCGGCGAGGGGCGGCCGGGCCGACCGGCTGTCCGAAGGCCTGCGACCGCATGGTGCCGGTGATCGCGCCGGCGTCGTCGGCCGTCGCCAGGACCGTGCCGACCGGATCGGTGAGATAGTACAAGTCACTGGTGGCGCCGAAGCCGCCCTGCATGATCCCCTCCGGGTCGTCGATCCGCGTGCCGTTGACGCTGGTGGCCGTCAGGGTGCCCGCCCCGTCGAAATCGGCGAGGATCTCGTCGCCGTCGTAGACGAGCCTTGTGACCGAACCGCCCTCGTGCCGCTCAACGAGCCGGCCGAGTGGGCCGTAGACATAGGATACTGCGGTCCCGCCGGGCAACGTCACCCGCGTGAGTCGGTGTTCGGCATCGTAGGCGTAGGCGGTTACCGCCGAGGTCGTCCTGTCCGTCCTGCGGACGAGGTTGCCGGCCGCGTCGTACTCGTAGCGGAACGTCGGGTCCTCGACCAGCCGGTTGGCCGCGTCGTAGATGAATTGCGGTTCGAGCCCGGCGACGCGGCGGTTGCCGGCCGGGTCGTAGGTGTAGTTTTCCGCGGGATTGTCCACGGTGGGGTGGGTAGCCAGGGTCAGGCGTCCCGCGTCGTCGTAGGCGTAGGTGTGCACGCCGTCCGGGGCCGTCATCTGCGTGATGAACCCGCCTGCGTCATACCCCCAGGTTGCGCTGAAAGTGGTGCCGCCGGTGTCCTGCAGCTCGACGCCGGTCTTGCGGCCGCTTGCGTCGTGGGAGGTGATCCGGGTCATCCAGGAGTTCCACCAGCCCGTCCGTTGCTCTGCCGCGTCCCATTCGATGTACTCGTTGAACGTGGTCCCGGCGAAGCGCTGGACAGGCAGTGGACCGTGGGTGCCGTCGAACCCCCAACCGATGATCCGGCTGCCGCCGCCCGATTCCAGCGTCACCAGCGATTCGTAATAGTTCGCCGCGCGGTGCGTATAGGACACCGAGCAGGTCTGCTCCGACGGCAGGAACGTTGTTGTTACCCGCGACAGCCGACCGAAGTCGTCGTAGGCGAAGTCGTAGCGGCACGCGGGGGCCGAGGCCTGTGTCAGCAGGCCGGTCGCGTCGTCGTAGGTGCAGGTGACGGTCTCGGTGCCGTTATCCACCTTTCGCGTCAGCTGCCAGGCGTCGTTATAGAACAGTTCCACCCGGTTGCCGGCCGGGTCAGTTCGCGAGGCCAGCCGGCCAGCCGCGTCCCATGCGAAGTCGGTGGCGCTGCCCAGCGGGTCGGTGATCCGCGTCATGCGGTACATCGCATCGTAGCCGTAGCGGGTGGTGTTGCCGCGGCTGTCGGTCACGCCGGTCAGCACGGCGAGCGGCTCGCCTCCGGCCAGGTCGACCGTGCCTTTTGCGGGTGCGTAGGAAAAGGTGAAGTTCGTGCCGCTGCCGCGGGTGATGCTCGTCGGCAGGTTCATCTGGTTATACGTCGCCGTCGCGCGTCGTCCGGCCGGGTCGTACACACCGGTGAGATTGCCGTACGTGTCGTGCTCGAACCGCCAGGTGTGGCCGGCGGGATCCACGGCCGTGGCGATGTTGCCGTTGCCGTCATAGGTGAAGGTCCTGGTGCGCCCCGCGACGGCCAGCGAAGTTATCTGCCCCCGGGCGTTATAGCCATAGGTGGCTGTCGCGGTGCCGGGCATGCGGGCCTCGGTGACGTTGCCGTTGGCGTCGTACGTATATTCCCACGTGCCCGTGATGTTGCTGGCGATTGTCAGCGGCAGATCAAGATCCGGGTCCCAGGTCAGTTCGATGCGCCCGTCGTCCATCGGCCGGGAGGGTGTGATGGAGGTGCAGTTTCCCCGCTGGTCGTACCGCAGGAACCATCGGCTGCCGTCCGGCCGGCTCAGCGCCGTGATCAGGTCGTCGGCGTTGCGGCTCATGCCGGTGAAGCGGCCGAGCGGGTCGGTCATGGCGACGCGCGTGCCGAAGGCGCCGACGGAAAAGGTCCACGCATTGCCCGCGCCGTCGGTGCAGGTCGGTGCAGCCGAGACGGCCGTGCCGGAGCCCTCCGTCCCGCCCAGGCCGGTGCTGAAGGATCGGGTCGTGCCGTCGGCGTGAGTTACCTGCGCCAGCTCGCCCAGACCGTTGTAGGCGTATCGTGTGACGAGTCCGGCGGCGTCGGTCTGGCTGAGCATCCGGTGCTGGCCGTCGTAGGCGAACAGGCGGGTGGTGCCGTCGGGGTTGGTGATGCCGACGAGATCTCCCACGGTGTCATGTTCGAGGCGGGTCTGCCGGCCGTACGGGTCGCTGATCGATGCGAGCAGACCGGCCGGGTCATAGGCGAGCCTGGTGACTTTGTCGAGCGGATCGGTGATGGCCGTCGGTCGGCCGGCGTCGTCGTATGTCCAGGCGGTGGCGTTGCCGTTGCGGTCGGCCTGGCGGGTCTGGAGGCCGGCGGCGTCGAAGGTGGTCTGCGTGCCGTCCTTCTGTGTCCAGGTCCAGGTGCCGGTCGCGGCGGAATGGGCCAGCCGCGAGAAATCCCCCGCCGACGGCTGATACTGCCCCGCGTCGTCGAGGGTGAAGGTGAAGACCGAGCCCCCGCCGTCGCGGATGATGACGGTGTCGTCCGTCTGGCTGAGTCGCGCGAGCCCGAGGATGCCCCAGCCGTTGTCGCTGGAGGCGCGCTGGGCGTCGGGGGTGTACGAGACCGACCCGGTGAAGGTGCTGGGATATCCCAGGTACTCGTCGGCGGCGACACCGGTGTCGGCTGCGGCCGGCTCGCCGAATGCTGACACCGTGGCGAAGGTCGTGGGGTATTCGTTGATCAGCGTTAACCTGTAGATGTAAGTGCCGGCAGGCAGGGCATTGCCCAGGCCGTCCCGGCCGTCCCAGCGGTACTGGAAGGCCATGGGGCCTTCGATCGGCATAGCGGTTTGCTCGACCCGTTGACCGCCGATCTCGGCGATGAACCGTATCTGCGCCGGCAGCTCCACGCTGGTCTGGCTGATGTCGTAGGTCAGGCCGATCACCGGGTTGGCGCTGGCCGGGGAGTTGTACCGCATGACCAGCGCCTGCTGCCGGTCGAGCGCGCGGTACGTCGGCGGCACGTGGTCGACCGACAGGTGCCCGTCGGCGACGCCGATCTGGGAGCCACCCCGGACCGTGCTGCACGGATGGTTGCGGCGGCGGGTGCCGAGCTCGGCCAGCATGTCCATCGCATCGCCCGGGCCGCCCCCGCCGGTCGGCGACATCCGGCCGAGGTTGCAGTCGCGCGGGGAGAAGTGGGCGACCTGGAACTCGGCCCACTGGCCATCGGCGGTGATGGTGCCCATCGACTCGTGCGTCCACTCCAGCGTGTCGGGGTCGTAGATGCCGACGGGGATGGGCGTGCCCGGGGCGAAGCCGCGGGTGTTTCTCATCCGCACCGTGACCGGCTGGTCGAACGTCTGCCCGTCGGGCGTCAGCTCGCAGGCATAGGTGAAGTGCGAGAGGGTCGGCAGGAAGTTGGGCAGCTCGACGCCGCGGGTGAAGTTGGTCGCCTGCAGGCCGGTCGATCGGCGCAGGGCCCCGGGCGGGACGCTCAGCTGGATGGACCCGTCGCTGTTGGTGTCGGTGCCGCCCGCCCGGCCGAACGTCATCGTCTTTGGGTCCAGGGGGGTGAGGACCATGTTTGGCACCGAGGCGAGTTCGGCCTGGGCGAGTGTGGCCCGGCGCTGGGCATACGTGTAGCCGGGAAGGTTCGCGGTCAGGTCGTAGGTTCCCGCCCCGGGGACGGGGAAGGCGAAGCGTCCCTGTGCGTCGGTCTCGACGCGGCCGATCACGCGGGCGACCGTCACGCCCACACCGGCCAGCGGTGCGTCCTCGACAGCACTCAGGACGCGGCCGTAGATCACGGTATCCGATGCCGCCGGAGGGCCGAAGTTCTGGTCCTCGGTCTGCTGGCAGCCGCCGGCCCCCTGGCAGCCGACCCACAGCAGGACGGCGAGACCTGCCGACAGGATCACGAACGACCGGAGTGTAAGATGAGCCGCACGCATGACGACCTCCCTTCCTTGCGGGAACAGATTGTTTTTGCCTGCTTGTGATGCCCCGGCGGCGCTGAGGGTGTGGTGGCCGCGGCGAAGGTGCGGCGGCGGACCCAGTGTTTTTGGGGCCAAGGTGTTTCGCATTTCATGCTACAGCGTGTTGCCTATCTGTCAATGATGAGTCGCAAAATCCAGCACGGGCCGCGTCACCAGCTGTGCGACATGCTATAATGCCGGGCCTATGAGTGATTTTGTTGATGACATCATTGAAACGGTGGAGACGGACGACCAGGAGGCGCCGCTGGAGAAGGTCCGGCTGAAGGTTGGCCGGGGCGGCAAGGCCAAGCGGCTCGACAAGTACGTCGTCGGGCGGTTCCGCAAGTGGTCGCGCACGACGATCCAGCGGATGGTCGACGAGGGCGCCATCACGGTCAACGACAAGCCCTCCAAGGCGAGTTACGCCCTGAAAGAGGGCGACACGGTCGAACTGGTGTTCCCCGCACCCGAGTCGGCCGAGATCGTCCCCGAGCCGATCCCGCTGAACATCCTCTATGAGGATGACTGCATCATCGTGCTGAACAAGCAGGCCAACATCATCTGCCATCCGGCCCGGCCGAGCCAGACCGGCACGATTGCCAATGCCCTGGCGTACCACAGCCAGAGCCTCTCGAACACGGGCGACCCGGCCCGGCCCGGCATCGTGCACCGGCTCGATAAGAACACGACCGGGGTGCTGGTGACGGCCAAGACGGACGAGGCGCATTTCCGGCTCGGCTGGCAGTTCGAGAACCGGACGATGGGCAAGGTCTACCTGGCGATCGTGCACAAGGTGATGGAGCTGGACGAGGACGTGATCGACGTGCCGCTGGCGCAGCACCCGGTGATCAAGGACAAGTACCTGGTGCCGGGGACGCACTATTACAACATGGTGACCAAAAGCGCCGTCACGCGCTACCGCGTGCTGGAGCGGTTCGACAACTACACGCTGGTCGAGCTGCTGCCTAAGACCGGCCGGACGCACCAGCTCCGCGTGCACCTGTCGTACCTGGGGCACCCGTGCGTGGGCGACAACGCCTACGGCGGCCGGCCGGTCAGCGAGCAGGATCTGGCGGGAGCGGGCGAAAGCGAGCCGTTCTTCTGCCGGCAGGCCCTGCACGCGTGGCGGCTGCAGTTCACCCACCCGATCCGCGAGGAGCGGATGGAGGTCGAGGCGCCGCTGGCGGCGGACTTCCGCCGGCTGCTGGCGCTGCTTCGGCGGAGTCGCAATCCCAGGCCGACGAAGTGGGGGCGGGAGTATCGGCAGGCGGGGGAGCTGGCGGCGGAGACATGAGTGATTCCATGCAGACAAGCGGGCGTTCCTCGCTTGCGGCGTTTTTGCTGGGCGCGGCTGGCTCGGGCGTCCTGCTGATCGTGCTGCTGTTCGGGCTGGTCTGGCGGGAGAGTCCGCCGGGCCAGGCGACGGCGGCGTCGCTGATCGCGCTGCTGCTGGTGGCGGCGTTTGCCTGGCCGGGGATGGTGCTGTGGGTGTTTCCGCGGGCCCCGCAGGGCGCGCCGGCGGCGGGGTTCGCGTCAATCTGGGCGGGGCTGGGGCTGCTTGGCCTGATCCCCGCGTATCAGCAGTTCATGGCGTACCTGTTCGCGTCGTTCATCTTTTTGATCCTGGGCCGGCTGGGGGCGTGGGTGATGGTGCGGTTGTTTCCGGAGCGGTTTCGGGCGGGTGGGGGGTAGGGCGGGCTGACGGTCGTTGCTCGCGTCCCGGTAGGGACGGCCGAACATAGCCCAGCACCTTCAGTGCTGGGGACAGAGGCGACAGAATACCTGTGTCTCTTCCTTTGTTGTTCAAGTCCCGTCAGGGACGATTGAAGGTTGCCGGCCCGAGGGGATCCAGCACTTCAATCGTC
>JAWLBS010000167.1:0-10692 GCA_041687575.1 Phycisphaerae bacterium | reverse complement strand
TGGTCACTTCGACCGTCACAACCGTCTCCTGGCCGATAAGAATCTCCGTGTCAGTCGGCACGATCCGGACATTGACCACACCCAGACTCGGGGCCGCCAACAGACCAACCACCACCAATGCCATCACAATGTTCCGCATGCTCCATCCTCCTTAAGGATTAGTTGCAGATTTTTCTGCTGTGCGTGGACCCACGTCCACGCACTCTCGAACACAATACATCGAACATTACTGCGCCGGGATCGTCTTGAGCCAGTCGTTCGCCAGGGCCAGCAGATCCATCACGTTGATCTGGCCGTCCTGCCTGAGGTCCGCACCCGCGTCCCAGTTCGGATCGCCCTCGCGCGACAGCCACGCGTTGGCAAGCCGCAGCAGGTCCATCACGTTGACGGTGCCGTCATTGTTGATGTCGCCGGCCAGCGTGGCGGTGACGGTGAGGTACGGGCCGTAGTAGCCGCCGCTCTGGTCGCGGGTCCAGATCAGGTTGTTCCACAGCTGCTCGCCGGGGTAGATAATCGGGGCATCGGTGGCATCCAGCACCAGGCCCTTGACCGCGCCATTCGGATTACCCATGGCTTCGACGATCGCACGATCGACCGACGTACCGTACCAGCCTTCGGCGCCGGTGCCGTCGGCTCCGAAGTCACGCGGCTCCAGTTCACCATAAGCGCCCGTGCAGTCGGTCCATTCGATCGGCTTGCTGTTGATCATCTGGCCGGTCGTGGCCGCATTCATGACGATCCAGCCGAACGCGAACCGGTTGCTCGTGTCGCTGTAGCCGCCGAAGCCGTTGTGCGAGTCAAACCATGCCTGGTCGGCGTGGACTTCCTGGCCGGCGTTTTCCGCCGCGGCGTTGGACAGCTTGTAGTACTCGCCGCCGGCGATGTCACCCCTCTGGCTGTACGGGGGCGGGCCGATCCGCCATGCCGGCGGGGCGTTCTCGCCACCTTCGAGCAGGGGCGCGGCGTAGCCAGCGCAGCAGCCGCCGAAGCCGTTGCCCAGGTCGCCGCGGTCGACGAAGTCGCCGGCGTTGCCGACGCGGAAGCCGACGATCTGGATCGGGTCATTGAGCCAGTAACCCTGGCCGGTGTGGTCGCAGGTGTTCCACGACGAATCGCGGAAGTAGAGCGCCGCCCTGACGACCTTCAGGCCGGCGAGCCAGTCGGTCAGGTAAACGCCGTCATCGCTGTCGTTGACGCCGTCCCTGCTCCTGTCCTGCGGGATACCGTCCGGGCCGTCGCTGCGGCCGTCAAAGCCCAGGAACGTCATGTGCTGATACGTCTTGGCCAGACGGATATTCCCCTCACCGGCGATGGCATACCCTTCACTTGGGTGCAAGTCCATCGAGCCATCGGCCGTGGTCGGCCAGATGTCGAAATAAAACGCCCCATTCGCCGCCCCCGTCCACGCCACTGTCGCCAGCAGCGCCACCAACAGAAAACGCATCTTCGTCATAGGACTTCTCCTTAACTGGTTGGGGCAACCCTCGGAAACGATATGCCTGTCCGAGACGATGCCCGTCCTCCCACCTGGACTAACCCATGCCGCCCTCCGGAGCGGATGGAAATGTGCGCGATATCCAGCCAGATCAGTGAAAGAAAGCCAATCCTTCCCGTTCTCCCTCCCGAGCGAATTACCTGAGCAGGTCAGATTCCCTCGAGGCCACACGGGCCACAGCATTGACTACGCCTGCAAACACATAGCACAGCGCACACTGGCGCTATGAGCGAAAATGATACAAAGACACGTCGAGCGATTCGATTGAACGCTCCTACCCCTTCACGCATGAGTATAACCGGCACAGGGCGGTTTGCCAAGAGATATTTACACAAAACAACGCCAAGGCGGCCGTAAAGTTACGGTCCATCCCCCCAAAGCGATCGGCTGGCTGGCAATCATCGTGCCGGCCACGAAGCCTCACGCAGGAGTATGGTGCTGCAACTTGTGAGTTAACAATATGTTATAAGTGTTCTCCTTGCTGCCTGTTTGCGCAGTTTGCCGGGAGGCGGCCAGTGTGCCGACAGCGGCACGTGGATCGGCTTTGCAGCCGGCACATCTGTTTCGGGCTTTCAGTGGTTCGGCTTGTCTCCTGCTTGCCCTGCAGCCACTTCGTGCTAACATCTGCCATAATGCGGGGTCCAATGGAGTCGGCGGTAGCCCCGGCGTCACCGTAGCAGCCGTCGGCCCCGGGGGGGAAAGGCTGTGAAAGGGTTGCTGCAACTATCTGCGGCACAAAGCATTGCGCCACCCTAGCTCAGTTGGTAGAGCAGCGGTTTTGTAAACCGCAGGTCATCGGTTCGAGTCCGATGGGTGGCTGTTACTGACCGGCCCCGCCCAGGTTGCAGCCTGCTGTTGAGTCCTGCTCAAGACAATGACTTGCGTGCCATTGCCGGCCGGTCGCCGACAGGTGTCGTGTCGCCACAGCCGGCACGGAGGTGTGTCACGGCACGCGCCGGCTGCTGGGGAGTCTGCCGGGGGGCGACTCGGCTGGCGATCCCTGGATTTGCGCTGCTACCGGATGCCCTCGCCCCGGAATCGTCCCGCTCCCCGTCGTGGCCGCTCGATCTGGTCGAGTCCGGCGATCCGCTCGCGGAGGTCGGCATAGATCGCAGCCGGGCTCGTGCCGTTCCGTACTGCGATGCCAAGCAGCGACTCGGCGGGTTGCTCGACCGTCAGGCCGCTTTCCTTCAACGCTGCCACGAGCCGCTCCGCCGGGGTCCCGGTGCGAGCTGCCAATTCTTCGAGTGTCAGCAGTTCGGCGTGCGGAAAAGGCGCCTGCGGCAGCGACTCGCCCCAGGCGTCCTTTGCCTGCTCGCTCCAACGAACGAGCTGCTCGGCCGGCGGAATCTGCCACACAGCCGCGGCCCAAAGCCCCAGCATAACGCCGCTGGCCAGCAGCAGCTCCCGCCACCGGCGAAGGCCCTGCCTGCCGCGCCCGAGGACGTAGCTGTACAGGGGTCTCCAATTGAGCACCAGGTGCACGGCACCGGCAACCACAAACAGCGTGCCGATCACGATGTGACTTGCAACCCACTGCTCGCGCCACAGCCCGATGCAGGTCCACCCGGACCAGTCCGCGGTGCGCCCCCGCGGCGCGATGTACAGGACCGCCGCGGATAGGATCGTCACCCCGAACGAGAAAGTCACGATGAGTGATGTCAATCCCCGCAGCCGCAGCGGTCGGCCGTTGGTATGCCTGCTCTTTGCGGCACTGTTGTCAGCCATTTTCTAACCTCGGATTTCAAAGGGCCGCGGCGCCAGGATGCCTGCTACGGAATCCTGCTGATGCAGTCTTCTTCGCAGGGGATGCAGACCCGCCGGCCGTCGTGATCGCGGGTTCGCGTGGCAATCACCATCTCACCGCAGCATGCGCACATGACGCTCTGGTGTATCCTCGCCGTCGGCGGCAGGCGCAGGGGCTGCTGCCTGATGCAGAACAACCGCTCGGCCGGCTGCGACAGCATGAACTCCACCTGCCGCCGGCGGCGCTGCGCCTCGGGCATCTGCTCGATGTCCGGGGTCTTCAGGCCCTGGTAACACAGCCGCACCGCCCGGCCGCTCGGCCGCAGGGCGAACGTAAAGACCATCTTACCGTGGTCACAGAAGAACAGGTTGCCCTTGCCGAACGTGCACCCGGTCAGCACCTGCACTGCATCGACGGCGCAGGAATCGTTCTCCACGACCGCGATCACCTCCTCGTCCTGTGACCGCTCGGCGGCCAGTTGCTGCATGCCTGCCCTGGCCGCGAGGTAGCCGATCACCAGGCCGGGGCACAGGTGCCCGTGAAAATCGATGCAACGCTGCAGATCCGCCGGAAGGGTTGTTTCGCTCACGTCTGCATTCTCCTTGCCGGGTTCATCGACGCGGCCCGGCCCGGCTGGCCGGATGCTGGTGATTGCCGTTTCCGTCTGCCGCACGACGCCGGCGGCAGGTGCCAATGCTTGTGAGATCTTCGGGCTGAGCAGGACGTGCGTGCCGACCTCGACGCCGACGTGCCGGGCGATCACCGGACACTTCGCCTTGAACAAAAAGAAGATCGGCCGGGCAAGGTCGCTGAGTGTCTCGAAGTTCCCCTGTCCCTTGGCAATGATCAGGTCCGCCTGCTCGAACCGCTCGCGCAGCGCCTCGCTGCAATCGTCCAGAACGGTGCCGGGGGCGTCCGATCCGTTGTCGATGACCTCGACGATCTCATCCATCTTCGCCGCCGCCGCGTCGGCCAGCGTCGCGTCGTTGATGACCGGCCCGCCCCGAACGACCAGCACGACCCGATCGGCCGGCAACTGCTCGATCAGCAGCCGGTCGAACACGATCTCGCCGGCGTTGTCGGCCAGGTAGACGATCCGCCCGGCCCGCAGCACCGCCTTACGGAACTCCCGCAGATCGCCGACGAATGGTTCGTCGAGCACGCGATCGACCGCGGTCCGCACGTCGGCCTCGCAGACCTGGCTGGTTACGCCCAGGTCGATGACGTTGCCCGCGATCGCCAGCCGCACCGCCATGTCCAGCGGGCAATCGGCCTGTTGGACCCTGGCCTGCAGGTCGGGCAGCAGCGTCATCGCCAGGCGGTTGTGCGCGTCCTTGGCGTGGCGATAGGGATCGGGCTGTCCCGTCAGCTCGCGAAGGTGGCGGTGGATTCGCTGGGCCATCACCGGCGGCGACTGCCGGAAGTCCATGCCTCCGGCCGCGCGCAGCACTTCCCGGACAACCTGTTCGTGGATCGCGGGGTCGTCCGTGATCGATCTGGCAGCCTCCAGGGCCTGACGCACAAAGCAGGGCACGCAATCGATGGCTGTGTTCATGAGTACTCCTGAAGATTCTAGTCCGTCCGGACATCGGCTCTTTCTGCCGATCTGAACTTATACAGCAAGACATGTGCCAGCCGAGCCGACTTTTGGTGGCCACCCGTAACTTGTGTTGCGGCAGTGGATTAACAATGAGCTGCAGGCGACGGCGTTCGTACCTGCCGTCTGACGGTTGCGATATCGTTGCATTCTGCATATTGGCACTAATTGCGTCGTTGCAAATCGCAAGGCCGGCAGCGGGTCGCCTGCCGTGCCTCCGTGCGTACGTCCTTTTGCCGGCAGCAGTTAGGCAGAAATACGCCCATTGTCAATCTTTGGCACGGAGATTGTAAGGACAGGTCATATGGATTCGTCTGCAAAACTATCCGGGAGGCAGATATGAGTATGTCCGCCGATCAGCCGATGCCGCCGCCGCTGGTGGATGGTCAACCGGTCGTTCGGCCGCTGTCGCTGCGATTGCACCCGGACCCGATCCTGCGACAGGTGTGCCGGCCGGTCGAGGAGTTCGATTCCGCGCTGGCCGACGTGCTGGACGAGATGCTGACGCTGATGCGGCAGCACCGCGGGATGGGGTTGGCCGGTCCGCAGGCAGGCATTTTGCGGCGGATGTTCGTCGCCCAGATTGGCGATGAGCCGCTCTGCCTGGTCAATCCGCAGATCGTCGCGGTTCGTGGCCGGGTCACGATGCGGGAAGGCTGCCTGAGCCTGCCGGGCATGGAGTGCATGGTCGAGCGGAGCCGGGTGATTCGCGTGATCGCTTACGATGCGCACGGCCGGAAGCTGGCTTTGCGGGTCGACGGGATCTGGTCCCGCGTGATGCAGCACGAGATCAATCACCTCGACGGCGTGATGATCTGCGACTGCATGATTGGTGAACGGTGATTTACAGTAGAAAAGGAGTGTTCATGGCTGCTCTGCCCCCGACCGCAAAAAGTGCCTGGGAAAACCGCGAAGGCCCCGTGATCCTTACGACGGTGGATGCCGACGGGACCCCCAACTCCATCTATGCCACCTGCGTCTCGATGTTCGGGGACGAGCGGCTCATAGTGGCGGACAACTACTTCGACAAGACACGTAGAAACGTCCAGGGGGGCGGCAAGGCCGCGGCCATCCTGTTCATGGCCAAAGGCGGCAAGGCCTACCAGGTGAAAGGCATGATCGAATACCACACCGAGGGCGACGTGTTCGCGGACATGAAGGCCTGGAATCCATCGCAGCATCCGGGGCATGCCGCCGCGGCGCTGGTGGTGCAGGAGGTCTACTCGGGGGCTGAGAGACTGCTCTGACTCAGGCTCCGGATGTTGCCAAACGGTTTATGTCACGGCTCTATCGGGTGCGGTCCTGCGGCTGTTCGCAGGACCGTGCTGGAGGCCTTGTACGGTTCTGAAGGCGCCTCGCGTCCGAACGGCGGAAAGGATACCCTCGCTGACGCTTCGGGCTCGTTTGGGCGCGGTGCGGGATGTGGGATCGGTGCGTTCGGAATCGTAACGACAACAACTCCCTCGCTGATGCTTCGGGCTCCTTCCCGCAGCTTGTCCTGGCGCCGCGCGTGCGAGGATCTTCCGCGACCTCACTGTCGCGGCTCCTTCCCATCTGTCTGCGGACGCAACGCTCAAGCGGGGATTCCATGGCCACATCAACTCGCTGCCGGCGCTGTCGCTTGGCGGCGGGTACCCCGGTGGCCATGGCACCCAAGCTCCGCGCCATCTTCCTGTCCGACCTCCTCCTCGTTACCTCGCGCCAGCGGTCGGGAGCCGGTCCCCGGCGCGCGAGGGGGATTCGGCTCGGGCCTTACTCCTTATAGAGGGAGTCAGCGCGAAGGGGGGATTCATGTATACCGCGCAAGAGGCGAGGGCGGCGGCCCCGGAGTCTGTGGTCATGGCCGGCGGTCGCGGCGGCCGCAGATGCCGGATCGACGTGCGGGTTCGGCCGAGGCCCGTGCCGATCACCCCGCGGGTCCGGGAGGTGTGCAGCCGGTTCGGGCTCGACCCGCAGCCGCGGCCAGCCGTGCTGATCGACCGGCAGCCGCTGACGCTGGCGCCCGGGCGGATCCTGCTGCTGACGGGGCCTTCGGGCACGGGCAAGTCGGCGGCGCTTCGGTGCCTTGCCAGCCAGGTGGGGCCGCGCGGGGTGTGGGTCGACCGGCAGGAGCCGGCGGCGCGGCGGGCGGTGATCGACGAGGTGCTGCCCGGTGGGTCGCTGGCCGAGGCCGTCTCGATTCTGACGGCGTGCGGGCTGGGTGAGCCGCGGCTGTGGCTGCGTCGGTATGGCGAGTTGTCGGACGGCGAGCGTTTTCGCGTCCGGCTGGCCGGTGCGGTGGGGCGGGCGGCGGGCATGGCCTCGCCGGTCATACTGGCCGACGAGTTTGCTGCGGTTCTGCACCGGCGGCTGGCGCGGGCGGTGGCGGTCAACCTGCGGAAGCTTGTCACGAGTCGCGGCATTGCGATGGCGGCGGCGACGGCGCAGGACGACCTGGAGGGGCACCTGCAGCCGGACCTGGTCCTCCGGCTGGGCGCGGCCGAACCGGTGCTCGAGACGCCCGACCACGATGCCCGATCCGATGCGCTGCTCCAGAGCGTTCGCATCGAGCGGGGCAGCCTCAAGGATTACCACGCCTTCGACGCGATGCACTATCGGCGGCGGGAGGGGCTCGGGCCGATCGACAAGATCTTCGTGCTTCGCGAATGCGGCACGGGCGATGCGCTGGGGGTGGTCGTCTACGGCTACCCGCCGCTGTCGCTGCGGCCGCGGAACCTGGCGACCGGCGGGCGGTATCACCGGCAGGGGGCGCTGTTGAACCGGGACTTCCGGATCCTTCGCCGGCTGGTGATTCACCCGGACGTTCGCGGGTGCGGTCTGGCGCGGCACCTGGTCGCCCGGACGCTTCCGCGGGTGGGCACGCGGTACGTCGAGTGCCTCGCGGCGATGGGGGCGGTCAACCCGGTGTTCGAGCGGGCGGGGATGGTGCGGCTGGGGCTGACCGGCGCGAGGGGGCCGGGGCGGGCGGTGCTGGCGGCGCTTGGGGCCGACCCGCTGGCGCCGGATTTCGAGCGGCAGGTCCGCGACCGGCGCGAGGTGCGCAATCTGGTCGCCAGATGGGTGCACAGGTGGCTGCAGGCGACGACGGGCCGGCCGATCGAGCGGATCCGGGCGATGACCCCGCGACAGCTTGCCGCGGCGTGCGTGCAGATGGCGGGGCCGCGGCCGGTGTACTACCTCTGGTCGGCCGAGGCGAAGGAGCGGGCGCGTCTGCGGGAGATGCGGGATGCCGCGCGAAAGGGAATAGATTGATCCGCAGCTTACGCCGGCGTGTGCGGGGGCGGGGCGAAACGACCTTCCGCAGATTTCGCAGATGTACACAGATTGGAAACGGCAACGGCAGGGGATCAGGGGGCAAGGGTCGGTGAGCCACGGTAACGACAAAGACGATATCAGCCACGGATGAACGCGGATGAACAACAACGGCAGTAGGGCGGGCTGCGCCCGCCACAGCCCCGTCAGGGGCGAAAGGAGAGTCAGCGGGTGCCACGGTCCTGCGGCTGTTCGCAGGGCCGTGCAGTTAGGAGTACCGGCTTTAGCCGGCGCTGGGAGTCCCGCCTTCAGGCGGTCCGCCCGAGCGAGCGCAGCGATGCGAGTGACCGAGCCACAAAGGCAAAAGAAAGCTGTGCTACGAGAACGAAGCCGAGAAGGAGCGTATCGGATGCAACTGTCCTGCGGCCTCGTCATGGCATAGTCGTCATTTGACGAAGCCGCCAGGCAGGGCCGTGCCTGGCTGGATCGGGCAGATCAGTTGAAATTCGTATCAAGGGGGGATGGTCCATGAATCGGTCTTTCGTGCGGGTAGTGGTGTCGGTTCTGGCGGGTCCGCTGGCCAGCCGGAAGGTGCGGGTGGCGCTGGCAACGGTGATTGCGGCGTACGCCGCGCGGGCGGGGCTGGGCTGGGACGAGCAGCTGGTGCTGACGGTGCTGAGCGTGGGGGTGGCGCTGATCCTGGGGATCGCGCACGAGGACGCGGGGGCGAAGAGCGCAGAGGGCAGGCGTGACAACATGACAATGTGACAATCTGACAATGTGAAACGGCGACGGCGTGAGGGGAGAGGTCTGCGGCACCGGCACGATGTCCAGATGGCACCAGTATCACAGCCCCTGCCCGGTGTGACCCATCACCAGCTTGCCGAGCTTGACCCCGCGCAGGCTCGTGAGCTGATCGGCCGTCCGCTGGATCTCGGCGGGCTTGCCGCGCAGGACGATCGTCTCCAGGCAGTTGTGGTGGTCGAGGTGCACGTGCATGCTCGAGATCACCTGGACGTGGGCCTCGTGCTGGATGTGGGTGAGCTTGTGCCCCACGTCGCCGGCCTCGTGGTCGTAGATCAGGCACAGCACGCCGACGGTCCGGGTCGAGCCGTACTGCCACTGCGATTCGACGATGGCGGCCCGGACCAGGTCGCGCAGCGCCTCGGAGCGGTTGGCGTAACTGCGCTTCTCGATCAGTTCGTCGAACTGGCCCAGCAGGTCGGCGTCCATCGACACCCCGAAGCGGACGAGCTCACCCATCGGTCGTTCTCCTTTGTGCCCGGCGGTTTGGATGCCGGCCCGGCAGGTTGTTATATTGGCCAGCCGCGGCAGGGGCAAGCGTTTTCGTTAGGAGGTCCGACCCCGTGCAGAACGACCATGACGTGACGGTGTGGCAGCTGCGGCAGGAGATGGCCCGCTTCGTCGCCGAGCGGGACTGGGAGCAGTTCCACGACCCCAAGAACCTCGCGATGTCGATCGCCATCGAGGCGAGCGAGCTGATGGAACACTTCCAGTGGCTGACCAGCGAGCAGGCCGCCGAAACGCTCGACGACCCCGAGGCGATGGCCGAGATCGCCGACGAACTGGCCGACGTGATCTCCTTCGCCCTGTCGTTGGCCAACCGCTGCGGGATCGACATCACGACCTCACTGCGCAACAAGATGGTCGCCAACCGGCTGAAGTATCCGGTCGACCGGTTCAAGGGGAAATTTCGGTGAGGCTCAGGCCATATCGATCTGCTCGATCACCAGGTCGAGCAGCGCCTGCCACCGCTCGGTGGTGTCCTGCAGTTCGTACTGCAGGATGTCGGCCAGGGTGACGTAGTCGCGGTTTTCCAGGGCCTCTTTCACCTCGCGGAGCCGCTGGGCGAACTCATCCAGCATCTGGCTTGCGGGTTTGCCGTCGACCTGGAGCTGGTCCAGGTCCAGCCCCAGCAGCTCCACGCTGCGCGACATCGACTCCTGCACCTGGCTCCAGACCGCAAAGCAGCTGCCGAGCATCTCCATCGCCCGGGCGGTCTGACCCGCGGCCAACATCTCGCCGGCCTGCTCGCGGATGGGGGCCGCCTCTGCGACCAGCGCCCGCGCGTGAACCAGCACCTCCCGCGCCAGCATCCGCGGCACGGCCGACTGGAAATCGATCTTCCCGTGTTCGCCGGCCGGGGAGTCTAGGACCTCGTCCAGCCGGTCTCGCTCCACCAGATGGCCGTCGATATGGATGGCCACCAGCATGCGCTCTTGCGGCGCGAGGCATTCGCGGACCTGCTGCGCGACCTGGCGAACGGTCATTCCGGCCTGGTCGCTGACGTCGACGGGGTTGTCGTCAAGATATACCTGCATGGTTTTGGCTCTCGCAATTTGGTCTAGACGTAATTGATCCCATAGTCGGGCAGCGGCACGGGCAGCACCGCACTGCAAGCGACCCGCAGATCCGGGTCCATCGTCAACAGATCGGCACTCCATGCCGCAGGATGGCGGAACAGCAACTCGACCTGCAGATCCGGCCGATCAACGACGAAGCAGCGGTCCCCCACGGCGACCCGCAGGCTCGCGCCCTCTGCCGCCAGCTCCACGCCAGCCCGGCCGGCAAGCGGGGCGA
>JAWLBS010000166.1:0-10703 GCA_041687575.1 Phycisphaerae bacterium | reverse complement strand
GATGACCCGGTTGTTTGCAATCTTGTACGACGCGTCGTTGCAGTAGATCCCCCCACCGTGCTTGGCGACGTTGCCCTCAATGGAATTGCTCGCGATGAATACGGTTGAGCTCTTGCAGTAGATCCCGCCGCCGTAGCCATCGTAACTCCCATCGCTTTGCGCGACGTTGTTCCTGATCCTGTTGCCCGTGATCGACACGGTGCAACCTGAACAGTAGATCCCGCCCCCGTTCTGCGCCTTGTTGTCAGCGATGAGGTTATCCGTGATCGTCAGCGACGAGCCGGACCCGTAAATGCCGGCGCCGTACTTATACCCCGTGTGACCGGTGATCACATTGCCGGTGATCACGACGTCGGAACGGCTCTCGCAGTGGATCCCCGGACCGTTGCTGTCTCGAAGGACATTCCCGCTGATCGTACCGGAGCTGTTGCGGTACACGATTCCGCCAGCAATGTTCCCGCTGATCGTACAGGAGCTGTCGTGGCATACGATTGAGCCGGAGTCGGGCTCGATCGTATTGTTCGTGATTACGGACGAGGCCCTGTAACAGTAAATCGCGCCCGACTTGTTGCCGGTGAACCTGTTGTTCACGATTGTCAGGGACGAAAGGCGGCAGTAGATCCCGCCCCCATACGTGTATGCGCCCACCGTGGTCCCGCTGCCGTTGCGGATCGTGAAGCCGTCAATCCGCTGTGCGCCCTCCGGCGCCGTCACCACACTGCCCGCCTGGTTTCCATCCAGGATCGTCTCGTTGGCCTCGAAGTCCCGGCTCGCCAGGCCGAACGTCGCCGGGTCCTCGTCGCCGGCGAACCCGCCGTACAGCCCCACCCCCGGCGTGAGGATTATGTTCTCGGTGTAGGTCCCGCGGGCGACCCAGACCCGGCTGCCAATCCCGGCCGCGTCCAACGCCGCCTGGACGGTCCGCTTCGCCCGCGCCCAGGACGAACCGTCGCTCGCGTCGTCGCCCGCCGGAGTGACGAAGATGATGTCCGACCGCACCGGCCAGACGGTGCCGTCGGACTCGTCCACCCCGATATCCACGTGGCCCGCGAGGATCCGCGCCTGTCCGTCCAGGTCGACCTCGCCGGCGACCACCACGCTGTCGTCCCCCGCATCGATGCAGGGCGAGCCGGGCTGGATATGAACGTCCCCATCGGCGACGCTGACGAGCCCCGGGTCCGCCGACAGATTGCCGTCGGTCCCCGTGGGATCGGCCACGCCCACGTAGTCATGTCCGAAATTGCCGTACACGCAGTTGTTCCGCAGCACCGGTGAGCCGGTGTCAACGTACACCCCCGACAGGTTCCAGGCGATCACCGTGTTGACGATGGTCGGCGAGGAACTCTTCTCGCAGTAGATCCCGCCGCCGCCGCAGCTTTCCTGCACGGCGGCATAGTTGCCGACGATCGTGTTGTTACGAATCAACGGTGAAGAGGCATCCTGGCAGTAGATCCCCCCGCCGTACGTCAGGCCCGACGGGCCCGAGGCGCTGTTGCCAATGATGGCGTTGTTCGCGATCGTCTGCGACCCCTTGGCGCAGAAGATGCCGCCGCCTCCGGCCGCCGCCCTGTTGCCGCGAACGATATTGTTCGTCACGGTCAGCGGGCCGGACTCGCAGTAGATCCCGCCACCGAAGCCGGACACGCTGTCGGTTACGCTGTTGTCCCGGATCGTGTTGCCGCGGACGATTCCTGCCGCGCAATAGATGCCACCCCCCGACTGCCCGGCCGTATTGCCCGTGACCGTGTTGTCGATCACTTCCGCATGGCCCGCGCAATGGATCCCGGTGCCGTCGTTGTCGCTGACCACGTTCCCGGCGATCAGGGGCCAGCAGTAGCGGGCGCAGAAGATGCCGCCGCCCGTGTCACCCTGGTTCGATGTGATCGTGTTGTTCACGATCCTCGCTCGAGCCCCGAACGAGCAGTAAATCCCGCCGCCTGCCGAAGCCATGCCGTTGCGGATGGTGAACCCGTCGAATGTGACCGGGTTTGCCCCGGGCGCGATCGTCACCACGCTGCCGCCCCGGCCGCCGTCGAGGATCGTTGGATTCACCGCCCGGTCCCGTGCCGATCGGTCGGTCTCATTGCCCGCAAAGCCGCCGTAGACGGACACGTAACCGGGCACCGTGATGCGCTGCGGGTACGTCCCCGCCTCGACCCACACCTCTCCGCCGGACAATGCCGCCGCGTCGATACCGGCCTGCACCGTATGCTTGGCCAGGGCCCACGAAGAACCGTCGTTGGCATCGTCGCCGCCCGGACTGACGCGGACGATCAGGGGCGGCTCCGTGTGCCACGTGGTCCCATCGGACTCGTCCGCGCCGATATCGACATGGTCTCCGAGGACCCGCATCTGCCCGTCCACATCCGCGCCCGCTCCGCGCCAGGCTTCTGCATTATCGCCGGCATCCACACAGGGCGAGCCGGGCTGAATGTGGATGGGGCCGGGATAGGCAAGGCCATGCAGCTTCGGATCGACGGACAGATTGCCGTCCAGGCCGGTCGGGTCGGCCATCCCATAGTAGTTGTACCTCGTGTTGCCGTAGACACAGTTGTGCCTGACGGTCGGTTCCTCATAGCCGGGATCGACCCAAATCCCGGCCGTGTTCCATGCAATCACGTTGTTGACAATCAGCACCGGGGATGAGGTCCCGCAGACGATCGCCCCGCCGTACGAATCCGCGTTACCTGCAATCGTGTTGCCTGCAATGGTGGCGGAGCTGTAGCAGGCGATCCCGCCGCCGCGGCCGTCAGGTGCGACGTTATTGGAGATGATGTTGTCGGTGATCGTCGGCGAACCGCCCGAGGAGGTGTAGATTGCCGCGCCACGTCCGCCCTTCGCGACGTTGCCGGTGAAGATATTGTTCACGATGTACGGCGAACTGCCCTGGCAGTAGATCGCACCGCCGCAAAGCCCCGTACGATTGCCCCGGAAGGTGTTGTTCGCGATGGTCGGGGATCCGCCGCTGATATGCATGCCGCCGCCGTACTGGGCCGAGCCATTGCGAATCACGAACCCGTCGATCCGCGTCTGCCGCGTGGCATCCGGAGACACGAAGACCACGCTGCCGCCCCCGCCCCCATCGAGAACCGTCAGGTTGGCCCGCCAATCCCGCTGATCCCGCGTCGTCTCCTGGCCCGCGAATCCGCCGTACAGGACTACGCCCGTGGGAAGTGTGATTCGCTCAACATAAGTCCCGGCGGCCACCCAGACTTCATCCCGCGGCCAGACCCCCTCCAGACCCGCCCCGACCGTCGCCTTGGCCGTCGCCCAGCTCGAGCCGTCATTGGCGTCATTTCCGCTTGTCGAGACGAATACCGTCCGGGCCTGCGCCGCCGAAAGCCCCAGCACCGCCACCGTCACCACAGCCAGAACGACCCTGCCTTGCGTGTGCCTGTCCACGTGCTGCTCCTCCTGCTGCTGGATCTGTGCGGCCGATGAGCGAATCAAACGCCCGGCGGGCCGCCGCCTTGTCCCTCCCCCCGAAGCGACGCCGAGGGCTTGCGAATGGTGCAGCCATTCTACCCGAACAGGCCATACCGCGCCAATCGAAACTTTGGAATCCCGGACCTGCTATGCCTGTAGACGCGCGAAAGGCGGGTTTGTTACATCGAGTGGCAAAGATTCTTCGCTGCGCCCGCAATGACAGCCCGGGGCGCTACACCATGAACACGTTGTCCCGCCGTCATCCTGAACGAAGTGAAGGATCTCTGCCCCTTGGTGCGTTCATCGCTTGCGTTTTGTGTCCTCCTCGCGATCACGACCTCACAGGGCGCCAAACCTTGAGCACGCTGTCCAATAGAGATTCTTCGCTGCGCGCAGAATGACACTTTCGGGGGCGTTTCTTGAGAAGGGAGCATCCGCTCATCCGCAGAACTCCATGGCCGGAACCCGGCTTCGCCAAACGACGGCTACGCCGTGGCAAGCAGCCCCCGCCATGGCACCCGGACCTGCGGCTGTTTGCAGGGCCGTGCCAGTCGTGGACACTGATCCTGACCCCCTGCCGTTGCGACACCCGAGACCCGACACCCGGTGCCGCGTGCCACGCGCGCTACGCCTGGATCGGGGCTGCTCTAATATTCCTTGCGCTGCCGCGCGGAAGGGATGTTCAGCTGCGAACGATACTTGGCGATCGTCCGGCGGGAGACGTTGATCCCCTCGCCCTGGAGCATCTCGGCGATGTGCTCGTCCGAGAGCGGGTGGTCCTTCGGCTCGTTGTCGACGATCTGCTGCACCCGGGCCTTGACCGCGTCCCAGCTGACCGCCTCGCCCTGATCGGTCTCGGTCCCGCCCGTGAAGAAATACCGCAGCGGGAAGATCCCCCGCGGCGTCTGCATGTACTTGTCGTCCACCGTCCGGCTGATCGTCGACGGGTCGCACCCGAACTCGGCCGCAAGATCGCACATCCGCAGGATCTTCAGGTGCTCCGGCCCGTGGTCGAAAAACGCCCGCTGCCGCTCGACCACGATGTTGGCCACCTGCAGCAGCCGCTGGCGGCGATACTCGATCGCGTCCTGGATCGCCCGGGCCGCCTCGATCTTCTTGCGCAGAAACTCCCGCGTCGCCCGGTCCGACCCGTTCTTGCGGTACATCTCGATGTAGTACGGGCTCAGCCGCAGCCGCGGGTTGTTCCCCCGCGCCAGCCGCACCGTGTACTCCTCCGCGTCGTCTTGATAGTCGACCAGGATGTCCGGCATGATCCGCGCGACCTGGCGACTCGTGATCGCCGAACCGGGCCGCATCTGCAGCCGGGCGATCACCTCAATCGCCGCCTTGATCTGCTCGATGCTCGCCCCGGTCTGGCGCGCGATCTGCGGCAGCCGGTGCTTGGCCACGTCCGTCAGGTGGTCGCGGATGATCGTCCTGGCCAGGTGCTCGTCCGGATAGAGGACCCCCATCTGCAGCAGCAGGCACTCCTGCAGGTCCCGCGCCCCCACGCCCGGCGGGTCGAGCTGCTGGATCAGCCCCAGGGCCTGCTCGATCGCCTCGCGATCGACCCGGGGCCGGATCGTCTCGCCGAGCACGTCGAAGTTCGTCCGCAGATAGCCGTCGTCCTCGATGAAGTTGATGATCGCGTCGCCCGCCCGGCGGACCTCCGGCGACACCTCCATGAACCGCCACTGCTCCTGCAGATACTCCTGCAGGTTCTGCGGCCGGGCAGCGGTGTTGGCCATCGCCTCGATCTTCGGGTCGGCCTCGCCGTCGCGGGCGCGAGGACGGTAGTCGAAGTTCTCGCCGCCGAACCGGCCGCGGTCGATGATCGACTCGAGGGTGTCGATCGGATCGTTGGTGGCCGGCTGATTTTCGGGGGTCTGCTCCTCGCCGGGGCCGCGCGGCTCGGGGCTCGCCTGGCGGGGTTCATATTCCAGGACGGGGTTCTGCTCGAGTTCTTCGTTGATCTTCTGCTCGAGGGCCATCAGCGGCAGCTGCAGGATGTCCATGGACTGGATCAGCTGCGGCGTGAGCCGCTGCTCCTGCCGCATGACCTGCGAAAACACCTGTGACATCGACTGCGACATATTCCGCCCGACCTCTCAGGGTCCTATAATCAGGCCCTGCCTACATTAACGTCGATTCGACCCATCAAGTCAAACCCTTTTGCCTCGCCGGCCTCACAAGTCCGATCGGCTCGTTGCCGTCGCGACTTGGCCAATTTGTCTGGTTTGTCCGGCCAATGCCGCGCGAAAATGCCCGGCAAGGCCAACCCCCGCCCGGGCCTAATCGATCTCGCGCCGCCCGGCAATCGCGTCCGACAACATCGCCCGCGTGGCGTATTCCAGCTGCCCGCCGCTGGGCAGCCCCCTCGCCAGCCGCGTGACCTTGACACCCAGGCTCCTCAGTTCCGTCTGGATGTACAGGCTCGTGCCATCGCCCTCCAGCGTCGGGCTCATCGCCAGCACGACCTCCAAGACGCCGCCGCTTCGGACCCGCTCGATCAGCCCCGCGGCGGTCAAGTGCCCCGGCTCGATCCCCTCCAGCGGGCTCAGCTGCCCCATCAGGACGTGGTACACCCCGCGGATCAGCCCCGTCTCCTCCATCGCAATCAGGTCCTTGGGCTGCTCGACCACGATGATCTGGCTGTGGTCCCGCCGCGGGTCCTGACAGATCGCGCACGGGTCCTGCTCGGTCAGGTTGTAGCAGACGCTGCAATACCGCAGGCGCCGCTTGATCCCGGCGATGGCCTCGGCCAGCGCCGTTACGTCCTCGGCCGGGGCCTTGAGCAGGTGGAACGCCAAGCGTTCGGCCGTTCGCGACCCGATGCCGGGCAGTTTCGACAGCTGCTCGACCACGTGAACGAGCGGTTCCGGTCCCTTGTTGTTACTCATTGCCCGCCCAACATGCCTCCCAGACCGGGCAGATTCAGACCGCCGGTGATCTTGGCCATCTCTTCCTGCGCGGCCTGACGGGCCTTGGTCGAGGCCGCTCCGGCCGCCGCAACGATCAGGTCCTCGAGGATCTCTCGCTCCTCGGCCTTGAGGGATTCGGGCTGAATCTGGACCTTCACCAGATCCATCTTGCCGTTGACGGTGGCGGTGACGGCACCGCCGCCGGCGTCGGCCTCAAACGTCATCTCGGCCAGCTGCTCCTGCATCTGTTTCATCTGTTTTTGCATTTCCTGGACCTGCTTGAGCATGCCAGCCATGTTGCCTAGCGAACCAAACATGCGTGTATCTCCTGGTCTTGAACCTGACTATTCTAGTCGTCATCCTCTTCGCAAGCGTCCATATCCGGCGGCGGATCAGCCGAGGGGCCGAGGCCTTCCGGCGCGTCCGGCCGACCAGGCCCGATACTCTCGCGGCCGGCAGGCATCAGAGATCTCACATCCACAAGCGTGCCCTCGAACAACTCGATCGCACGCCGCACCACGGGGTTGGACGTGACCTTGCGAACGTCCTCGCTGCTCATCCCGCGGCCGGCCGATGCGAGACGCTGCGGCCCCGGCGCCGAGCCGGTCCCGGCGCCGCCAGCGGCACCTTCGCGGCGCCCGGCGGCATCGCCTTCGGGGCGCCCCGCGGCGCCCGCGGATCGCGGCCGCGGATCGTCCGGTCCGGAACGCAAAGGGGTTCGACCGGCCGGCGCCGGTCGGCCCGTCGGTCGCACAGGCGGCGTTGCGGCCTGGCCGCCTCTCTGAGAGCCGCCGTTGCCGCTGAGGGCAGCCAGTCGGCTGCGTGCGGCCGCCGCCAGGTCCGCGGTCGATACCGTGGGACCCACGATCGAAACCGCCGGGTCTGCGTCGGAAGGACCTGCCTGTACATCCTGGCCCGCCCGGGCCGGCTCACCACTGGACGGGCTATCGGCTTTTTTTGGCAGCCCGCCGGGAGCCGGAGCAGCCCGATCGCTCGGGGCGGCTCGCGCCGGCGCTGTCGGCGGAGCCGTCGGCGCCCGGCTCGCAGCCGTCTGGGCGGTCCCTGTCGGTCCCGCAACCGCGGGTGCCCGGTTGGCCGGGGTCGCCTGGGCAGGTCCGCCCGCCCCACGGGCGATGCTCCTGAGCGAGGTAAAGGCGTCCATCATGCAGAACCGCACGATCACCGCCTCGACCAGCGCCCGGCCCGTCCCGCTGTAGCGGACGTTGCGGCGGAGCTCCTCCAGCATCGAGATCATGAAGACATAGACCGGCTCGTCGAAGCCCCTGGACTGCTCGACCATCCGCTCGCGCAGCGACTCGGCCGCGTCCACCAGTTCCGTGTCGGGCCCGCAGATCCGCAGCAGCATCAGGGCCCGCAGGTGTTCCATCAGGCTGACCACCAGCGACTCCAGCGCGTGGCCCGAGGCGATCACCTCATCGAGCACCGCCAGGCTGCCAGCCGCGTCCTGCGCGACCATCTTGTCGACCAGATCGCCGATCTGTTCGTCGCCGGGCCGCGGCAGGACCTGTTCGAGCAGGTCGAGGCTGAGCTCCTTCGCGCCGATCGAGAGCAGCTGATCCAGCAGGCTGATCGCGTCGCGCATCGAGCCATTCGCCAGCCGGGCGATCCGCCGCAGGGCGGCCGGCTCGGCCTCGATTCCCTCGGTCCGGCAGATCAGCCCGAGCTGCTCGCTGATGCCGGCCGGCGGGATCGGCCGGAAGTCGAACCGCTGGACCCGCGACTGGATGGTCGCGGGGACCTTCTGCGGCTCGGTGGTCGCCATGATGAACTTCACGTGCTCAGGCGGTTCTTCGAGCGTCTTGAGCAGGGCGTTGAACGCGCCCGTGCTGAGCATGTGGACCTCGTCGATGATGTAGATCTTGTGGCGAGCGCGGGCGGGGCGATAGATTGCGTTGCTCCGCAGCTCGCGGATGTTGTCGACGCCGGTGTTGCTGGCGGCGTCGATTTCGATCACGTCGACGTCTTCGCCCATGGCGATCGAGATGCAGGAGTCGCACTCGCCGCACGGCTGGGTGGTCGGCCCGTCGGCCTTGAGGCAGTTGAGGGCCTTGGCCAGGATGCGGGCCATGCTCGTCTTGCCGACCCCGCGCGTGCCTGTAAACAAGTAGCCGTGGTGGACGCGGTCGCTGCCGATCGCGTTTTTGAGCGTCGTGGCGATCGGCTCCTGCCCGACCACGTCGTCGAAGGTCCGGCTGCGGTATTTTCTTGCCAGGACGGTGTAGGACATAAGTTTACGTCGATTCGTGTTGCGGTAACAAGAAAATGGCCGTGCGGCTCGCCTCGGATCGGTTCGTTCAAGCTTGTGATGACTGCCTGCTCCGGCCGGGCGACCCCACGGCACATGTGGCTCGGTGAGTGGGCTGCTTCCGTCAGGACCTGACCCTTTGCCCACGAGTCCCATTGCATGGGACCCGGGACCATCACCACAGCCAGCCATCACAGAGACCCGAACTTGCCGGTCCTCGGCTGAGCCATCAGCCCCGCATAACCCGGGTTTCGGGCAGCCTGCCCCTCCAGGAGGCAGACCGAGGGAACCGGGAGCTCCCCACCTAGCACGGCCACATTCATTATACGCATAACGGGGCGGATTTGAAGCCTCCGCCCGATTTTTTTCGCCGCCTGTTCGCGTCACATAAGGTCTTATGACGCAAGATGAAGCAATTGATCGGCCGAACCGGCGGCCGGCCGGTCCAGCCAGTCTGGCACAGCAATTGCCTTACTTGCCCCAGTCGTGTGCCAGTGCCAGCAGGTCGATCACGTTGACCGTGCCGTCACCGTTGACGTCGCAGGCGGGGTTATAGCCCGGATCGCCCGCGCTGCGGTTGAAGCTGTGCGCCATCATCAGCAGGTCGATAACGTTGACCATCCCGTCGGCGTTCAGGTCGCCGGGCCAGTGCCACTCGTCGGCGCCGATGTCCGGGGCCGAGCCGATCGGGCGGGCGTTGCCGTCGATGTCGTCCGTCACGGCCGCCAGGGGCGCCGCCTGGTCGATCAGCGACGTTGCCGTCGAGACCAGGTGCAGATCGCCGCCGGCAAAATCGACGAACCAGCCGGGCTGTACGCTGGTGACGTTGCCGATCAGCGTGGCCGTCGCCCCGTTGCGGGCGAGGATGTTGCCGTCGGTGATGTTATATGCAATCGTGCCGGTCGAATCGCTGAAGCGGTAGTCGATCACCCACGGGAAGGTGCCGTTGAGGATGCAGGTGTTGTGGTAGATCGCGAAGTTCTGGGCGTGGTTGCAGGTGATCGCAACGTCCCCGAAATTGCCCTGGCGGAAGAAGAAGTTGTTGCGGATGATCCCGCCGATATGGTCGCCGACGCTGCCGCCGGAATTGCCGAAGTTCACCCCGAAGTCGCACTCGTAGAATTCACACCGCTCGACGATCGTGCCGACGCTGCCCTGCCAGGCAAGAATCGCCCCGCCGGTCAGCACGCCGGGCCCGCCGCGGATGTTGCGGAAGACCGTGTCGCGGATGATCCAGTCCTGTGCGTTTAGGATGTCCACGCCGTGCGTGTACCACCAGCGGGAATGCGTGGTGAACTCGAACAGGCAATACTCGACGATGCCGTCCTCGCACTTTTTCGGCTGGCCCGAATTGCGGCTGACCTTCACAAACTGCTCTCCGGAGTCGACCATCCGGCAGTTGTACAGCCGGAACCGGTCAGCCACGCTCTCGCCGTGGACCTGGATCAGGTGATAGTACGCTTCTCGAAGCGTCAGGTCGGCGAAGGTCACGTCGTCGCTGTAGACGTGGAAGATGGTCGGAGTCCCGCCGTAAACGCCCATGCCACTGCCCTTGATGACCACCGCGTCGCGATTGCCGCTGGCACTGCGGATGGTGACGTTCGATGCGTTGATGACCATCGAGTGGCCGTAGGTGCCCACGTCGTAGAATCCGTCGGCCAGCATGATGGTCGTGCCCGGCGCAGCCGAGCTGACGGCGGACATGAGCTGGCTGACGTTGCCGCCGGGGACGTTGACGACCGGCCCGGCAGGCGGCGGCAAGGGGGGTGCCGTTCGAGCAGCGTGGACGGTCGCCCCTGAAAACAACAGTACGCATACCAGCATCGACACCAGCGCGACTCTCTTCTTCCCCTGCATCGTCGGCCTCCAATCGAGATATGACACATTTCAGTACGAAAAACAGCACCGGACACCATTGTAGCAATTGGATGAGCAGAACAGAAGGGCAAACAGGCCGAGGGGACGACGGATGGGGGTGCGTGACAGTTTTAGCGGGTGATTTGTGGTAGTATGGGGGCAGGTCGGCAGCAGGTAGCTGGCCAGCAGTACATGGAGGGAGCCATCATGCCGTCACGCAGTACCCGCCAGGA
>JAWLBS010000165.1:0-10707 GCA_041687575.1 Phycisphaerae bacterium | reverse complement strand
CCTTCGGCGTAGTCCAGGCCCTTGCCCATCTCCAGGATCTTGTTGGTCGTGCCGTGCTCGTAGAGCTCCAGGTGGCCGTAGATGCGGGCGCCCGCGACGGGCCCCTTGGCGACCAGGCCGACGCCGCTGGTGCCGGTCGCCTCAATGGTGGCGCCGACGCCGCTGGTGCCGGCCGCCTTGGCGTACATGCCGGTGCCGGTAGTGCCGGTCGAATAGAAGTAGCCGCCGAAGCCGCTGGTGGCCTGGCTGCCGGCCATGCCGTATACGGCCCGCCCGGTGGCGCCGCCGGCAGAGAAGAAGCCGCCGCCGTTGCCGGAGCTATAGATGCCGTAGCCGGTTCCGCCCCTGGCGTAGACCGCGGTGGTGTCGGCGATAGCATGGAGGGCGTAGGCCTCCGTGCCGGTGGACTCGAATACGCCAGCTGCGGCTTCGCTGCTGATCGATGCGTTCGTAATCTTGGCATAGATCGCACGACTCCCAATGTTCGTGCCGGTATTGGTGACGTCGATGGCCGCGTTCGTGCTGGAGACCGTGCCCGTGTAGGGCAGGCTGAAACTGCTGCCGCCACCGGTGGGGGCCTGCCAGGTGCCGTTGCCGCTGGAGTCCGCGGTCAGTACGTAACCGCTGGTCGCGGACGAACCGAGCTGGAAGCCGGTCATCTTGACCTTGCCGTTAACCTCAAGCTTGGCGGCGGGCAGGGAGGTGCCCGTGCCGATGCCCACGCCCCCCAACCAGATCGTCATCACGTCGATGCCATCGGCGCCCAGGAGCATCCTGGGTATAGCGCTGTCTGCCTGCGCGTTGAGCCGCGTCATGCCCAGGCCGCCGGAGAAGTTGGCTACCCCGATCTTGAGCTTCGCGTCGGCACCGCCGATCAGCAGGTCGCCGTTGCCGCTGACGATCTCCGGGTTTCCGCCGGCCAAGGTCAACGGGGCCGCCGGGTCCGGCACGCCGATGCCGACGTTGCCGCTGAAATAACCCCGGCCCTGGAAGTAGCCCGCATAGCCATTGGGGCTGCTGGTCTCGCCGTAGACGCCCACCGCATCGCCGGTTGTGGCGTCATTGACGCCGCGGACCGCCTGACCGTCGGGGCTGTGCACCAGGCCCGAGACGCCGCGGCCGCTGCCGGAGGTGGCGTTCACTTCGCCCATCACACCCGTGCCGGCCGTTGCCCTGCCGACGACGCCGACGCCGCTGGTGCCGGTAGCCTCGCCCTGCACGCCCGCCCCCATCAGCGAGGCGACCGTGCCGCGGACGCCGTAGTTGATCCCGAGGGTCCCGGTGATCCGCCCGAGAATTGCCGTGCTGCCGAACTTGCCACTGGTGCCGACAACTTCCAGGGGGGCCGCGGGGCTGCTCGTGCCGATGCCCACATCGCCATCCGTGTAGTAGATCGAGCCGGTCCCGTTGAGCCACTGGCTGCCGTTGAGGGCGTGCAGGGCGTACGGAGCCGCTCCGATCGATTGACGCGGGCTCAGCCAGGTCCAATTCGTTCCGCCAGCGGTATCCACGCCGATCTCCAGCCACCTGGCATCCCCGCCGAAGACCGGCAGGCCGAAGTCGATCTGGACCGTAAAGAGCCCATGCCACACCGGGACGCCTATCAGGATGACGTCGGGGCCCACCTGCGTGCCCGCGGTCTCGGCATCCCAAAGCCGGAACGTGAACGCGGCCGCCGGCGCAAGCACCGGCGTGCCGTTGCTGCGCAACTGTCCCTGGTAGGTGAACGCACTGCCCAGCGAGGCTGCCTGAACGACGTGCGCGGCTCCGCAGGTAATCACCAGCGCCGCACAGATCACCGCAGCGGCGAATCTCATGGACCGACCCTCCTTATGCACATGGGACAAGATTCGGTTTCGTTTTCCCGGAGCAGCCGCGATCCGCACAATCAAACCCAGCTGATGCGCACATCCCGCGTCTGGCCCAGCGGGTGACCCTGCCAGGCTACCCGAAACACCGGTTTGCTCGCTGTTATAGGAGAGACAGCCACGGGTCGATCCCTCTGCCATCGACCGCGCAACGACCCGACCGCCCCAACCCTCCGACAAGACGCCTGCAGGCCTGGCCAAAGAAACGACCCTGCGCCGCAACTATTTGGACGCCATGTAGCAACAGCATCTACAATAACCAACGCGATTCGCGCATGTCAATAGGGAGAAATACCGGTTGGACCCGCCATCTGCCAACCGGCCGGCGACGCGTGCGTGCGGCCGCCGCCGTATGCGCTTTTCTGCTGCTGGCGAACTTGCCCGACGCCCGGCTGCCGCACTGGGGGCACGAGCGGTACGACTGGCAGCTGCCTCACCTGGGCGTCATCTGTCTTTCGGACCCGATGAATGCCACGCCCCTTTGGTTCTTCTGGCAGCCCTGCGGGTCGGCCTTGAGGTGTATAGGAGATATGTCACGGGCCGATCTGGCAGCGGCTCACCGGTTGGTCGCCCTCCCCCGGCTCCTGCGCGACCCGCCCAATGGACTGGAGTATCTTTTTCTGAAAGGAGAAGGAGTCTCCCTGACACAGCAAGACCGCGAGTACACCCTCGGCATACCGATGTGTGCAAACATGAGGCGTTAAACCATGGGCACGCCGTCCAGTAGAGATTCTTCGCTGCGCTCAGAATGACATCTTTGGTCGGTTATTCGACAAGGAGCGCACCCCTCATCCGAAGAATGCCATGGCCGCAACCCGGCTTCGCCAAACGACGGCTACGCCGTGGCAAGCAGTGCGGCCATGGCACCCGGCACCCGTCGAAACAGAAAATTGCCCCCTCAAAACAGTGGAACCTTTTCGCGCCAGCGGCATCTAATCCCCCGGAAACGCAATACAACCGGACCGATCGCGAGGAGCGAACCATGAGACCTCGAAACGCAGCCGTTGCCGGATCGTTTGTCCTGCTGGCACTTGTGGGCCTGACGGGGGTGCTGACGGAAACCGCTCGGGCGGGCGATGCCCGGGCCATCGAAGGCGGGGCGCTTCGCATCATCGACCCGCAGGGACAGCCCGCGGGGGCCTGCCCGCTGAGGCACACCGATGTCCAGGCCGGCATCGCCGGCTACGTCGGGCGGACCACCGTCACCCAGCAGTTCCACAACCCCACCGACCGCAAGATCGAGGCAGTCTACACCTTCCCCCTGCCCCAGGATGCGGCTGTCGATGAGATGGTCATGACCGTCGGCGACCGGCGGATCGTCGGGCAGATCAAGCCCCGCGCCGAGGCGCGGCAGGTCTACGAAGCGGCCAAACAGGCGGGCCACGTCGCCAGCCTGCTCGACCAGGAGCGGCCGAACATCTTCACCCAGTCGATCGCCAACATCGAGCCCGGGGCCGAGGTCACGATCGAAATCCGCTACGTGGAAACATTGAAATACGAAGACGGCTGGTTCGAGTTCGTCTTCCCGATGGTCGTGGGCCCGCGGTTCGTCCCGGGCCAGCCGACGGGCCAGACGGGCACCGGCTGGGCCCCCGACACCACTGACGTGCCGGACGCCTCGAAGATCACCCCGCCGGTCACGCCTCCGGGCACCCGGGCGGGTCACGACATCAGCATGACCGTCCACCTCGACGCCGGCATGGCGATCCAGGACATCGAGAGCGTGCTTCACAAACTTAACGTGCAGCGCAACGAGGAGAGTCGTGCGACAATCCAATTGGCGGACCAGAAAACGATACCGAACAAGGACTTCATCCTCCGCTACCGCACGGCGACCGAACGAATCGAGGACGCGGTGCTGGTCCACGCCGACGAGCGAGGGCGGTTTGTCACGCTGGTGCTCCAGCCGCCCAGACGCGTCGCCCCGAGTGAGGCGGTGCCCAAGGAGATGATCTTCGTGATCGACCGCAGCGGCTCGCAGAGCGGCTTTCCGATCGGCAAGGCCAAAGAGACGATGCGGCTGTGCATCCAGCAGATGAACCCGCACGACACGTTCAACCTGCTGAGCTTCGGCAACCAGGTCGAACGCCTTTTCGACAGGCCCGTGCCCAACACCGACGCCAACCGCCAGGCCGCCCTGCAGTACCTGGCCAACCTCGACGCCGGCGGCGGGACGGTGATGCTGCCGGCCATCAAGGAGGCGCTGACCGGACCGGGCGCGCAACAGACGCGGGCGGTAATCTCGCCGGACCAACTGATGAACCTGCCGGCCGACGGGCGCGAGGTCATCGTCCGCGTTGATTACGACCGGATCCGCTACTTTGACAGCGGCGAAAAACTCTCCTGGCCGGGACGGCTGGTAATGATGGAGGGCAGTCTGGCCATACAGCGGGAGGACGGCCGGAAGGTGCGTCTTGGCGGGGATAACCCGCCATCCAGCGTGGTCGACAAGCACGACATCCGCATCCACGGCCAATGGCGGACCATGAACGGCGAGCGGGTGCTGGTCGCCTGGAAATACCAGGTCGACGGCGAGGGCGGGCCTGCCGGGCGGCTCCGCATCGTCTGCTTCTTGACCGACGGCTTCGTCGGCAACGACATGGAGATCATCGACGCCGCCCGCAAGAATGCCGGCCAGGCGCGGGTCTTCTCGTTCGGCATCGGCAACAGCGTCAACCGCTACCTGCTGGACGGGCTGGCGCACGCCGGGCGGGGCGAGGTCGAGTACGTCACGCTCGACAGCGAGGCGAAGGGCGCCGCCGAGCGGTTCCAGCAGCGGATTCAGTCGCCTGTGCTGACGGATATTTCGATCGACTGGGGCGACCTGCCGGTCAGCGAGGTCTACCCCGCAACGTACCCCGACCTGTTCGCCAGCAAGCCGCTGATGATTCACGGCCGGCTCGATGACGAGGCCAAAGGGACGATTACACTTCGCGGCACGACGGCGGCGGGGCCATTCGAGCGGACGATCGAGATCCAGCCGCAGGAGGCAGCGACTCACCACGAGGCCGTGGCGAGCCTGTGGGCCCGGGCAAAGGTGACGCACCTGATGAACAAGGACCTGGCCGGCCTGCAGCGGGGGGCGTTTCCCAAGGACCTCGAGCAGCAGATCACCGACCTGGGCGTGACGTTCCACCTGATGACGCAGTTCACCAGCTTCGTAGCGGTCGAGGAGATGACCGTGACCGTCGGCGGCGAACCGACGACCGTCGCCGTGCCCGTAGAGATGCCCGAGGGCGTCAGCTACGAGGGTGTGTTCGGCGAGGCCGCCGGGGGGCGGCGCGTGTCTTTCGGGGCGATGAAGGCGACAGGTTTTCCGTCCGCCGCCCCCGCCCCGGCCAGTGTAGGCAGAGCCCGGCGGTTGATCGCACCGCGGGCCATGAGTCAGCCCCCGCGCGAGGCCATGGAGATGCTCGCCCAGGACGGCGCGGACGCCACGGCAACCACCGCAGCCAGCCAGCCGGCGGCGATGAAGATCAGCGAGCCGCTCCGCGATCTGGCCGAGAAGGTAGCCAAGCGAGGCCGGGATGGCAACCTGACGGTCGACGGGCTGGTGGTCCGTGACTGGCGGGTAGACGTGATGGTTTGGCTGAGTGATACGTCCGATAACACACTGCATGCCCTGAAGGAACTGGGGTTCGTCACGTCGGGCGAGGGCAAGGCGGTCCGCCTGATCATCGGCAGCATCGACGTTCGTAAGCTGCGGCAGCTGGCGGAGATGGACGCCGTGGTGCGGGTCACGCCCGTACAGCGGCGCTGATGGATGTCGCCGGAGGGCTGACCCCTGAGCGTCTTCCAGGGGTCAGCCCCCCTGTAATCCGATCGGCCAGGCGGGGACAAGACGCCTCGCGGCCTTACGCCTCGCCCGGTTCGACCGCCTCCCGGCTCAACCACGCAAACACCACCAGTCCCGCTACCGCCACGCAGCACGCGCCGATCAGCCCGGGGGTGAAACTGCCCGTGACATCCCTCGACCAGCCGGCCAGGACCGGTCCGATCTGCCCGGCCAGGCCGTGTCCCAGCATCACCAGGGCGTAGATCGTCCCCATCACCCGGAATCCGTACCAGTCGGCGATCTGGGCCGGGTAGATCGCGAAGCCCCCGCCATAGCAGAACCCCACAAACAGCGTCGCGACCAGCCAGCCCACCCCCGCGAGACCCGAGGCGATGACCACAAGGATCGAGACCGCGACCAGCCCGAGCGCCGCCATCATCGCCCGCCGCCCGCCAATCAGGTCGGCCGCATACCCGCCGAGCACCCGCCCGCCGGCGCTGCCGATCGCGAACACCGTGATCCCCTGCAGGGCGATCATCTCGTCAAAGCCGAAGAGCTGCCCGATCGGTCGGAGATTGCCGCTGACGACCAGCCCCGGCAGGGTCCCGCAGAACATCGCGGTCAGCAGGGCCCAGAACCGCCGGTCGCGGAGCATCACCCGCCGCCGCAGGGCCGGCGCCCCGGTGACGTGGGCCCCCGGCGGGACAAGCAGCAGCAGCCCCATCGCCATGATGATCGGCCCGTAGACCAGCCCGACCAGGCGGAAGATATCGGACACGTCCCAGCCGCGGTCGAACAGGACCTTGGCGACGTTGGTCAGGATGATCGCGCTGGCCCCGTACCCGCCGATCGCCAGCCCGCCGACCAGCCCCTTGTGCGCAGGGAACCACTTGATCGCCGTTGCCACCGGACAGTAGTACCCGCTGGCGATGCCGAGACCGCCGAGCACCCCCACCGCCAGCCACAGCAGCCAGAAGTGCTCCCCCGCCACCGACGCGAGCAGATACCCCGAGCCCAGCAGCACCCCCGCCAGCACCGACAGCGCCCGCGGCCCGTACCGGTCGAGAATCCGCCCGGCGAAGACGCCCACAACGCTGAAGACCAGGAAGCTCGTCCCGAAGACCAGCTGCGTCTGACGTGAGGTGAAGCCGAACCGTTCCTGCAGCTCGGGCACAAAGGTGCTCCAGGCATAGATCGGCCCGAGGCACATCTGCATGACAACGGCCGCGGTCAGAACGAGGTATCGTTTCATATCGTTCGATCATACTCCCGGTCGTGCTGGTCTGTCGGTCGCGCCAGGGGATGGGTACTATACCAAGCAGGCGGCTGCGGAACACGTCCGCGAGCGCGATGAATGACCTTCTCGAAACGAGGATCCGTGATGGCCGGTCGCCAGGGCTCACCGCTAGCGGCGAACCTCCAGGCCGAGCGAACTCCCGACTCCGCATGGAACGCATCGGCGCAACGTGGACTGCGACAATCGACGCTGCTTCTATTGATCGCGGCGCAGGAAGGCCCCGCCCCTGTAGCCTGCCCGCGTGCGGACAGCACCCCTGCCCCGGTTGCCGCGCAACTCTCGACCATCGAACCGCCGAGCCGAACGCCCCTTCGCCTCTCCCCCGCCCCCCGCCAAACCGGTATAATTCCACGCATGAGCGACGCGACCGAGACAACCGCATATGCCCCTGTGGCCCTCGATCGGGCTCAACCGCTTGCCCTTCGCTCGATCCTGCTGCGCGGCGCGCAGTTGCTCGTGCTGGCCGCGGTCGTCATCTTCGTGGCCAGGGCCCTGCGCGCCGAGATGGCCAGTGTGCCCTGGTCGCAGATCCATCTGCGGCCGCTGCTGCTGCTGCCGGCGCTGGCCCTCGGCGCGGTTGCATCGATTCTCAACGCGATCAGTTATTGGCGTCTGATCGGCGGCTTTGCCCCCGCGCCGCCGCTGCCGGTGGTGTGCGCGATCACCTGGCTGCCGATCCTGGGCAAGTATGTCCCCGGCAAGTTCGCCAGCGTCGCCGGCGGGATCTGGCTGCTTCGCCGTCACCAGGTACCGGCCGCCGTCGGAGCCAGCGTGGTCCTGCTGCAGGCCGGCCTGGCCGTGCTGACAGGACTGATGATCGCCGCGCCCCTGTGCCTGTGGCAGCCGGTCTACCTGCAATTCCCCTTCGCCTGGGCCGGCTCGCTGGTCGTCCTGGCCGGCGGGGTCGGCTTGCTGCACCCGAGGATCCTCTCGGCGGTGACGGCCAGGCCGCTGCGGTGGCTGCGGCAAGAACCCCTGTCCGCTTTGCCCCCCTTGTCGCACTATCTCGTGCCGATGCTGCTGCTGATCGTCTCCTGGGGTGTCACGGGCGTGGCCACATGGCTGACCGCCCGCGCGCTGATCGACGTGCCGTTGAGCCTGCTGCCGTTTTTCGCCGGGGCCGAGGCCCTGGCCATGTCGCTGGGGACGCTGGCGCTGATCCCCGGCGGACTGGGTGTTCGCGAGGGTGTGCTCCTGATCGTCCTGACCCCGCTGATCGGCCCGGTCGCCGCGGTCGTCGCCCTGGTCCTGCGAGTGTGCCAGACACTGACGGAGGTTGTGATGGCAGCGGTCGGCATGGCGATCCTGTACCGCGGGCGCACCCGTTGCGACGGCGGGCGCACTGAACGCAAGCGGAGAGAACACAGACAGGCAGAGATCCTCCTCTTCGTTCAGGATGACAACCCGTTACATCTGTCAGCAGACGGGCACGAGCCGCGACCGTGAGGCGCGCCGCCATCGATACGGCGCGTCCGCCGCGATACCAGGCACGTCCCCCACCCCAGCGCGCACGCCAGCAGGGCCTGGCTGAGCCCCAGTCCGCACATGCCGTACATCGGCATCGCCTCGACGCCGATCAGACGCTCCTGCGGCTGTTCGCCGTATGTGACCAGCACCTGGTTGATCCACGTCGCCCACTGGGGGGTGATCCGGATGGCGATGCCTTCGCTGGTGGTCTGGCCCAGGCCGCTGGTCAGCCGCCGCGTGCCCTTCAGCACGGCCACCACGCGGGGCTCGCCGCTGTCGGGATCGGTGTACCAGATCGGCGAACCGCTCTGGCCCGGCTCGGTGTCGAGGGTCTCGATCAGGAAGTTGCCGTCGGTGCCCAGGCTCTGCCCGGTCGCCTGGTACTGATAGATCGTGCCCAGGTCGCTCGGATAGCCAGCGCTGCGGATCGGCAGGTCGCGCAGATCGCTGGCGCCCAACACCTCCAGCGGCAGGAACCGCGATTGTGCGCCCAGCGGCTCGGCCAGGATGAGGATCGCAATATCCGACTGGTCGTCCCTTTCGTCCTGCCACGCCCGCGGCACGACCTGCACGGCAGCGGTCGACCGGCCGAACGGCTCGAAGTACCCATTGCGGGCCGGCGTGAATTCGACGGATTCCGGCAGGCTCCGTCCCGGTTCGTGGACCAGGTGTGCCGAGGTCAGCACGGCCCTGTCCCCGATCATCGCGCCGGTCCCCACCCGGATTTCATCTTCGTAGTACGCACGCACCTGTCCCACCGCCGACCACGGAAACGCCGTCGTGTCTTCGACCAACTGCCGCGCGTCCGTGCCGAAGATCAGCGTCGGAAACGGCGGCGGCTCGACCGGCCCGTCGCGAGGCTGCGCAGCCGGAAGATCCATCGCCTGACTGTTCATGTTGCCGGCTGCGAACACCAGAAGTGCAGCCATGACTGCCCACACCGACCTTGTGGGTCGACTCATGGTACCCTATCCCCCGGAATCAGATGGAAATGCTTGTACAACTTACGATAGGCAGGCTGAACCGGACAGGCAAACACGCCATTCAGGATGATGAACGGGGCGCCGCCGCTGCGACGGGAAAAGAAAAAGGGCCCGGCCGATCGGAGTGTTGATCGGCCGGGCCCTTTTGTTGCGTCAGTTGCCGAAGTTGTTCGCCACGACCAGCAGGTCGACCGCGTTGATCACGCCGTCGCCATTGAAGTCGCACTCGACGTTGAAGGCCGGCTCGCCCGCCCGGGTCGCCCATGCACGAACCAGCATCAGCAGGTCGATCGCGTTGACATGGCCGTCGCCATTGACGTCGCCTGGGACCCGCAGCTCCGAGGAGATCTGCGCCAGCAGGTCCGCCCGCAGCCGGTAAAGCTGCTCCTCGCTCAGGCCGCTGAACGAGTAGTCATCGCTGTTGGTCTGGCCGTACCGCGCGAACACCGCGTCGCGGATCCGCTGACGGTTGATGTCCGAGCAGTCGGTCACCTCGTCCCAGAGGTTGAGCAACTCGATCACCTGCTGCGCCTGGCGCATCATCTTGATGCGGATGCTCATGATCGGGCCGTTGTACTGTCCGTAGCCCGGTATGCTGTAGCCGGAGTAGACCGTCGATAGCGTCTCGGCATAGTTCCAGTTGGTCTTGTAGTTGTCCCAGTACGGCAGTCCGCCGGTGAAGCCCTGGCTCCACCTCTGCAGGAACAGCTGGCTGAAGCCGTCGCCCCGGTCGGTCACGGCCGGGCCGCCACCGTACCAGTTCCACTCCTCGGGCTTGTCGGCGTCGAGGAAGTAATTGCGGTACTGGATGTTGGGCCAGTACGTGTTGGCCGCGCCCGAGCCCATCATGACGAAGTTGACCCGGTTGTCGAGCTGCCCGTAGTTGAACCCCCAACGGTCCGAGATGTCGATCCGGAAGTGCCAGTCGACATCCGGACAATCTGCGATCTCGTACCCGTCACGCCACAGTTGGTGGTAGTAGCCGGTCGCGCGGAAGTCGTCGGCGCTCGTGTTCTCCTCCATCGACCAGAACACCCGCGCGCCGTTGTAGTACCACTTGTGGTTGTGATAAGTCTGGAATGCCGTCTGCGTCCAGCCCCTGGCCTGCGCATGTTCGACCCAGTCGGCCATCACGTTGCGAAGGCCCTGCTCGTAATCATACGGGAACGCGTCGTAGACGTCCGGCAGCGTGGCGAACATCTCGTTCGCGTCGCCGGGGTTGTTCGGGTTGTCCGGATCGATCGCCCGGACCTTCAGGTCGTACCAGTAATCCCCGCCCAGGCCCCAGGCGTCGAAGCCGTACAGCGGGTCGAGGAT